>CANQPT010000001.1 GCA_947625805.1 uncultured Clostridia bacterium
AGCAATTACGTCCGCATCTTCACCGGGGTTGAATCCGTTCTCTAATAGACCAGCCGACTCCCTCCAAGCTTATAGCATTCCCGATTATTTCACCTTCTGTACCTTCCCCGCCGACCGTCACGCCCCACTTTGCCACGGTGACCGTGAGGCCGGAGGCGGGGCTTGTGCTGTAATATTTCGCCATTGTGCCGGAAATGACGCAGGTTGCCAACATCAAGCAGGCGGCTACGAGAAGGCCGTATTTCTTTATCATGCTCTTTATCTTGACCATGTGCCAAATCCTCCTGAATTAGCTTAACGCCTTGACCGTATGGAAACTTCCTTGTTTTCCCGATCACTTTAAGCCCTTAAGGATACGGCCCGCCGGCTTTTCCGGCAGGCCGCACCGTTAAAGGTTTAACATATTTCAGCCATAGCAGACAGCCCCGTCGCCACATACAAGGCTGTCCGTCCATAGTTGTATCAACCACAGGCGACGCTTCGAGGCCGTCTGCTTACGGTTGAGAAATTAGTCGACCTGCTCTGCGTTGATCGAAACTTTACCTAATTCGAGTTTTGATGCCGCTTTGCCGAATGTCGTATCGTTGGTATCATTACTTCCCTCGGGTGCAGTGTCGAAATTCCACACAAAGGCAATATATGCCTTGACAGAATCATCAGGAGCAACGTTATTGTTGGAGACAGATGTTTCTGTCCCTGTAACGTCTGTTTGACTGCTCGGTTCTGCATTAAGAAAAGCAACAGTCATGCCCGTAGGAAGACCGCTCGCTGTTTTAGTGAAGGTTGCGCTAATGTCGGCATTCACTTCACTGTCATTTTTAATTTCAACGGTAGCATATCCCCAAGTGCCGGGAGCAATCAAGTTTTCAGTCTTGACATGTTCATCTTTCGTTTTTGAGTCCAATTCGTAAACTTTGAATGTAAGTTCATCCGCAGTCAGTGCGTCAATTTCAGTTTCACCGACTTTAACGCTCCACTTTGCAACCTGTGCAGAAGCTGAAAGAGCCTCGGTCGTCTTGCTCGCGTACTTCGCCAAAGTTCCGGAAATAACGCAGGTGGCCAACATCATGACAACCAGCATCGCGCAAGCGACTTTCAGCAAGCCGTTTTTCTTTGTCTTGATCATTTTGTCAAAACCTCCTAAGTATTTTTCATGTATGTCATATCCAGGGCCGTGTGGCCGGCCCGGTTATAACCGATTTTCATTTTGCCCGTCCGGAGCGTCGCCCTCCGCCAAATCGCCTGCGGCACGGCGGGCCGCCCGTTGCTTTCTGCGATTGATAAAATCGGCAAAACGCGGCGGAACGGTGAACAGCAAAATCACAATAAAGATGGGAAGCATCACGCAAAGAATCATGCCTACGGGCGTTTGGATAAACAGAAGCGCCTTGCCCCAACCCTCAAAATGCGTGATATAAACGCCGAGAATCTGTTCCGGACTTACCGGCTCGCGGTCGGGCGTGTTGTTGGCGTCACCCTTGGTGGTGTAGACGGCGTTGCCGTCCTCGTCGATCGCGATCTCGATGATCCGGTGGGTGACGTAGGAGTTTCCGCTGTGATAACAGACGACGTCGCCCACTTGATAGGTCGCGTCGGCCGCAGTGTTTTTGACCAAAATCAGATCTTCCTCATCAAACAGGGGAATCATACTGCCGGTTTCCACCATCAGCGGGGTATAGCCAAAACAACTCGGCGGAAAATCCGGGTGAATCAAAGAACCGACCAAAAGCGTCGTAGAAATCAAAAAACCGGGCAAAAACAGGATACAGAGGATAATCCCGATGACGTTATAGACGGTAAAAAAGCGTTCTTTTCGCCTGTGGGAAGGCGCGCTGTGCTGTGGATTCGTATTGATTTGGTTGGTTATCTGTTCCGGTGCCATACCGATAAAATTCCTTCTTCCTTTCCTGCTGTGCCGCAAAGTGCAACAGAATCAGTATTATGTTGTAATTACAGTCATAAGAAAACGCTCCCCATCGAACGGGGGAGCGTTTCCAATCCAAAAATGAGCAAGGAAAGCCAAGCCTTTTTAATTTTTATAATTAAGAAGGCTTTCTTGTGTTGCGCTATTGTCGACAATTTTCTAACAAATCATACTTTTCTTTCAAAACCTATTGAAAATCGGATCAATTTGTGCTACATTTTTGTGTATCATTATGAGTGTTGCACTCAGCGATCATACGCATACAACATAATACTGATTCTGTTGCAGTCGCCGGGTTTGGGTGGCTTTTTTGTTTTTTGCGTCAAATAATCAGCCGCATGGATTCCATTCTGCGGCGGTGTTCCGCGCCGGTGCTGACGATATAAATTCTCGTTGTGTTGATACTGCTGTGGCCGAGAATGTCTGCAAGTTTTACGATGTCTTTCTCTATGCCGTAAAATACCCGTGCGAACAGATGCCGGAGATTATGAGGAAACACCTTTTGCGGGTTGACCCCGGCTTGTTCGCACAGGCTTTTCATCTCTCACCAGATATTGGTGCGGCTCATGGGCTTGCCTGTGCGGGTGATGAATACCGCGCCCGACTGTATTTTTTGCTCCGCAATATAGCGGAGCAGTTTCTTTTGCAGAGGTTTGACGAGGAATACCGTTCGTGTTTTTCCTTTGAGCGACACGACCGCCTCCCCGTTTTTAACAGCTTCAACGGTAATAAACGGCAGTTCGCTGACCCAAATGCCTGTCCCGCAAATGGTTTGCAGGACAAGGTTCAGCCGCCCATTGTGCCTCTGTTGCGCCGCCCGGCAGAGGCGCTCATACTCCGCTTTGGTAAGTTCCTTTTCCTCCGGGCAAAAGACCTGCCGCTGGAGTTTTAAGGCTTTTACCCGGCAGTCGTGCCAGCCGAGGAGTGAAAACAGGCTGTTCAGACTTGCCAAGACGGAATTGACGCTGCGAATGGCGTAACCATTTTGAGTCAGTTGCTGTTTGTAGTCGATCATGGTTTCTTTCGATACCGGTTTGCCGTTCAGCGAGACGGCAAACGCCCGCACGTCCCGCAGATATTTCTCCACGGTGTTTTTGCTCTTTTCCTCACTTATGAGACGTGCTTCAAAATTTTTAATGGTTTTCTCTGTAATGATCCTTTCCATATGCAATTTTTCTCCCTTATATTTTACCCGAAAAGTATGACTGCGTATTGCCGGATTGCCGCAGGCCAGACATCGATCAAGGGATCCAAGTAATATGATTGCAGCAAAAAACCACCCGCATAGCAGGTGGCTTTTTGCCGGATCATTTCATCATTTCCTGCGCGGCACAGAGGACGCCGTATTTGCCGCTCTCGTAAGTGAGGCCGCCTTGCAGATAGGCGGTATAGGGCGGGCGAAGCGGACCGTCTGCGGATAGTTCGATGGACGCGCCCTGAATGAATGTACCGGAAGCCATGATGACCCGGTCCTGATAGCCGGGCATTGCCCATGGCTCGGGGGTGACAAAAGCGTCGACCGGAGAGCCGTACTGGATCCCCCGGCAAAAGGCACACAGGCCCTCCGCCGTGCCGCACTGCACCATTTGGATAATATCGTATCGCGGCTCATCATAGCGCGGCGCGACCGTATAGCCTAATTTTTCAAACAAATATGCGGAAAACTGCGCGGTTTTGAGCGCCTGGGCAACCGTATGCGGCGCATAAAAGAAGCCCCGGTAAAGATCACGATTCTGCCCCAGCGAGGCTCCAACCTCGCCGCCCGTGCCCACACTGGTCAAGCGGTAAGAACATAGCGTAACCGCTTGTTCGGTTCCGGCAAGGTATCCGCCCGACTGAGCCATGCCGCCGCCCGGATTTTTGATTAAGGAACCGATGATCAGATCCGCGCCGACGGCAGTCGGCTCAAGCGTTTCGGTAAATTCGCCGTAGCAGTTATCTACCACTACATACGCTCGGCTGCGGGCGTGCACAAATTCCGCGATCTTGCCGATCTGCCTGACCGACAGGGTCTTGCGGTTGAGATAGCCCTTGGAGCGCTGGACAAAGACTACTTTGACACTCGGATCTTGCAGCGCTTCTCCCAGTGCGGGATAGTCGATCTGTGCTCCGTCGATCATCTCAATCTGTCGGTAGCCAATGCCGAAATCGGCAAGTGAACCGTTGCCCGGCTGTCCCGCGATCCCGATCACCTCTTCCAGAGTGTCATAGGGCTTTCCGGTGACCGAAAGCAGGGTGTCCCCCGTGCGGAGCAAACCGAACAGTCCGACGGTCAGCGCCTGTGTGCCGTTGACGATATGCGGACGCACCAGCGCCGCCTGAGCGCCGAACACGTCGGCGTAGATCCCGTCCAGCGTGTCCCTGCCCTTATCGTCATAGCCGTAGCCTGTAGTCGACGCAAAATGCGCCTCGCTCACCCGATGGGCGGCAAAGGACTCCAGTACCTTTCGTGTATTCTGATATGCAATCGCATCGACTTCGGCAAAGCGCGGGGCAAGTTCACACTCGGCTTCGCGGGCAACTGAAAGCAGTTGATCCGATAGTTTCATAGTCCTTTTACGATCTCCTTGAAAACATTTCCCCGCTCCATGAAATTCGCAAACGCATCAAAACTTGCGCAGGCGGGAGAGAGGATCACAACGTCGCCCGGTCGGGCGATCGCGTGCGCCTGCATGACTGCGTCGGCAAGATCCGCCGCACGGCAGATCGGTACGCCGGTATCCCGGATCGCGTCCTCGATCTTGTCGGCGGCAGCGCCGGTCAGCACCACCGTTTTGGCACAGTCTGCGACAACGGGCGCAAGCGGGGCAAACGGGATATGCTTATCGTAACCGCCCATGATAACAATCACCTTTTGGGTAAAGGAACGCAGTGCCGCCTCGGTACGGGTGGGACTGGAGTCAATGCTGCTGTTATAGTATCTTACTCCGTCTTTTTCGCGCACCAGTTCGATCCTGTGCTCCACACCTGCGAAAGTGCGCGCAACAGTGCGGATGGTTTCGGCTCCCACATAGCCGGAAACCGCGCCGATGGCCGCCATGTAATTCTCCACGTTGTGCATACCCGGCAGCAAAATTTCTTCTTTTTTTACGATGGGACTGCAACCGTCATAGATCCAGCCGTCTTTGAGATATACGCCGCCCTCCGGAACACGCTTTGAAGAGAAAAAAGTCACGTGGGACGGCGCCTCAGAGGCCGCGCTGCGGGTCGCATCGTTCTCATAATTGAGTACCACCCGCCCGTCCGGGCGCTGAAAGCGGAAGATATTCTTTTTTGCATCCAGATACTCATCCATGCCTGTGTGCCAGTCGAGATGATTGGGAGAGAGGTTGGTGATCACCGCCACGTCAGGCGAGGAACGCATTGCCTGTAACTGAAAACTGGATAACTCCACCACCGCGAAGTCCTCCGCGCTCATGCGCTCGACCTCGGGAAGCAACGGCTTGCCGATATTGCCGCCTAAATAGACCTTGCCGTACTGTGCCTTTAGCATCTTGGAGATCAGCGTGGTAGTCGTGGTCTTTCCGTCGCTGCCGGTCACGGCAAAAATTTTTGCCGGGCACAAGTGAAAAAAGACCTCCATCTCATTGGTCACGGTCACGCCCCGCTCGCGAGCAGACACAAGAGGGGGGATATCCGGGCGGATCCCGGGCGCTTTGAAAATAACGTCACCGTCAAGATCATCGAGATAATGCCCGCCGAACACCACCCGCACGCCCTTTTGTTCGAGGGCATCTGCAAGTTCTTCCTTTTGCGCACGCTCCTTGCGGTCGTGGGCGCTTACGCTCGCACCCCAAGATAACAGCGTGTCGATTACCGGGGTGTTGGACACGCCGATTCCGATCACACACACGTGTTTTCCGCTGATCCAATGCATGAACGCTTCGATTTTACTCAACCTATTCACTCTTTCGTAGTTTATCTTTAACATTATACTATATTTTGGGAAAGATGTCAAAGAAAACCGCGCGGGCCGGATACCGCGCGGCTGAATTTATTTTGTGTCCCGTTCACGGTCGAGGCGGATATTTCTGAAATACAGGATCATGTCGACGGTGATTTCGGTGATATTCAGGAAATAAAAGATCCACGCAAGATAGAATAACCAGTCGCTCTGCGGGCTCCACATCAGAAATTTACGGACAATGCCGAACACATAGCCCACCCAGATAAAGAACTCAAAAAACAGGCTTTTGCCCTTGGCGGTACGGGAAACCCAGCTTTTGCGGATGGAGATCGGCCAGGACAAGCCAAAACACAAGATCATTAACGCTTCCAATAAATCAGTCATTTCTTACTTCCTCCTTATGTTCGGACAAATACCGTGCTCTGCCGATTTGATAGAGATTGTTGCCCTCACAGTCGATGATGACCACAAGCGGCATATCCTCGACATACAGCCGACGCAGCGCCTCGGCGCCCAGATCTTCGTAGGCGATCAGTTCCGCCTTTCGAATACACTTGGAAAGCAACGCTCCGGCGCCTCCGATCGCGCCGAAATAGACCCCGTGATATTGCTTCATTGCCTCGACCACCTCGGGCAGACGTGCGCCCTTTCCGATCATGCCGCGTGCTCCCACACGCATCATAGTAGGGGCGTAGGCGTCCATGCGTCCGCTGGTGGTAGGTCCTGCGGATCCGATCACCTGACCGGGTTTGGCAGGGGTCGGACCGACGTAGTAGATGGTCGCATCCGTCGGATCAAAGGGCAGTTGCTCCCCGCGTGCGAGCGCCTCGCACATACGCTTGTGTCCCGCGTCCCGCGAGGTGTAGACCGTCCCGGTCAAATAGACCGTGTCACCCGCGTGCAGGCTCATTGCCAACTCCTCGGTCAGCGGCAGGGTGATATGCTTTTCCATTTCACAGCACCTCCGTTTTGTGCCGGGTCACGTGGCAGTTGATATTGACCGCGCACGGCATACCCGCGATATGAGTGGGCAGGCTCTCAATATTCAGACCGATCGCCGTCGTCCGCCCGCCAAAGCCCTGCGGGCCGATGCCCAGCGCATTGATCTTTTCCAACATTTCGCACTCGAGTTCGGCATAATACGGATCAGGATGATGAGAGTCCAATGGACGCAACAACGCTTTCTTGGCAAGCAGGGCGCATTTGTCAAACGTACCGCCGATGCCCACGCCGACTACCATCGGCGGGCAAGGATTGGGTCCTGCTGTTTCCACTGTTTCGAGAATAAAGTCCTTGATCCCCTCAAGGCCCGCAGAGGGCTTGAACATACGGATCATGCTCATGTTTTCACTGCCGAAGCCCTTGGGCGCCACCGTGATCTTCAACCGATCACCGGGCACGATTTCGGTATAGAGCATGGCGGGGGTGTTGTCACCTGTGTTGCCCCGGCGAATGGGGTCTGCCACCACGCTTTTGCGCAGATAACCGTTTTGGTATCCGCGGCGCACGCCCTCATCGACCGCCTCGGTAAGCGAGCCGCCCGTGATATGCAGATCCTGCCCGATCTCCAAAAACACGCATGCCATGCCGGTGTCCTGACAGATGGGTACGCACTCCCGGTCGGCGATCCCGTAATTCTCTATGATGTTGTCGAGTACACCGCAGGCGATCTGCCCGTCCTCCCGCGCACGGAACGCGCACAGCGCTGCGCGGACGTCCTCCGGCAGATGTTGGTTTGCTTCAATACACAACCGCTCGACGGTATCGATGATCTCTTTGATATTGATCTCGCGCATTTCTCTCTCCTATCTTGCCTTGCGGGCATAATTCGGCAACAGAAGGGGTGAAAGTCCGTCACCTGCAAGTCCTGCCTCGGAAAGTTGCTCGGCATAAGTGTGGATATGGTCAAGATTCAGTTTCCCGACCGTGACCTCTTTGGCCCTCTCGGCGGCTGCTTTTCCCGCGCCGCGCCCGAACACGATGATATCGAGCAGCGAGTTGCCCATCAGACGGTTGCGCCCGTGGATGCCGCCGACCACCTCGCCCGCCGCCAGCAGGTTGCCTACCGATTTGGTAAAGCCGGCGGCATCGATCTCCAGTCCCCCGTTCTGATAGTGCAGGGTCGGATAGACCAAAATCGGGGTGGTGCGCATATCAATGCCGTAATTTAAGTACATACGGAGCATGGCGGGAATGCGGCGCTCAATCGTGCCCGCACCTCCAATACGCTCGATCATCGGGGTATCTAACCACACCCCGCTGCCAAGCGGCGTGTCCACCCCCTTGCCCCTCTCGGAGCATTCGCGGATGATGGCCGCCGCCGCGACGTCGCGAGTCTCGAGCGGGTGCATAAACGCCTCGCCCTCGCAGTTGACCAGCATCGCGCCCAGCGAGCGCACCTTTTCGGTGACCAGCGCACCGTAGATCTGCGACGGGAATGCTACGCCGGTCGGGTGATATTGAATAGTATCCTGATAGAGCAGCGGCACGCCCGCACGGTAGCCCAGCACAAGACCGTCCGCGGTCGCACCGTAGTGATTGGAGGTGGGAAAGCCCTGATAGTGCAGTCTGCCCGCCCCGCCGGTCGCCAAAATTACGGTTTTTGCCCGAGCGACCAGATATTCGTCGGTCTCCATGTTGAGCAACACCGCGCCCGCCGCGTTGCCGTTCTCGTCTTTCAACAATTCCACGGCGGAAGTGAACTCGATGACCGGGATCCCACGGTTAAGCACCTCGTCGCGCAGGGTGCGCATGATCTCCGCTCCCGAATAGTCCTTGCAGGCGTGCATCCGCTTGCGGGACGTGCCGCCGCCGTGGGTGGTGACCATGTTGCCCTGAGCGTCCTTGTCGAACATCACGCCCAGATCGTTTAACCACCGGATGGCGTCGGGCGCTTCCATGACCAGACGGCGCAGCAACTCCGGGCGGGCGGCAAAATGCCCGCCGCCAAATGCGTCCAAATAGTGCTGCACGGGAGAGTCGTTCGGCTGATCGGCCGCCTGAATGCCGCCCTCCGCCATCATGGTATTGGCATCCCCGATGCGCAGTTTGGTGACCATCATAACCTGTGCGCCCGCCGCGTGAGCTTGGATGGCGGCAGACGCGCCGGCACCGCCTCCGCCGATGATCAGCACGTCGGCGTCGCAGTCGATTCTGTCAAGGTCGATCTGCTCGTTTAGCAGTCGACTGTTGGTATGTAATAGCCGCCCCAGTTCTTTGGGCACTTTTTGTCCCTTGTTGGGGCCGATGGCGATGGTGTCAAAGGCGTCCTCGCGATAATCGGGATGGAATGCCGCAAGCAGTTGTTCCTTTTGCTCCGCGCTCATGCGCTCCGGCTCTGTGCCCATGCGCGCATCTCTTGTCGCCTCTACCTTGCGCACCGAGGCGTTCATTTGCTCTGTGTACACGGCTCTCCCCCTTACTTCTCGATCTCTCGGTTGTTGTATAATTCTTGGATCTCGTCGATCGGTTTCTGCATGATCTTCTCGATCAGCTCGTCATATTGTCCTGCATTAATCTCGGCGACCCGCTCGGTCAGATGCTTGCTCTCGGGTGCGATATACTTTCCGGTCAGACGTCTTGCAAGCAGTCCCACCATCGGATGGGAAATGCCCGCAGGACAGCGCATGACGCAACACCCGCATCCCACGCAATCAAAGGACTCCTCCGCACATTTTGCAAAATCGCCGCGCTGGGCGTATGCGATATACTGCATGACGTTCAAGCCCTGCGTACAAGCCTTGGTACAGGCGTTGCATCCGATGCAGGCGTAGATCTCGGGATAGAGCTGCATCATCACCTGCTGTTCGGGGCGAAGGGCGTTGATCTCGTAGGTGCGCTTGTCGGCCGGGAAAAAGGGAATGCTTGCGATATACATGCCCTCCTGCACCTGAGTCTGACAGGCAAGACAGGTTTTCAGCTCGTTTTTTCCCTTGATCCGGTAGACGGTCGCGCAGGCACCGCAAAAGCCATGCCGGCAACCGCAGCCGCGCTTGAGCGTATAGCCCGCATATTCCATTGCACACAGGATCGTAAGATCAGCGGGCACGCTGTACTTTTTTCCGTATAAATAGATATTTACCGTTTCCATGCTATCCTCTTTCAATACTCATCCGGCAGGGCGTCAATCTCATCGCAGCGAAAGACCGGACCGTCCTTGCAAACATATTTGGAACCGATGTTGCACCTGCCGCATTTGCCCACGCCGCATTTCATGCGCAGTTCAAGGGTGGTATATACTTGTTTTTTGGAAAAGCCCATTTCCATGAGCGTTTCCAGCGAAAAGCGGATCATGATCGGCGGGCCGCACAAAAGAGCGGTCTTATCGCTCGAAAAGCCCAGTTCTTTCAGATAAGCGGGCACAAAGCCCACATGACCGTCCCAGCCGTCTTCGGCGCGGTCTATGGTGAGATGGACGTTCACCCCGTCTGCTTTGGACCAAACCCCGGTGATCTCGTCATATTTGACCAGATCCTCTTTCGAGCGCGAGCCGTAGAGAATATCAACCGTGCCGTAATCCGCGCGATGATCTGACACATAGCCGATCACCGATCGCAGGGGCGCAAGGCCGATCCCGCCCGCGACAAAGAGCAGGTCCTTGCCCCTCAATTCGCTTTCCACGGGAAAATGATTGCCGTATGGCCCGCGTACGGTGATCTGATCGCCCACCGAGAGCGAATGCAAATGATCGGTCAGCATACCACACCGTTTGATGGAAAACTCCTGATAGTCCTGTACGGTCGGTGAAGACGTGATGGAGAACATTCCCTCGCTCACACCGGGCACGCACAGCATGGCGCACTGACCGGGCATATGCTCAAATAGTTTTCCGCCGCCCGGCGCACACACGCGAAAACTCTTGACGTCCGGGGTCTCGGTACGGATATCCGTGATCACGCCCACCTGAGGAATGAGCACATCCCGCCCGGAACAGTTACATCCGCTCATTTTTTCGCCTCCTTTTCAAAGGCCTTGATGACTTTGACGATATTTAAGCCCGACGGGCACTGCTCCACACAACGCCCGCAGCCGACGCAGGAATACATTCCGTCGTTGTTGGCCGGGAAATAGACCAGTTTGTGCATAAACCGCTGACGGAAGCGCTGCATCTGCGAGGTACGGTTGTTGCCGTGCGCCATCATGGTAAAGTCGGAATACATACACGAGTCCCAGCAACGAAAACGCTGCACGCCGTTCCCGGTGTCATAATCGCGAATGTCGTAGCACTGGCAGGTCGGACAGGCAAAGGTGCAGGCGCCGCAGGCAAGACAGGGGCGGTAGAGTTTCTCCCACAAAGGAGAGGCAAAGCGCGCCTCGGTCGCGTCGCCGTTCCAGCCGTCGAGAAAGAGATTTGCATAGGGAAGTCGGTCGATGATCTCGCGTGCCGCCGTCTGTTCGGCGGCAAGGCGCTGTTCATCGGCATCGTCGGTCTTGCCCAAGAGATCCAGACGATCGGTCAGCGCCTGCCCTTTCGGGGTGTTTGCACGCCAATACAGGGTCCCGTCGGTCAGCCATACGGTCACGTCCCCGCCCGGCTCGGCGCAGTCAACGCCGAAAGTACGGCAGAAACAGCTCTCTTCCGGCTCACGGCAGGCAAATGCGATCACTGTGCCATGCTCCCGGCGGGCGGCATAAAAACTGTCGACCGGATCGCTCAAAAACACCCGATCCAGTACGTCCAAACCGCGCAGATCGCACCCACGCACACCGAATACCACAAAATCACGCTCGGCAAGCGCTTGGGCAGTTACGGTCAGGTTTCCCTCCCGCCAATCACAAGTGTAAAGGGGCTCGCACTGAGGGAAGAATAAGTCCTTCGGACTTTTGGCGGTTTTGAGCGTGTCAAGGTCAACCTCGGTTTGTGTGTTCCACAAGGCAAAGTTGGTCTTGCCCGCACGTTTTACCGGAAGAAAGAGATCGGCAACCTGTGCGATCGCGGCATACAGGCGAGGCAATTCCTCGCGGCTAAGTCTTTGCGTCACTCGTTGCCTCCTTTTCCGGCTTCCGGCTCGATATCATGCTCGGTATAAGCGGTCAGGGGAGACACGGTGCTCGTGTCCTCTCCCGCCTGATATTCCCCGTAAAAGGCGTCCATATCCTTGATCAGTTTGCGGTTGAGCAGATGCAGCGGGATCCCCTGCGGGCAGACTCTGCTGCACTCCCCGCAGTCGGTGCATCGCCCCGCCACGTGAAAGGCGCGAATGATGTGAAACATCTTTTCCTCAAATTCGGTCGCATTTGCTTTCTGCACCGAGTCAAACGCGTTGCCGTCAAACACGCACTTGCGGCAGTTGCACACCGGACAGACGTTCCGGCAGGCGTTACAGCGGATACATTTGGACAATTCCGCCTGAAAGAAGGCATACCGCTCCTTCGAGGTCATTTGTTCCAGTTCCGTCACCTTTGCAAATCGGTCGGTATCGGTGGTGTCCGCACTTTCGCCGATCACCTCGTCGGCTACCCGGTGTTCCTTGCCCTTACAGGCGTGGCAGCGCTCGAGCATGGCGTCGGAATAGGGGCAGGACTTTTCTCCGTACAAAGTCTTTACGGTAAGGGTATCGCCCGCATCCTCCACGTCTAAAATGCCCTTGATACCCAGTTCGTGCAGGCGCTCGACAGTAATCTTGCCCTTGCAGCCCACGCCGATGATATAGGTCTTGCCGCGGTCGATCCTGTGCTCCTTGCACAGTTGATTGAAGCTGTACGTGTCACAGGGCTTGAGAAAAGCCAGGGTCTTGCCCTCGAGGGCGGAGGACTCGATGAGATATTTGCTTAAATTCGCCCCACAGAAACAGTTGTAAACAAATTCGTTCAGTTCTTCCCCGCTCTCGAAAAACGCAGGCTCCGGACCAAAGGGGGTGTCTGTTGCGCGCCAGCCGAGCACGCGGGACACCGTGCCGTCTGCCAGCAGCGCCTTTGCCCGTTCGATCAATTCTTGCATCGCAGGTCCTCCAATCGGGTGTTTTTACCGAGCGCTCGGATATGTTCCACAAACTCGTTCATGGTCTCGGCGAATTTTGCGCCCTCGGCTGCGGACACCCATTCCACCCGCACGCGTCCGCGCTCTAGACCGACAAATTCCATCAGGGAAATCAGCGAAGCCATGCGGCGGCGGGTATAATAATTTCCGGTGGAGTAATGACAGTCTCCCGGGTGGCATCCGCACAGGATCACCCCGTCCGCGCCCTTTTCAAAGGTGCGCAGAATAAACATGGGATTGACCCTGCAGGAACAGGGTACGCGGATGATCTTGACCTCGGCGGGATACTTCATGCGGCTGCTGCCGGCAAGATCCGCGCCCGCATAACTGCACCAGTTGCAGCAAAACGCGGCGATTACCGGCCGAAAATCCCGATCGTCTATCGACATATCGCATCCACCTCCGCTATCAGTTGTCTGTTGGAAAAGCCCTGCAGATCCATCGCGCCCGACGGGCAGGTCACGGTACACGCGCCGCATCCCTGACAGAGCGCGTTGTTGACCACCGCAATCCGACGCTCACCGCGCACGCCGTGGTCGTTTACCTCTCTCTGCTCGTAGGAGATCGCCCCGTACGGACAGACATTCGCGCAGGCCGAACAGCCGTTGCAAAGCAGTTGGTCCGAGTGGGCGGTACATGGGTTGGTGGTCAGCCTGTCCTTGGCAAGAAGACCGATCACCTTGGCCGCGCACGCCCCCGCCTGCGAGACCGTCTCTGGAATGTCCTTTGGCCCCTGACTGACGCCGGACAAATAGACGCCGGCGGTCGGGGACTCCACCGGGCGCAGCTTGGGGTGCGCCTCGGTCAAAAAGTCGTTGGTATCGATGCTTGCGGTCAGCATGGATGCAAGACGCCGCGCCGACGGATCCGGCTCGATGGCGGTGGCAAGCACCACCATGTCCGCCGTAATCTCCACAGCTTTGCCGTCGATTAAATCCGAGCCGGACACCCGCAGACGTCCGTCGGGAAGCGGGGCTACCTTGCCCACCTGACCTTTGATATAATTCACGCCGTACTGCTCTACCGCCCTGCGGTAAAACTCGTCGAAATTCTTGCCCGGTGTGCGCACGTCGATATAAAAGACGGTCACGTTCACATCGGGATATTTGTCACGGATGAGCATCGCGTGTTTGGCGGTGTACATACAGCAGATTTTCGAGCAGTAACTCTTTCCTCGCCCGTCCGAGCAACGGCTGCCCACACACTGAATGAACACCATCTCTCGGGGCATTCTTCCGTCCGATAGACGCTCGAGGTGCCCGCCGGTCGGCCCCGCCGCGTTCATGATGCGCTCGAGTTCCAGCGAGGTAATCACGTCCTTGCTCTGATCGTAGGCATATTCGCCGAAACGGTCGAGTTTGATGGTATCAAAGCCTGTAGCGACCACAATCGCACCGTACTTTTCGCTGACAATTTCATCGCTCTGTGTGTAATCAATCGCGCCCGCCGCGCAAACCGTTTGACAAAGACCGCACTTGCCGGTCTTGAATTTGATGCAGTGCTCACGGTCGATAACCGGCACGTTGGGAATGGCCTGGGCAAAGGGCGTGTAGATGGCGCTACGTGTACCCAGGGCGCGGTTGAACTCGTCCGGCGTTTTCCGTGAGGGACACTTTTCCTGACACAGACCGCAGCCGGTGCATTTGTCCATGTCCACGCTACGCGCGTGCTTGCGGATATCAACCGTGAAATCCCCGACAAACCCGGTCACCCGCTCAACCTCGCTGTAGGTGAAAATACGGATATTCGGATGAGCTGCCGCCTCCACCATTTTAGGGGTCAGAATGCACGCCGAGCAGTCGAGGGTGGGAAAAGTTTTATCAAGTTGGGCCATTCTTCCTCCGATGGAGGGATTTTTCTCCACGATGTCCACCGGGTAGCCCGCCTCAGCGATATCAAGGGCTGTCTGAATGCCCGCGATCCCGCCGCCGATGACCAGCGCACGTTTGGTCACCTGACTGTGCCCTGCGGCAAGCGGTGTGTTGAGATGCACCTTAGCGATGGCGGCACGGGCGAGAATGATCGCCTTTTGGGTGGCCTCTTCCATATCTTTATGAATCCAGGAGCAGTGCTCGCGGATGTTGGCGATCTCCACCATGTAGGGATTAAGCCCCGCCCGCTCGGCACACTTACGGAAAGTGGCTTCGTGCATACGCGGAGAGCAGGAGCATACCACGATACCGGTCAACCCCTTGTCCCGGATGGCAGAGGCGATCAGCGCCTGTCCCGCCTCCGAACACATATACGGATAGTCCTGCGCGTGGACCACGCCCGGCTCTTTCGCTGCCGCTTCCACCACCCGTAACACGTCCACGGTCGCGGCGATATTCGTGCCGCAATGGCAGACAAACACTCCGATTTTTTGCACGCGTATTACCTCCTGTATCTTCTGAATGCACTGACCAACAACTGCTGGGGTAGCTCGTCATCCAGCAATTCCGGAATTTCCTCCGGCGTAAGAAACGCCTGCCCGCGTGCGCGTACTACGCACTGGCGTACCGCGTCGATCAACCGCCCCGGACGAACGTCCCGCGGGCAACGCTCAACGCAGGCAAAGCAGGATAAGCACTTGTGCAGGGTGTTCGAGGATAACAACAGATCGCTCTGCCCCTTGGCCAAACACGAGGCAAACTGATGGGGTTTGATATCCATTTCCCCGGCGACAGGACAGGCGGCGGTACATTTGCCGCACTTCATGCACTTGCGAGGGTCCGCACCGCTGATCTCCATGATCCGTTCGGTTAATTCGCTCACTGCGCCGCCTCCTTTACGCCCAGCGCTTCGGCAAGCAGCTCGGTAAAGTAATAGACCGGCAGATCGCTGTGGGCGCGCAGATTATACATACACAAGGGGCAAGCGGTCAGAAGCATCTGTGCGCCAAAGCCGACAGCACTCTCTAAAATGCGGTCGCACATACGCCCGGTCAGTTCTTTGTCCCCAAGAGAAACATATCCGCCGCAGCATTCGTTGCGGTAAGGATAGACCACCGGCTCGGCGCCCAGCGCACGGATCAGATCTTCCATCACGCGCGGGTTTTCCGGGTCGTCCAGCGTCATCACGTCCCCCGGACGCAGCAAAAGACACCCGTAATACGCCCCGATCTTCTTGCCGGTGAGCGGGTTTACCACCTTTTCTTTCAGCGTGTCAAAACCCACCCGATCGCGCAGTACCTCAAGAAGATGAAGCACGCCGGTCTGTCCGGTATACGGCCTTTGCAGATCCATATAGCGGTTTGCCCGCTCACGGGTGTCGGCATCGTTTTTCATATCGTCATTTACCCGCTTGAGCACATGGTGACAGGCCGAGCATACGGTCACAAGTTGGTTTCCCTGCTCCGCCGCATCAGCAAGCACGCGCACGGCAGCCAGTTTGGGCGCGATTTCGTCTTTGCCCAGCGGATAGACGCCGCCGCAGCACTGCCAGTCATCCGGCTCGATCAGTTCAATACCGAGAGCGGCGGCACAGGCGCGCGCATATCGGTCGAGATCCTTTGCCTTATTTTTCAAGGTACAGCCGGGATAATAGCTGAATTTCATCTGATTCCTCCGTCAAATGACGATTTGTGAAATCGTTTGCTTGAGTTTATCGGCACTTGCACGCAGTTTGCCAATCTCCTCACGATTGAGACGGACCGGCAGTTTTCCCTGCACGCCGTACGGTCCAACCATGGTCAGCGTGCTGATGCACACGTCGTGTAACCCGTATTCTCCGTGCATGGGCGATGACAGAGTCACGATCGAACTATATGCTGACAGCAGCATACTGCACAAACGGCAGACCGACGCGGAAACCGCATAGAAAGTCGCGCCCTTGTTTGCAATGATCCGACCGCCGGATTTGTGTATGTACTCAGTGATCGCGTCTTTGTCCACGTCGGAAATGCCCGGGTCGCGTATTTCCATCAACTGCACGTACTCGTCCAGATTGACCCCCGACACCTCTGCCAGCGACCATGGAATAAACGAAGAGTCGCCGTGCTCGCCGAATACATATGCGTGGATATTCTTCTGTGCGATATTGAAATGGTCGGACAGCGCCACACGCAGGCGGGCGGTATCCAAAATCGTGCCCGAACCGATGATCTGCCGCTCGGGCAGACCCGAGATCTGAGCGAACACATAAGTGATCACATCGACCGGATTGCTGACGACGATATACAGCGCATCGGGCGCGACGGCCGTGATCTTTGGGGCGATGTCCTTGATAATATCTACGTTGGTTTGAGCAAGTTCGAGACGGCTCTGACCGGGCGCACGTGCAACTCCGGAAGTGATAATCACGATATTTGAGTCTGCCGCGTCCTCGTAATCGCCGGCGACAATGGAAATCGGGTCACGGAAACTGGTGCCCTGTATAATGTCCATCACCTCGCCGTCCGCCTTGTTTTTGTTGATGTCAATCACAACGATCTCGGTTGCGATCTCCTCAGTGGAAAGAGTATATGCGATGGTCGAACCCACGCTTCCCGCTCCAATAATGGCTATTTTGCTTCTCACTGTACTCTCCCTTTCTCACTTTTAGTCGGAAATTGTCGTATTATATTTATTTTATCATATTGAATCTCTATAATCAACGGCATATTGCTAAAAATTTATCAATCTTTCAGGGATATTTTTTATGTTGTACCTTTCGGAGCTTCCCCGCCGGCAATATCTATATTCGTGCATACTTGTCCGTATGTTTTGATACGGTTTTTCGGCGATTACAAAAACCCCGACAAACCGTCAGGGTTTTTGATTGATACTTTTTCTGCCTTCCATAGCGCGGAAAAGGGTGACCTCGTCCGCGTATTCCAAGTCTCCTCCCACGGGAACGCCATAAGCCAGACGGCTGACCTCCACGTCGTAGTCCACAAGCAGTCTCGCAAGATACATGGCGGTTGTTTCCCCGTCAATGGTCGGATTGGTAGCGATGATGATCTCTCGGATTGGCTCATTGTTTACACGCTCTAAAAGTTCACGGATGTGCAGCTGATCCGGGCCGATCCCCTCCATGGGAGCGATCACTCCGCCCAGCACGTGATACAGCCCGTGATACTCCTTGACCTTTTCAAAAGCCATGACCGCGCGGGCGTCCTCCACGACGCAGACCACGCCGGGATCGCGCCGCCCGTCCGAACAGACCGCGCACACGGGCGCGTCGCTGATATTGAAGCACCGCTTACAGTGCGTGATCGAACGCTTGGCGTCAAGAATTGCGTTTGCAAACCGCTCGGTCTGCTCGTTACTGAAATCCAGAATGCTGAAAGCCATACGGGTCGCGGTCTTGCGTCCCACGCCCTTGAGTGAGCGAAACTGCTCGATCAGTATCTCCAGCGGTGCGATATATTCGGCCATCAGAACAGACCGCCCATGCCGGGAAGTCCGCTCATCGCGCCGGTGATCTTCTCCATCTCCCCTGCGGCGGTGTCCTCTACCGTGCGAATGGCTTGATTACACCCGGCAATCAGAATGTCCTGCAAGGTCTCAACGTCATCCGGGTCGAGAAGATCCGGGTCAATATTCAATTCGAGGATCTCTTTTTTGCCGTTGATCCTGACGCTGACAGCGCCCCCTCCGGCGTTCACGGTGTATTCCCGTTCTTCCAGTTCCGCCTGCTTGGCGGCCATATCCTCCTGCATCTTCTGCGCCTGCTTGAGCATGGACTGCATACTGCCTCCGCCCATTCCCTGCGGAATCCTTGCCTTCATGTCAATCCTCCTGATTGTTTTGTAGGAATATATCAATGCCGGAAAATTCGTCCTCCGGTTGTCTGTCCTTTGCGCGCACCTCTACGCAGATACGCTCGACCGTTCGGTCATAGCCCGCGACCATGGACTGAAGATTCCGGATCACTTGCTCCTTTTCCAGCATGGCCGCCGAGAAAGAATCCCCCACATAGACGTGCAGCACATGATCACTGCCCTTATACGCACGGGCGCGCTGCAAGAAGGTGGCCGTGCCCATGTCGACCTTGCTGTACTTGGCGGCGATATCGCTCCAGTAGGTAACCGCCGTTTCGCTATACCCGACCGACTCGGCAGGGGCGGCCGCCGGGGGCTGTTCTTCGCTCTGCTCCTTGATCTTTCCCCGCTCAATCTCCGGCTCGCTCCGAGGCCTCGGAGCGATCGCCACGCCCGATTCCAGATCGGAAATACGGGCGAGCAGCGCCTTGGGCGTATCCGACAAAGACGGCGTGCCCATGCGGACAAACGCAAGTTCGGCAAGCAGACGCCCCACCGCTTTGGAGCGGCTCATGGCGACAAAGGTTTCTTCCAGCACATGAACGTAATATAATAATTTTTCAGACGTAAACTGTTCTGCCAACCGGGCCGTGCGAGAGAGTTCCTCCGGGGTAAGATCAAAGAGCGAGCAATCGATATTTTTCCCGCAGGCTTTGATCAAGATCATGTCGCGGCAAAAAGAAAGAAGATCGGTAATAAAGACCGTAAGATCTTTGGAAGAGGCGTTCAACTCGCCGATACAGGCAAAAATCTCCGGGTAATCGCGCTCGGCCAGCGCCCGCAGCACCCGCTCGGTATCTTCTCTGCCGGCGATCCCGGCCATCTCCCGCACCACGGGAACGCTTACAAAATCCGCTCTGCCCGCGGCAAGTTCCAGCATACTGATGGCATCCCGCATACCGCCTGCGGCAAGCACCGCGATCAGCGATGCGGCATCCGGGGCAAGATCGATGCCCTCCTCGCCCGCGATATATTGCAGTTGGGCCGTAATCACATCGGCGGTGATCCGCCGGAAATCAAAATGCAGACAGCGGGAGACTACGGTAGCGGGAATTTTTGCAAACTCGGTGGTCGCAAGGATAAAAATCACGTGCGCGGGCGGCTCCTCCAACGTTTTGAGCAGCGCGTTGAAAGCAGACTCGGTCAACATATGCACCTCGTCTAAGATATAAACCCGGTATTTCGCGGCGGAAGCGGAGTATGCAGACTCCTCCTTGATCTCGCGGATATAGTCCACGCCCGTGTTGCTGGCCGCGTCCATTTCCACCACGTCGAGAGAAAGACCCGCGTCGATCGCCCGACAGCTCTCGCACACACCGCAGGGATTGCCGTCGATCGGGTCGGTACAGTTGACCGCTTTTGCCAAAATCTTGGCGCAGGTGGTCTTGCCGGTTCCCCTCGAGCCGCAAAAAAGATAGGCGTGGCTGACGTTGCCCGTGCGCACCTGCTGACGCAGGACGTCGGTAATATGCTCCTGCCCGCACACCCGGTCAAAGGTCGTGGGGCGGTATTTGCGATAGAGCGCCTGATGCAAATTCCCACCTCCGAAAAAACGGCGAGCTACAAAATAAGACCATACACCTCAAATTCGAACACACGCAATGTGCGCTTTCCGCGGAACACACTCAGCACAGGCGTCCCCGCGGCACATTGTCAAATTCACTTAATGCTGCTTGGTTCCCCACCTGACATGGTTCGCGACCGACAATTGCGCGGGACCCATGCGTCAACGCGCGGGCCGCGGTACTGACCACACTGTGTCTGCCCTCGTAAGAGGAAACCACCCCTGCTTCAGCGGATTGCAGGTACAAGGCACCGCTAACTCCCCGGCCGGTATGGCCTTATTTCATATCTCGCCGATATTTTTCTATATTGTATCACACTTTTGCGTTTTATGCAAGCGGTGAAGTCCCTGTTTTTATTTCCATCATTATATAGGAAATTTTTCCCATTTATAGGAAAATTTTTCCTGAAAACAGTTGACATTTCTATTTTTTTGCGATAAAATATTGGTAGAAAAACATTTTTTATGTAATTTTGCACATTTTACATTTTTGAAAAAATTTTTATTAAGGTGCAACCAAATGACGAGTTTTTTCGTCTTATAGAGTGAGATAAACGAAATTGCCGCAAGGCGTTTCCCTATTTCGCTCAGGGTTACAAAAATTTATTTTGTATTTTGGAAGGTGATCTAAATGTAATACTACAATATCCCCATTTTACATCGTTATTTTCAAAAGCAACAACAAACAAGCACAAACACATTCATGAATGAATCCGGTAGAATTACTCTGCCAAAAGAAAGGAAAGCACCATGAAAAAATTACTTGCAACTCTTTTATTGATCGCTGTTATTTTTACTTTGCCTTCTTTCGCTGTCTCGATTGAAGATGTTTCTGCGATTGTTGCAGCAGAACGATTTCTGCAGGCGTGTACGGAAAACATGTACATGTACACAGACAATGACGTTGCCGCATATACAACCGCTTCTCTGACGCAGTCAGCGCGAGAAAAGTTATTTTCAAAGGTTCAAAAATCCGATCTGCAAAGAAGCGCCGGATACACCTCTGTAAGCACAGATGATTTTGTCGGTGCGATACAGTATTTTCCGACCTATATTTCGGAAAAAGTCGCTTATTTTAAGCACTTTAGAGAAGAACGGAACATAATCCGGCACGATTTTCAGACGTACTATAACGTCATTCAAACGGATTGTCAAAACGATTTGGCATACGTGTCCCTATACGAAAAAGTATATTTCTATTACGACGATTCAGACATAGAATCGTTTAGTGGAACAATTTACGATGTATCTCTTTACAAGAGCGACGAAAAATGGGTAGTTTATGACGTTGCGTCAAACGATACGTTTGATCAACAGTACAAATTAAACGGTTTCAACTATGACACACTAAAGCAAGAGGCTGATGTCCTTACCAATGCAATCTTGCAGCAAGAGACAGTCGTTGACGCCGCAAACGCAGAGACTCAATCCATCAAGGAAGAGGCGGAACAAACGCCAAATTCGGAAATTCCGCCATATACGTACTCAGACCCAGATTTTGCAAGCTACAATGGGACCAATGCCGCAAGTTATGCAATGACATATACCTCGTCAGCTAAATCAGAAGATCAGTGGCAAGAGTACTACAATGTACATTTTATAAATTACAGAGACCTCGGCGGTGATTGCCAGAACTTTGTATCTCAATGTATATGGTTTGGCTTTGGCGGAAGCAACGATTACGTATCTATACATACCGCAAACATGATGGATATACAGGGTGAATATCAGTGGTATGAAGATATAAACGAAAGCCTCGGGCACAGCCCAAGTTGGACAGACCCTCAAGCATTTTTGACATACGTTGATGGCTCTACAAAAGATACGGATAACGGCATTCGTGCTACACACACAGACATCAATTTGGCGAATTATGTGGGGCAAGGCGCAGACACGGCATTCAAGGTCGGAGATGAATTGATAACCGTTAATTCCCAATATAAACACGGAATTATCATTGTCGACGTCGCAGGGCCTAAGCTCGAAAATGTTTTTTACTGCGGACATACCGAGGATAAAAAACACGCCAAGCTGACAGATAGCGGTATAGGGGTATATGACCTTGTACGGCCGACAAAGTTTTATTATCAAACACAATCGTGTACCACTCATTCATATAGCAACATTCCCACCGCCCAAGGGTTTGATTCTACCTGCAACAAAGGATGCGGCCACGTTAGACAACACCTGACTGTTACCGCGACCAAGCCGATCAGAGCAGGCACCACTGCTTCACTCAAGTGTTCTCCGACAAATGCAACATATCGTATGACGGGAAAAGTGATCTCTCCGTCAGGCAAAAAAACATGGTTAGGGGAGAAATCACCTTGTATTTCTTACACTGCTGATTATACATTCAGCGAAGTGGGATTATACGAGATCACGTTTTACGCAAGAGACAAAAACCCTGACGTTTACAGTGACTCTCAACAGGTTTCCATAACCTATACAATTCAAACATACTAAAATTTGAGGTAAAGTAATGAAAAAAATTTTGCGTTTGGCGGTGTTCTGTTTCTTGGTCGCCTGCTGTGTCGGGATACTGTGCGCTCTGCCGTCCTTTGCGTATACAGAGATCACAGAGGCAGACTATCCGGAGGCGTTTGCGTTTGCGATGGATTATGTGAACAAGCTGCATCAAAATACCTATTTCGGCGCGTCATATGATCTGACGGCCGACACCGTAGATTCTCTTGATCCGGCAGAACGTGAAATGATTTTAAGCACGGCGGACGCCGACCCGGAATTCCGCCAATTCCTGCTTCCGACATCAGATTTGAATGGAGGAGTCGCCGGCGGTCTGTTTGATATCCTCAAGGGAAAGGAGGCCGATTGGGAATATTTTCTCGGCCCGCTGGTAGATATGAGCAATCGGGATATCATCGACACCTATCCCCACTATATTACGGAACGCAACAAATATCTTCAACAGTTGTATTTGTGGGACCAGCCCGACGTTGAGCTCTCCGATCTTGTCACGGGAGAACATTCCTACCGTTCGGACAGCGGTTTCCTGTTTCTGACCGTCATGGGAGGCGGTGTAAAATACAGTGACCATACCGGCCTCAATGAATACAACGTATGCCTGTATCCTTTGAACGGACGGTTTATTCTCTGCAATCTTCTCAATAATGGCTGGGCATCGGCCATCGGGAAAGATGCAGACCGAACGCAAACGGCCGATATCTGGATTCAGTCGGCGAAAGAAAGACGCGAAGCCGGGATGAGCGAAGAGGAGGTGGCAGAAGCGAAATTTGAAGCTCGTGACTATTTGTGGGATTTACACAAATATCTGTATCGCAAAGTCTCTTTTGACGCCAAAGCGGACACCGTCGATTGTCTCACAGACGAACAGCGGGCAACTCTGCTTGCCGACGCAAGAAAGGACGAAGATTTCATCAGGCAATATCACACCTATGTGAATGACGGCGACGTTGCGAATCAATACGCCTCAACCTCCATCGAACAGGTGATCGAGTCCTTTCCAAAGTATATCTGCGGCAAAATCGATGCGGAAAGTTCCTTCAACATAATTACCAATCAGACTTACGATTCCCCCGAATTCACAGACTCGTTTGGGAGATTTGCCATGGTAAAAGTACACGGCGGCATTTCTTATACCGATCCAAATGGACCGGATCCGGATCAAGTGCATACGTTGGAAAACGATTTTCGCGTTTTGCTCTACTGGGTCGACCTGAATCAGTGGATTGTCTGCGACGTTTCCGAATGGAATGATACATATTCCCAAAAGAATCGTTTTTCGGAGGAAACCCTTCAATATTCCGATTGGGAACAAGGCACAGGACAAGGCACAGAAGAGGAAAGCACCGCCACACCCGGCCAAACCTCTGTCAATCCCGGCAACGACACGGAGCCTGAAAAAACCGCGTCCTCTGCCCTGCCGTGGATTTTGGGCGGCGTAGGGGCGTTGGTTATCCTACTGGTGATCGGCAGCCTGCTCCTGCGCAAGCGCAAAAGGGCCGAATAGCACACAAAAAGCAGCCTGCACGGGCTGCTTTTTGTATCGTACATCGCGTTTTCACGGAATGCCCGCCGCGTCTTCTGCATTTCCCGCTTTTCCATACTGTTACCACATCAAACGGAGGAATTTCAGTTTTTTTACATTTTTTGAAAAAATTTTTTATTAGGGTGCAACCAAATGACGAGTTTTTACGTCTTATAGAGTGAGATAAGCAAAATGCGTGAGAGTGACAGGTTTTGAACGGCATGAAAGGAACGGACTCACATTCGTTCTTAACCCATCTTCAGCAAGCAAGCACAAACACATTCACGAACGGGTCCGAAAAGAAAGGAAGTCGCCATGAAAAAATTACTTGTTTGATTCTATAGTAGCAAAAGCTGCGCTCACATCAGACAGCATCGATCCATAGGGTTTGGCAACCTATACAATTCAAACATATTAAAATTTGAGGTGAGAGGAATGAAAAAATTTTTGCGTTTGGCGGTGTTCTGTTTCTTGGTCGCCTGCTGTGTCGGGATACTGTGTGCCCTGCCGTCCTTTGCGTATACAGAGATCACAGAGGCAGATTATCCGGATGCGTTTGCGTTTGCGATAGAAAAGAAAACCGATTTCACGGAAGGCAGTGTAAAATTCCTTTCAACCGACGGCAGTTCGTCCCAAAACGAATCAGACCTGGATTGGGACTCAGACGTGGATTGGGACGTGGATTCGACTGCTCGGGAGTATTTGGAGAAATTGCACAAACGGTTGTATTGCAACGTCCCTTTTGACGCCAAAGCGGACACCATCAACTGTCTCACAGACGAGCAACGGGCAACTCTGTTTGCCGACGCACACGCATATGAAAATATTCTCAAGAGATATCACACCTATGTAAATGACGGCGACCTTGCGGATCAGTACGCCGCAACTCCCATCGAACAGGTGATCGAGTCCTACCCTGAGTATATCTGCGACAAAATCGATGCGAAAGGCTCCTTCTACAGCTCGCCTGGTTATATTTACGAATGTAAATCCGGAAAAGTGTTTGGAAGATTTGACAGAAGATTTGCCATAGTACGCACACACGTCTACTTTTCTTACGTTGACGAAAACGAACCGGATTCGAGTGACCCGCATTGGTTGGAAAACGATTTTTCCGTTTTACTCTTCTTAATCGATAAGCGGTGGGTTGTCTGCGACGTTTCCGAATGGAATGATCCATATTCCCAAAAGAATCGCTTTTCGGAAGAAACTTTTCGGAATATCGATTGGAAACAAGGTACGGAAGAGGAAAGCGCCGTACCCGGCCAAACCTCTGTCAATCCCGGCAACGACACGGAGCCTGAAAAACCCGCGTTCTCTGCCCTGCCGTGGATTTTAGGCGGTGTGGAGGCGCTGGTTATCCTACTGCTGATCGGCGTCCTGCTCCTGCGCAAGCGCAAAGGGGCCGGATCGCAGACAAAAAGCATTGATTTGTAGGTTTCGGCAAAACATATTAAAATTTGAGGTGAAAGGAATGAAAAAATTTTTGCGTTTGGCGGTATTCTTTTTCTTGGTCGCCTGCTGTGTCGGGATACTGTGCGCTCTGCCGTCCTTTGCGTATACAGAAATCACAGAGGCAGACTATCCGGATGCGTTTGCGTTTGCGATGGATTATGTGAACAAACTGCAACAAAACATCTATTACGGCGGGTCATATGATCTGACGGCCGACACCGTAGATTCCCTTGACCCGGAGGATCGTGAAATGATTTTAAGCACGGCGGACGCCGACCCGGAATTCCGCCAATTCCTGCTTCCATCGTCAGATGGGGCAGCCGCCGGCAGTCTGCATAATTTCCTCGCGGGCGGGGAGGCCGATTGGGCATATTATCTCGGGACGCTGGTAGATATGAGCAACCGGGATATCATCGACACCTATCCCCACTATATTGCGGAACGCATCAAATATTATCAATATTTGTGGGGTCATTCCGATGTTGAACTCGTCGATCTTGCCACGGGAGATCATTCCTACCGTTCGGACAGCGGTTTCCTGTTTGTGACCGTCAAGGGAGGCGGTGTAAAAGAAAGTGACAGTGGCCATATCGGCTACAATGAATACAACGTATGCCTGTATCCTTTGAACGGACGGTTGATTCTCTGCAATCTTCTCGATAATGGCATCAATAATGGCATGGAGTCGTACATCGGAAAAGAGGCAGACCGAACACAAACGGCCGATTTCTGGATTCAGTCAGAGGAAGAAAGACGCGAAGCCGGGATGAACTCAGATGAGGAGAGGGAGATGCTAGATGAGAATTTTATAGCTTGTAACTATTTGCGGGATTTGCACAAACGTCTGTATGGAAACATTCCTTTTGACGTCAGAGCGGACACAGTCGATTGCCTCACAGACGAACAGCGGGCAACTCTGCTTGCCTACGCAAGAGAGCATGAAGATTTCATCAGGCAATACCACACCTATGTGAATGACGGCGACCTTGCGGATCAATACGCTTCAACCCCCATCGAACAGGTGATCGAGTCCTTTCCAAAGTATATCTGCGGCAAAATTGATGCGGAAAGTTCCGGCTACACGATTGTCAATCAGACGTACGACCACCCCGAATTCACAGACTCGTTTGGAAGATTTGCCGTGATAAAAGTACACGGTGACATTTCTTATACCGATCCAAACGGATCGGATCCGAAGCAAGAGCATACGTTGGAAAACGATTTTCGCGTTTTGCTCTACTATGTCATCGAAGATCGCTGGATTGTCTGCGACGTTTCCGAATGGAATGATCCATATTCCCAAAAGAATCGTTTTTCGGAGGAAACCCTTCAATATACCGATTGGGAACAAGGCTTGAAACAAGAAACAGAGCAAGACCCGAAACAAGACGCAGAAGAGGAAAGCACCGCCGCACCCGACCAAACCTCTGTCAATTCCGGCAACAACACGGAGCCTGAAAAACCCGCGTCCTCTGCCCTGCCGTGGATTTTAGACGGCGTGGGAGCGTTGGTTATCCTACTGCTGATCGGCGGCCTGCTCCTGCGCAAGCGCAAAAGGGCCGGATAGCAGACAAAACCAGCCTGCTTCAAGAGAAGGTCAAACTGTATTTCAGAAAAGGAGGTTGCTTTTTAATGAAAAACAACAAACGACTCGGTGTAGGTATGATTGCCGTATTACTCATAGCGATCGTAGGACTTGCAGTTTTTGCGGCACAATCTCAAACAGATAAGCAAGACGGCACACCTGATGCGGCAGAACCCGTTATCTCTGCACAAAAAACAGAAGACGGGTACACAGCCACAGAACATCTTACCCGTGAAAACGCCGTTCAATCCCGGATATTCGAAGATGAAAACGGCACACGGACCCTCACCTACCGGGAAAGCCAACAAAACGGCTCAAAGACGGTCGATCTCTACACAGACCAAACCGGTGGAACGTATCTGTACAGCGAAGACGGCACGCTGGTCAGCTGCAATATGAATAACTCCGACCAGCGCACGGAACATCAGCTTGCAGAAGGAGCCGCAGTAACTGCGATCACGGAAGAACAGGCGGTTGAAATTGCGGCCGCATACGGTAAAGAGCACTACGGCACTGCTTTTGATCTTGTAGAATTCGACTCGGTTTCCTACGATGACGCAGCGAGCGCTGAAATGTATACCGTATCTTTCAAGCAAAAATTAGGCGATCAGGGTTTTATCACAGGAATGACCTACAGTGCTATGATTTGGGCAAACGGCAGCGTTTATTCTTCCGGTATGACAGGGTACGAGGATCTTGCGGATTTTGATTCAAGAAGATTAGACTCCCTGACCTACGACGCCATATATGCCGATCTGGAGAGCAAGACTCGGCAAGCACACCCGGATAATCTTGTGGATTTTGAAATTTCGACAGCACAGCTATTGAAGCAGGACGATAACTACGTCGTCAGGATAGGCGTTATGTCCCACATTTTACTCAATGGCATGGAGGTCGCCGACGGCGGCATCGTATACGACTATCCCGTTCCGGAAGTATAAAAGCCATGCGCACAAATGAAAAGGGCCTCTCTTGCGAGGCTCTTTTCATTTGCGGATTTACCGATTGATAAAGTCAAAGACCGCGAGAGCGGCTTTTTCTTTTGTGGAAAAAGCGTCGTTATAGAAAGTGCCGTCCACCGAAAAGTGCCAGACGTTTTTTTCTTTGTCACGGTAGAGCACCACGTGGCGGCCGCACACTTTGAGATAAGGATTGCCGGCGCGGCTTTGCTTCCACTGCCTGCGTGCGAAGTTTGCCCGGCGGGCGGCGAGATTTTTGAACTCCCGCTCGCGGGCGCGGGCACGTTCGAGGTTCCCCTCCATGCGTCCGGCACAGTCACACCCTACGTCCAGATTGCCATAGGCAGGATGATGCATATGGTGCACGTACCGTATGGTCTGGATTGAGCACATACCGCAGACGGCGCTCGGTTTGCCGAGATCGGTAATCCCGGTACAGACCCAGCCCTCGTGGGGAACGTCCGAGCGCTTCCAGAAGTTTATTTGGGACGGGTCGTCGGTCAGCTCATAAGTACGGGAACGGGTGGTTTTCTTTGCCGGCGGTGTGTCCGGCTCAGGTTCCGGCTCGGGCGTTTCTGTCTTAGCAAAGGAAAGCTCAAGTGACAATAGCCCGACGTCCGGTTGCTCTGTAGTTTCCGTTTGGGTTTCCTGCTCCGGCGGAAGAGGCCCGATCGAGAGATCCGTGCGCGGGACGGGCGACGGGTCTTGCCGCTCTTCCGGCTTATTCTGAACAGACTGCGGCGTTTGGGTTACAGGTTCCGGTTCCGGCTCGGGTGTTATTTCTGTCTGCGGCGAAAAGAGCGCGATGGTCACAAATTCTCTGGAGAGATTGCGCTCGCCCACCGTTTCAAAGCGCACGCGGAATGCGCGGGTGCGGGCGTCCTCGGAGATCACCTCGCCCACGCCGAACACCGGGTGGGTGATGGTCTTTCCGACGGGACAGTCACCGTCGGCAACCGGCGTTCCGCCCGCCGCGCGGATCGACTCGTCCAACAGATCCCGCGGAATCACACCGATGCGGGTATAGTTTTCCTCGCCAATCTCCCGCAAAAAGCGTGAGGGCAGTTTTCTGCTGCCGCCGGCCGAAGTTCCCTCGGAATCGGTCAGGTAAAGACCCTTCCTTGCGCGGGTGATGGCCACATAGCATAACCGCCGCTCTTCCTCGAGTCCCAACTGCTTGCGAGTCTCGATCGTCTTGGAGGACGGAAAGACCCCTTCCGAAAAGCCGATCGCAAACACATAGGGAAATTCCAGACCCTTGGAGGCGTGAATGGTCATCAGTTTGACCTTGTCCACGTCGGTCTGCGGTTCCACGTCGCTTTGCAGGGCGGTCTGCGCCAAAAATTCCTCAAGGCTGACCGACTCGCCCATCGACTCCTCATATTCGTGCGCCAACCGCTTGAATTCGGTCAGATTGTCAAAGCGCTCCATATCGCCCAGTTCTCTGATATACGCCTCGTAGCCCGAACGGGCAAGGGCCAGATCGGTCAGGTCGGAGATGGGAAGATCGCGAGCGCAGGCGCGCAGCTCTTCGATCATCTTAACAAAGGACTCGGCGCCGCTCCCGCGGAAGATCGGATCGTCCAGATGTTCGCGCATGGTTTCATACAGAGTTTGCCCCTCTTTTTGCCAGCCGACCAGAGCCGCGAGTTTGAGCCGCCCGATCCTGCGGCGCGGGGTATTGACGATCCGGCGGAAAGAAGGATCGTCCCCGTATATAATCAGACGCAGATAGGCAAGGGCGTCCTTGATCTCCATACGGTCGTAAAAGCGGATCCCGCCAAAGATCTCGTACGGAATGCCGTTTTCGAGCAGTATTTTCTCGGCAAGGCGGGAGAGAAAACTTGAGCGGTACAAGAGCGCGATATCCGCAAACTTTGTGCCCTTCTTTTTGAGATCGGCGATGGTCTGCGCGATCCATTTCATCTCCTCGTGCTCGGTCTTGGCGTGGCAGTGCACCACCTCCTGCCCGGCAGGGGCAAGGGTGAACAAATCCTTTTCGAGCCGCAACTGATTGTTGCGAATGAGCGCGTTGGCACAGGCAAGAATCTGCGGGGTAGAGCGGTAGTTCCGGTTGAGAAACAACGTTTGCGTGCCCGGATGGCTCTTGTCAAAATCCACCAACAGCCGCACGTCCGAGCCGCGCCACTCGTAGATATTCTGATCGGGGTCGCCGACGATCATCAGATTGTGATATTTTTCGGACAGAATATCCACTAAACGCATTTCTTTTGCCGCGCTGTCCTGGAACTCATCGACTTGGATATAATTGAGCCGATCCTGCCATTTCTTCCGGATCTCGGGACAGTGCTCGAACAGATAGAGCGCAAAATTGATTAAATCGTCAAAATCCAGCGCATAAATCGACTTCTGCTTTTGCAGATACATCTGCGCCACCCGGTCGGCGCTCTTGTCGGGAAACTGCGTATATTCGTTCGAGATCAGATAGGGCACATAATCCGGCTCTGCCTTGATCTGACCGATGCGTTTCAGGATCTTTTCAAAGGTAGCGTGATCCATTTTCAGGTCAAGTTTTGCATAGATCTCGCCTAAGATTTCTTTCTGTTCGGCCGTGTCGATGATCCGGAACGTGTTGGGGAAAAAGACTTTCTCCACGTCCTCGCGTAGCACCCGCGCACAAAAGCTGTGATAGGTCGCAATCAGCGAGGTATCGTACCCCTCTCCGATCAGGGCACGCACACGCCGCCTCATCTCTCCGGCGGCCTTGTTGGTAAAGGTCACGCACAGGATATTGGCCGGGTCGATCCCCAGCGCCTTGACCAGATAAGCGTATCTTGATACCAACAGTTTGGTTTTGCCGCTGCCCGCGCCCGCGATCACCCGCAGGTATCCCTCGGACGTGGTCGCCGCCTCTTTTTGCTGTGGATTCAGATCACTCAGAAATTCCATTTGCCCCCGATCCTCCGGATTTTTTCGATACATTGATTTTACCACAAAATCAGACGGTAATCAACAGCATTTTTCTGTTAAGGCGGTTGCTTTTTCGGTTTTTCTATGATAAAATGAAACTATGAAAAATTATGACGTAGTAATCATCGGCGCGGGGCCGTCCGGCATTTTTACCGCGCTTGAGATGATCAAACAAGCATCACAAAAGAAAATCATCATTGTCGAAAAAGGCAGTCCGGTTGAAAAACGTGCCTGCCCCAAGGCAAAGACCGGAAAATGCGTGAACTGCAAGCCGTACTGTCATATTACGACAGGCTTTTCCGGCGCGGGCGCTTTTTCGGACGGAAAACTCTCGCTCAATTACGAGGTGGGCGGCGATCTGCCGCAGTTGCTGGGCGCGGACACTGTGCAGTCCATGATCGACTATACCGACACCGTTTACCTTGAATTCGGCGCGGACACCAAGATCGAGGGGGTTTCCAACCCCGAAAAGGTCAAGGAGATACGCAAAAAGGCAATCACAGCAGGGCTCAAGCTGGTGGACTGTCCGATCCGGCACCTGGGCACAGAAAAGGCACAGCAACTCTACTATGATATCGAGCAATACCTGATCGCGCATGGCGTGGAGATCCTGTTTGGCTATGACTGCACAGATCTCGTGATCCGGGACAACGTATGCACCGGAGCAATCATACGGGATCTCGGCACGGGGCAAACCGATACCCTGCACGGCACGGACATCGTGGTTGCAACCGGGCGCAAGGGCGCCGACTGGCTGGAGGGACTGTGTGAGGAGCACGAGATCGCGCACCAGCCGGGCACGGTGGACATTGGCGTGCGGGTCGAGGTACGCAACGAGATCATGGAAGAGGTCAACGAGGTTCTTTATGAATCCAAATTGATCGGCTACCCTGCTCCTTTCAAAAATAAAGTGCGCACCTTCTGCCAGAATCCGGGCGGATTTGTCAGCCAGGAAAACTACGACAACAACCTTGCCGTGGTCAACGGTCACTCCTATAAAGACATTAAGAGCAGCAATACCAACGTAGCCATCCTCTGCTCGCACAATTTTACCTATCCGTTCAACCAGCCGATCGCCTACGCGCAGAAGGTCGGCGAACTGACCAATATGCTTGCCAACGGGCAGATTCTCGTACAGCGGTACGGCGATATCCTCGACGGCAAGCGCACATGGGAGAAGGAACTGGCTCAATCGAACGTGCGTCCAACCATTCCGGACGCTGTGGCCGGCGACATCACGGCCGCCATGCCCTATCGGGCAATGACCAACATCATCGGCTTTATCAAAGCGATGGATTACGTAGTGCCGGGCTTTGCATCTACCGAGACTCTGCTCTACTCGCCCGAACTCAAGTTTTACTCCAACCGGGTTAGGATGGACACCGACCTCAACACCAACATTCAGGGTCTGCACTGCCTCGGGGACAGTTCCGGCTGGACGCGGGGACTGATGATGGCGTCTGCCATGGGCGTCATTATGGGCAGAAAACTGGCGGGCAGGTAAAAATTTCCCGTCCGCCCTTGACAAATGCCCGTCCGGGTGCTATACTCTATATATCCTTAATATTTCGGAGAAATCATGAAAAACCGTTGGTTTGTGTATGCGTATTATTTCTTTTACTGCGGATGTGCCCGGTAAAAGCAATTTGTGTTGCAAACTTACGTTGCAAACCGTATTTTTCGACCGCACAGATTGCTGTGCGGTCTTTCGTTAGGAGCAGAGAAAATGATCGCAATCTTAAAACCGAACGTCACCGACGCACAGATCAAAAGCCTGTCCGCGTGGTTTCGCGCGCAGGGGCTGAGCGTGCACCTGTCCCGCGGAGAATATCAGACGGTCATGGGGCTGATCGGCGATACCAGCAAAGTAGACACAGAACTCGTCGAAGGACTTGACACCGTACAGAGCGTCATGCGCATCTCCGAGCCGTATAAAAGCGCCAACCGAAAGTTCCACCCGCTCGATACGGTCGTATCCTGCGGCGGGGCAAAGATCGGCGGGGGAAATTTCGCGCTGATCGCCGGCCCCTGCTCAGTGGAAAGCGAAGCGCAGATTGTCGGGATCGCACACAGCGTGAAAAGCGCCGGAGCCGCGATTCTGCGCGGCGGTGCATTCCACTTACGCACCTCGCCTTATGCTTTTCAGGGCCTGCAGCAAGAGGGTCTTGACCTGTTAGTCCGCGCAAAAGAGCAGACAGGGCTGCCGATCGTCACCGAGATTGTCAGCGTCGAGCAACTGCCGCTTTTTGACCGGGTCGACCTGATCCAGGTGAGCGGGCGAAATATGCAGAACTTCGACCTGCTTCGGGAACTGGGCAAAACGGACAAGCCGATCTTGCTCAAACGGGGGCCGGCCAATACGATCGATGAACTGCTCATGAGCGCCGAACACATTATGGCGGGCGGAAACGAACGGGTCGTTCTCTGCGAGCAGGGCATCCGTACCTTTGAGACCCACACCCGCACGACCTTGGATCTGTCTGCCATTCCGGCTTTACATGAGTTGACCCATCTGCCGGTGGTAGTCGATCCCTCCAGGGCGGCCCTTTCCGCCGGGCTGATTGCGCCCATGGCACTGGCGGCTGTCGCCGCAGGGGCGGACGGCGTGATGATTGAGGTGCACAACGATCCCTCCTACGCGCTGTGCGACGGCGCACAGTCGATCACGCCGGACGCATTTACAGCACTGGCCAAGCAGATCGAGGCGGTCCGCCGGGCGGTGGTACAATGAGGGTCGGAGTTGTCGGACTCGGCTTGATCGGCGGCTCGCTTGCCAAGGTCTATCACGAACAGGGGCATACCGTGCTTGCCTACGACCGCGAACAGAGCATCACCGATTTTGCCGTGATGAGCGGCGTATGCGACGCGCCCCTGACCAAAGAAGATCTCGCAGGGCTTGATCTCTTATATATCGCCCTCTATCCGCAGGCGGCCATCGACTATCTGCGGCAGGCAGCGCCCGATATCGGCAAGCAGACGGTGGTCATCGACTGCTGCGGCGTCAAGAAAATCGTGTGCGACGCCTGTTTTCCGATCGCAGAACAATATGGCTTTACCTTTGTGGGCGGGCACCCGATGGCGGGTTCGCACAAGAGCGGATTTAAGGCAAGCAGGGCAAATCTTTTTCACGGCGCCTCCATGATCATCGTGCCCGACCGCTTTGACGATATATTATTTCTTGAAAAGATTAAGGCGCTGGTCATGCCCGCCGGGTTTGGACGGGTGACCGTGACCGACGCGGACAATCACGACCGCATGATCGCCTTCACCTCGCAGATGGCACACATCGTGTCCAATGCGTATATCAAAAGTCCGACCGCAGGTTCGCACAAGGGCTTTTCGGCGGGCAGTTACAAGGACTTGACCCGTGTTGCATGGCTCAACGCGGATATGTGGACCGAGTTATTCTTGGAAAACCCGGCACATCTGCTCTACGAGCTCGACACGATCATCGATGCACTCGCCGCCTACCGCGATGCGATCGCGCAAGGCGACGCCGACACCCTGCACGCACTGCTCGAAGCGGGAAAACAACGCAAAGAGGAGGTTGACGGTATCCGATGAAAACCGTACAAATCAACACTTCCAAACCATATAAAGTCGAAATCGGACCGGGACTGTTACGTGAGTGCGGCGCACGCCTGAGGACGGTGTTAGGCGACTGTTCGCTTTGCATTGTGAGCGACGATACGGTAGACGCGCTGTACGGCGAGACGGCCGAACGCTCTCTGCGGAATGCCGGATATGCGGTTGTGCGTTTTGTTTTCCCACACGGAGAAGCATCCAAGACCGCCGAAACCTACCTTGCACTGCTCAATTTTCTTGCGCAGCATTATCTGACCCGTACGGACGCCCTTGTCGCCTTGGGCGGCGGCGTGGTAGGCGACCTGTGCGGCTTTGCCGCAGCCACCTATCTGCGCGGTATTCGTTTTGTGCAGATTCCCACTACTCTTCTTGCCGCCGTGGACTCCTCGGTAGGCGGAAAGACCGCGATCGACATTCCGGCCGGGAAAAACTTAGTCGGTGCGTTTCACCGGCCCGAACTGGTGCTCTGCGATACCGACCTGCTCCGCACTCTGCCTGCGGATATCTACCGCGACGGGTGCGCCGAGGTCATCAAATACGGCGTAATCTGCGACGAGGCGTTTTTCGAGTGTCTGGCGCGTACCCCGGTCAAAGAACAAGAAGAGGAAGCGATCTTCCGCTGTGTGGAAATCAAGCGGGATATTGTAAGTCAGGACGAGTTCGACCGGGGTATGCGGGCACTGCTCAATTTCGGACACACGGTCGGCCACGCCATCGAAGCGTGCAGCGATTTCACCATCTCTCACGGCTGCGGAGTCGCCCTCGGTATGCGGGCGGTCAGCCGCGCGTCGGCGTCGCTCGGCCGGTGCACGGACGACTGCGCCGCACGTATCAATGCGATTCTCGACGTTTACGGCTTTCCCGATCAAATCCCGTACAGCGCCGAACAACTTGAGGCGATAGCCCTCTCGGATAAAAAGCGGGCGGGCGACAGCATTACGCTGATCATACCCAAAGCCGTCGGCAACTGTGTGACCGAAAAGATCCCGGCGGCCGAATTGAAAGAGTTCCTTTTGGCAGGACTTAACGCATGAATATCACCTTAAACAAAAAAAGCGTACATGCCGTCCTGCCCGCGATTCCGTCCAAAAGTATGGCGCATCGTCTTCTGATCTGTGCTTCTCTTGCCGATCGGCCGACCGAGATCGCCTGCAAGGCGCGCAACGAGGATATCGACGCCACAGTGCGGTGTCTTACCGCACTCGGTGCGCAAATCACGTACGCGGACGGCGTTTTCACAGTCACGCCGGGTACAGCGCAAGCGCTCCCGTGCGACTGCGGCGAGAGCGGCTCGACCCTGCGCTTTTTGCTTCCGGTGATCTGCGCGCTCGGAAACGGCGGAAGTCTCACCATGCACGGGCGTTTGCCCGAACGTCCGATCTTTCCCCTGCGGGAGCAACTGATTGCGCACGGGTGCACGGTCGGCGAACAGGGGACAAATCCTCTGCCGGTATCAGGCAAACTGACCGCAGGCGACTATACCCTGCCGGGCAACGTTTCCTCGCAATTTATCTCGGGACTGTTGTTCGCCCTGCCCCTGACCGGGCAGGTGTGCACCATTTCCATTACGGGAAAAATCGAATCCGAACCGTATATCCGTATGACCCTCTCGGCACTATCCCGGTTTGGCATTACCGCCGACTGGCAGGGGCAGGTCATCACCATTCCCGAAGGCCAGCGCTACCGCTCGCCGGGCGTTGCCGCAGTCGAAGGCGACTGGTCAAACGCCGCATTTCCGCTGTGTGCGGGGGCAATCGCAGGTGAGCTTACCCTGACCGGGATCGGAGCGTCCTTGCAGGGCGACCGCGCCATTCTGCGCATTCTGCGAAAATTCGGCGCACAGGTGTGTGAGCAAGAGAACAGTGTCACGGTACGGAAAGCGCCGTTACAGGCGATCCATGTTGACGCATCGGATATTCCCGATCTTGTGCCGGTCATCGCAGTCACAGCCCTTGCCGCCAAAGGCGACACGGTCATCACAGGAGCGGCACGTCTGCGCATCAAGGAGAGTGACCGCATCGCGTCGGTCTGCGAACTGATCCGTCGGCTGGGCGGCTCTGTCACCGAACATCCGGACGGTATGACCGTACACGGAACGGGCAGATTGCGGGGAGGAACGGTTTCCTCTTGGGGCGACCACCGCATTGCCATGAGCGCCGCGGTCGCCTCCCTGCTCTGCAACGACAGCGTAACGATAGAGGATGCACAGGCAGTGGCCAAATCCTATCCCGGATTTTTTGAGGATTTTTTGAAACTATGAAAAGTACGCTGACATTAAACAAACTGAACGTCACCATCTTCGGCGGATCGCACTCGCAAAAGATCGGCACAGAAGTCGAGGGACTGCCGGCGGGCGCACGGTTTAATCCCGACGCCCTGCAAGCCTTTCTCGAACGGCGCGCGCCCGGCCGGGCGGCATACGCCACGACCCGCCGTGAACCGGATCAGGCAATTTTCGAGCGCGGCGTGAGCGACGGTGTGATTACCGACGGTTCACTGCGGGCGGTCATTCACAACACAGACACCCGCTCGGGCGATTACGGAAATCTGCGGGACGTTCCCCGCCCCGCCCATGCCGACTACCCTGCCGCCGTCAAATATCACGGGAAGAACCAAACGGCGGGCGGCGGACATTTCTCCGCACGCATGACCGCGCCCCTGTGTATCGCAGGCGGGATTTGCCTGCAATTACTTGAAGAAGCGGGCATTCGCATCGGCGCGCACATCGCCCGTATCGGGCATGTGGACGACGTCCCCTTTGACCCGCTTGCGCCGCAGATTAATGCAATCGGCTCTTTTCCTACGATAAGTGAAGAGCGGGGCGCACAGATGCGCGAGGTAATCGAACAGGCGCGTCTGCGTGCCGACTCGATCGGCGGCATGGTCGAATGTGCCGCGACAGGACTTCCGGTAGGGCTCGGCGAGCATATGTTTTACGGCCTCGAGAACATCCTCTCGCAGGTGATTTTCGGCATACCGGCCGTCAAAGGCATCGAGTTCGGCGCAGGTTTTGCGGTCGCGGGTATGTATGGCTCACAAAATAACGATCCCTACTATTACGACGCAGACACAGTACGCACCAAAACCAATCACCACGGCGGTGTGCTGGGAGGCATGAGTACCGGAATGCCGCTTATTTTCCGGTGCGCCTTCAAACCTACTCCTTCGATTGGAATCCCGCAACAGAGCGTCAGTCTTTCCGAGCGGAAAAACACCATCCTTACGATCAAGGGCAGACACGATCCGTGCGTTGTTCCGCGTGCCGTTCCGGTCGTGGAGGCCGCGACGGCGATCGCACTATATGACGCATATCTTACGGCAAAGGACGAGGAAAACCATGGACTTAACTGAATCAAGGCAAAAAATCGATCAGATCGACAATGCGCTCATCCGCTTGTTTGAAGAGCGCATGGCGGTCTGCACTGAGGTCGCAAACTACAAGCGGGCAAACGGACTTCCTGTGTTGGACGCGGCGCGTGAACGCTCCAAACTGGCCGATCTTTCGAGCAAAGTCGCGCCCGATATGAAAACCTACATTCGCTCACTCTATTCGCTGATCTTTGAACTTGCACGCACCTACGAGCACAAGATGATGTCAAAGGAAACCAATCTCTTTCGCGAGATTGAGAGCGCGATCGAGCGCACCCGGCGCGCTTTCCCAAAAGAGGCAAAAATCGCATGTCAGGGGGTCGAGGGCGCATACTCGCAGACAGCGTCCGAAAAACTGTTCGACTATCCCGATATCCGCTATTATTCCTCGTTTGCAAAGGTTTTTGCCGCCATCGAGGCGGGCGAGTGCGACTACGGCGTACTGCCGCTGGAAAACAGTACGGCAGGGTCGGTCAACAAGGTTTACGATCTTATGATCGAGCACAATTTTCACATCGTGCGCTCGGCGCGGGTCAAGGTCGACCACAATCTCATGGCGCGCCCCGGCGCAAAACTCGAAAAGATTACCGAAATCTTCTCACACGAGCAGGCACTCAACCAGTGCTCGAGGTTCTTGAAAGATCTTCCGAACGTCAAGATCACAGCCTGTGCCAACACCGCGATGGCGGCACAACTGGTCGCAAACTCCGGACGGGACGACGTCGCCGCCATCTGTTCGCAATCCTGCGCACAGTTATATGGCCTCTCTACCCTTGCCGGTGCGATCCAGGATGCGGGCAACAATCATACCCGCTTTATCTGTATTTCCAAAGATCTTGAGATCTTTCCGGGCGCGGACAAGACCTCGCTTATGCTGGTCACCCCGCACAAACCGGGCGCACTCTACCGGGTGCTCTCCCGCTTCTATGCGCTGGGCATCAATCTGCAAAAATTAGAGAGCCGCCCGATCGCCGACAAGGATTTTGAGTTTATGTTCTATTTTGATTTAGACACTTCCATCTACTCCCCGGAATTTGTACAGCTCATGTGTGAACTGGACGGTCTGTGCGACGACTTCAAATATCTGGGCAGTTATACGGAGATGGCCTGATGCGCGCGGCACTGATCGGCGAAAAACTCGGACACAGTTATTCGCCGCAGATCCATGCCCTGCTCGCCGACTATTCCTATCAACTGCACGAGGTGGCCAAAGAGGATCTCGGGGTACTGATGCGCGACCTGCCTTTTGACGCGGTCAACGTCACCATTCCCTATAAAAAAGCAGTGATCCCGTACCTATCCGAAATCAGCGAGCGTGCACGGGCGATCGGCAGTGTGAATACGATTGTCCGCCGTCCGGGGGGAAGTTTATATGGGGACAACACCGATTACTACGGCTTCGCCTATCAGATAAAAAAATTAGGTGTTTCCGTTTCGGGCAAAAAGGCGCTTGTGCTGGGCTCGGGCGGCTCGTCCGCCACCGTACAGGCAGTTCTGCGGGACAAGGGCGTGGGTGAGATCATCGTGATTTCGCGCGAGGGCGAACACAATTATGAAACCGTCGGGCGGCAGGCGGACGCTGACATCATCGTCAATACCACGCCTGTGGGTATGTACCCCAAAAACGGAGAAAGCCGGGTCGATTTAGCCCTGTTTCCGCACTTGCAGGGGGTATTCGATCTCATCTACAATCCCATGCGCACCGCCCTTATGCTGGACGCCGAACAGCGGGGGATTCCGTGTATCGGCGGACTTTCCATGCTGGTTGCTCAGGCCAAAGCCGCAAGCGAAGTCTTCACAGGCAAGACCATCGATGACGCCCGCATCGACGAAATTACCGATACCCTTACCCGCAAAGTGCGCAATATTATCCTGATCGGTATGCCCGGCTGCGGCAAAACCACCGTCGGCAAGGCGCTTGCCTCTTATACCGGACGGGAATTTGTCGACTGCGACGCTGAGATCGTGCGCCGCGCAGGAAAATCCATTCCCGACATCTTCGCGGAAAGCGGCGAGGAGGCGTTCCGCGCAATCGAGAGCGAGGTCACGGCAGATTTAGCAAAAGAAAGCGGCCGCATCATCGCAACCGGCGGCGGAGTGGTCACGCGCGCGTGCAACTACGGTCCCCTGCACCAGAACGGAGTGATCGTACACTTAACGCGGGATCCCGATGCGCTTGCCACCGAAAACAGACCCCTGTCCGCAGGCAAAGATATGCGTCAAATGGAGCACGAACGGGCACCGCTCTATGCGGCGTTCGCAGACTGTACCGTCCGCGTGCACGGCCCGGAAAAGACCGCGCGGGATATTCTGGAGGCAATACAATGAAAGTGCTTGTAATCAACGGACCCAACCTCAATCTTCTCGGCTTGCGCGAGCCGCACATTTACGGCAAAAACACCTACAAGGATTTGATCGAAATGATCGAGGCAGACTGTCGTGAGCATGGCGACGAGGTATCTTTCTTCCAGTCCAACCACGAGGGCGCGATCGTAGACGAGATCCAGGCGGCATACGGCGTGTATGACGGGATTGTCATCAACCCCGCCGCCTATACCCACACGAGCGTCGCCATCCTCGACGCGCTTAAAGCGATCGGACTTCCGACCGTGGAGGTGCATATCTCGGATATTCGTACCCGGGAGCAGTTCCGGCATTTCTCGTATGTTTCGATGGCGGCAAAGAAAACGATCGCCGGCGAGGGGTTCGACGGTTATCTGCACGCCCTGCGGGTGCTGCGGGAAGAAGAATAAGGAAATAACGGTGAGTTCGAGACCATCCTTACCTTAATAAAAACTAAGGAGGTTTCTTGTTATGAGAAACAAAAACACGAGATTTTTTACCCAAGCCGCACTGATCGGCGCAATGTATGTGGTGCTCACCTACCTGGTCAACCTGCTTGGACTTGCCAGCGGTGCAATCCAGGTGCGTCTGAGCGAGGCGCTGTGCGTTCTTCCGATGTTTACGCCGGCGGCCGTTCCGGGACTGTTTGTAGGGTGTCTGCTGGCAAACCTGCTCACCGGCTGTGCGCCGTGGGACGTGGTGTTCGGCTCGATTGCGACCCTGCTGGGCGCTCTGGGCACATACCTGATCGGCAAGCACTGCAAAGGCAAAGCGCGTTTGACGGCCCCCATTCCGCCGATCGTGGCCAACACCCTGATCGTTCCGTTGGTCATTCGCTATGTTTACAACGCACCCGACTCGCTGCCCTCTCTGTTTGCGACCGTCGGCGCGGGTGAGATCATATCCTGCGGCGTTTGCGGACTTGCGCTGATGGCTGTACTCGACCAGAAGAAAGATATTTTATTCTGAAACACCGATGCGTACATGGAATCCGTGGCACGGATGCAAGAAAATAAGCGAAGGCTGTGCAAACTGCTATATGTACTTTCTCGATCGCATTCACGGCGAGAAAGACGGCTCTCAGATCTACCGCTGCTCAGGCGCTTCCGATCTTCCTTTGCGCAAAAGTCGGGACGGCTCGTACAGGATAAAAAGCGGCGAGACCCTGTGGGTGTGCATGACCAGCGACTTTTTCCTTGCTGAGGCGGACGGGTGGCGTGAGGACGCATGGGACGTCATGCGTATGCGCCCCGACGTGATCTTCTATCTTCTCACCAAGCGAGCCGACCGGATCGCAAAGTGTCTGCCCGAGGACTGGGGCGACGGATGGGAAAACGTATCGCTCAACGTCACGGCGGAAAACGGTCTGCGGGCAAAAGAGCGGGTGCCCATTCTGCTGGACGTTCCCGCCAAGCACAAAGGCGTGACCTGTGCGCCGTTCATCGGCGCGGTCGACCTTTCCCCCTATCTTGCAACCGGCAAGATCGAGCAGGTGTCCTGCGGCGGGGAGAACTACGACGGTGCGCGAATCTGCAACTTTGACTGGGTCAAGGCTCTGTATGAACAATGCAAAGAGGCAGACGTAAAATTTACGTTTTTTGAAACCGGAACCAAATTCGTCAAGGACGGACGGCTCTACACCATCCGGGACAAAAGCGTACAAAGCGAAATGGCGCACAAAAGCGGTATGCGCATCAAGGGAAAACCCATCTACTATCATCTGACCGACCGATTGGGCATTCCGATCGACGATACATACAAGCCTCATTTCCGTGCGCGGTGTGCCGTGTGCGGGAGCAGACCGGTCTGCAACGGATGCTCGGAGTGCGGCAGATGCGAACAACAGGAGGACACAAATGACATACCGGAAAATGCAATATGACAAGGCGGGACCCACCGTCGCCGCCGCATTTGAGTCGCGCGGCTTTATCGCGCGTTATTGCCCGGACGCAGACACGGCGCGGCAGACCGTGCTCTCGCTGGTTGACCCGACGGACAGTTTTGCATTCGGCGGATCGCTGACCGTGGAGGAATTGGGGCTCAAAGAGGCGCTGATCGCCCGGGGCAATCCCGTAATCGACCGGAATCAGGCGGCCACGCCCGCCGAGCGAATAGAACTCATGCGGCAAGCCTTGTTATGTGATACCTATTTCATGAGCGCAAACGCCCTATCCGCCGACGGACAGATGGTCAACATCGACGGAAACGGCAATCGCGTCGCGGCCCTTTGCTACGGTCCGAAAAGCGTGATCGTGGTCGCGGGCATGAACAAAGTCTGCCCTACTCTGTCCGACGCGGTCGTCCGCGCACGCACCTGTGCCGCACCGCTCAATTCTCAGCGTTTTCCGAGCAAGATCCGCCCGTGCTATCTGACCGGAAAATGCGCGGACTGCAAAGCGCCCGATACGATTTGTGCGCAGATGGTCCTCACCCGCTTCAGCCGTCCCGCCGGGCGGATCAAACTGATTTTGGTCGGCGAAGAGCTGGGAATGTAAGATGCAATACGTGATCGACCGCATTGAAGGAAGCGTCGCCGTGTGCGAAGATCCGACGGGAAAGATGGTCTCCATTCCCGCCGACAAAATCGCGGGAGAATACCGCGAGGGCGACACGCTGATTTCAGCGGACGGGGTATATATCGCACACCCCACTCAAAACGACAACCGCGCGCTGTTCGAGCGCTTGTTCAAAAAGAAAAAATAATGCATCTGAACGCCAAAACATAGGAGATAATCTCATGCTGCAGAATGCACTCTGGATTAAATCTCCGGTACAGATCGACTCGGGCTGCGCCGAGTTTTACCGGACCTTTACCGTAAATAAGGAGGTTGCGCACGCGAGCCTTACCGCCAGCGCAATCGGCTTATACACGCCGTTTCTCAACGGAGAGCGGATTACTCCCGATCTGCTCACGCCCGGCTGGACCGAGTATTCGGGACGGGTTCAGTATCAGACCTACGACGTCAATCTACGCCGGGGCGAAAATGAACTTTGCCTGTTGAGCGGCGAAGGCTGGGCTGTGGGGCTGATCGGCCATCACCACAACAAACATTACGCCGGCGACCATGTCAGTGTAATTTTTTCGCTCACCGTCACCTACACCGACGGCACGGCCCAAGAGATTGTTTCTGACAAGGAGAGCAAGGTCCGTTCCTCGCAGATCCTGTTCTCGCAGATCTACGACGGCGAGACCGTCGACCGCACGGCAGTGCGCGAAGAATACGGCGCCGCCCTCGAGGATGACGACAAAAAGCCGGCACTGGTCGCCCAGGTGGGCGAAGCAGTGCGCGAGCAGGAACGCCTGCGTCCGGTGTGTATGTTCACCACACCGAAAGGCGAGCGGGTGATTGACTTCGGGCAGAATATGTCCGGCTACGTAGAGGTAAAAATCAACGGCAGGCGCGGCGACAGGATCAGGATCAGTCACGCCGAGGTCCTCGACCGCGAGGGCAACTTCTATACCGACAATCTGCGTACGGCAAAAGAGCAGAACACCTATATCCTGTCCGGCGAGGGCACGGAGGTTTTCAAGCCGACCTTCTCCTGGCAAGGCTTCCGCTATATGCGCGTCGACGAGTATCCGGGCGAGATCGATTTGAATGTATTCACAGCAGTGGTCATCCACTCGGATATCAAGCGCACCGGGCACTTCGAGTGCGGAAACGCCAAGATCAATCAACTGTATCACAACGTCATCTGGGGACAGAAGAGCAACTACATTGACGTTCCCACCGACTGCCCGCAGCGGGACGAACGGCTGGGCTGGACGGGAGACGCGCAGGTATTCGTGCGCACCGCGGCCATCAACTACGACATAGAGCGTTTTTTCCTCAAGTGGATGGGCGACGTTGCCCTGGCACAAACCGAGGACGGCGGTATCACCGGCTTTGTCCCACGGGTCAAGGTAAACGACTCCTTCCGCATTTCATGTGCGTGGGCGGACGCATCGGTCATCTGCCCGTGGGAGATCTATCTTGCCTACGGAAGCGACGCCATTCTGTGTGCGCAGTTCGAGAGTATGCGCAAATGGATCGAGTATATGCACGCGACGGGAAAGGAAGAATTTCTTTGGATCGGCGGCACCCATTACGGCGACTGGCTGGCAATGGACGCGGAAGATGAGCGGGGAGCGACGCCGCACGACTTTATCGCGTCGGTCTATTTCGCTCACAGCACCGAGTTATTCATCAAAGCGGGCGAGGTCATCGGCAAGGATATGACCGAATACCGGGCATTGCACGTGAATATCGTGCGCGCAGTACGCGATCGCTTTTTCGCGGTCGGACGCAGTGATCTGGCATATGATCTTCTTTTTGAGGAGCGAATGCCGTCCTGGTTATACTCCGTCAATCACGGTGCGACCACCATGTGGGAGCACTGGGACGGAATTAAGGAGGACGGAACGTTTTGGTCATCGTCCATGAACTCCTTTAACCACTATGCGTACGGCGCGGTATACGACTGGATCTTCGGCGTATGCGCAGGCGTAAAATGCCAAGAAGACGGCGCGGGCTATCACAAGGTGGACATCCGACCGATCACAGACAAACGCCTCGCTCATCTGCGCGCCTCCATCGAGACCCGGCATGGACTTTTGTCCAGCGCTTGGTACTACTCGGACGGCGAGATCCGCTTTGAATTTGAGATCCCTGAGGACACCGCCGCACAGATTACCCTTCCGAACGGATACACCGAAACGGTCGGTGCGGGTAAATATAACTACGGGATTTCGCTGTAAAGCAAATTTTTTCTGCAAAAAACTTGACAAAAGCGGCATAAAATAGTATAATCTATGGTGTCTTGTTATGAAAAGGAGTTACTGAATGAAGATAGACGTCAGTCCGTTGCTAAACGGCGCCGAAACCTCTCTTTCGTTCAGCTATACTCTTTCCTGTGAACAGGCTTTGCCGGGAGTTTTTTTCCCGAAACCGTTTGAGGTGAGCGGAAGCATTACCGACAACGCGGGTTATATGGCGCTTTCAGCGCGCGCACAGGTTTTTTATGAAACCGAGTGTGCCAGATGTCTTGCCCCTGTGTCCGGCGTTCTGCCGATCGACTTTGAGCGGACGGTAGCCCTGCCCGGAACGTTGACCCACGAGGATAATGACAGTGACGACTACGTCGTAGTTCAGGATAACGCGGTTGATGTGGATCTTCCGCTGATCGAGCAGATCGTTCTGCTCTTCCCGTCGAAGATTCTGTGCCGCGATGATTGCAAAGGGCTTTGCCCCAAGTGCGGCAAAAACCTCAATGAGGGTGAGTGCTCCTGTCCGGAACACGAGCCCGATCCCAGATTGGCTGTACTTGCAAAGCTGCTCGAAGATGAAACGTGATCGATGTAAAGGAGGGAAAGACCAATGGCAGTACCGAAGAGAAAAGTATCCAAGGCAAGAAGAGACAAAAGACGCTCTAATGTCTGGAAGTTACAGCTTCCCGGCATGACCAAGTGCCCCAAGTGCGGCGCTTACAACCTCAACCACAGAGTCTGCAAGGAATGCGGCACCTACAAGGGTGAGGAAATCATCAAGATCGAAGCGTAACAAAAAAGGGCGTATCGCCGCATAGCGGCAATACGCCTTATTTTTGCAAAGGGAGAAACATGGTAACCATTTCTGCCGTCAGGCGCGGGAGCACTGCCGCGCGTGCGGGACTTGCGCCGGGAGATATCATCATCTCGGTCAACGACCACCCGGTAAACGACGTGCTCGACTATCGCTTTTATCTGACCGAGTGCCGGGTGACCCTGAAAATTCACCGGGGGCCGGAACTATTCGACGTGACCATTGATAAAGAGGAATACGCCGATATCGGGCTTGAGTTCGATACCTTTTTGATGGACGAAAAGCACTCCTGCCGCAACAAGTGTATCTTCTGCTTTATCGATCAACTCCCGCGCGGTATGCGCGACACCCTTTATTTCAAGGACGACGACTCCCGCCTGTCTTTTTTGCAGGGCAATTATATCACCCTCACCAATTTAAGCGAAGCTGAGATCGACCGCATCTGTCAGATGAAATTGAGCCCGATGAACATCTCAGTGCATACCACCAACCCCGACCTGCGCTGCCGCATGATGGGCAACCGCTTTGCGGGAGGTGTGCTCGACACGCTGCGCCGGTTTGCCGACGCGGGCATTCTTCTGCATACACAGATCGTGCTGTGCAAGGGCGTCAATGACGGAAAAGAACTTGACCGCACCATGAGAGATCTGGCTGAGCTTTTCCCTGCCCTTGAAAGTTGTTCGGTTGTGCCGGCGGGACTGACCCGCCATAGAGCCGGGTTATATCCGCTGGAGCCATTTGATGAGGGCGAATGCGCCCGGGTCATCGCACAGGTGGAGACGTTCGCAGATCAGTGTATGGCCCGTCACGGCTCGCGTATCTTTTTCTGCGGGGATGAACTTTATTTGAAAGCCAAACTTCCCCTGCACGACGACGCTTATTATGAGGGATACCCGCAACTCGAAAACGGCGTAGGACTGATTACCTCCATGCAGACCGATTTTGACGCGGAGTTTGAACGGATCGAGGACTACGACCTGCAAAAACCGCGCAAATGCGCAATTGCGACCGGAGTCGCGGCATACGATTTCATCTGCTCGCTCGTTGAAAAACTGAAGAAAGTATGTTATAATCTTGATTGCAGGGTCTACCGGATCGAAAATAACTTTTTCGGTCAAGCCATCACGGTGGCAGGTCTTGTCACAGGCGGCGATCTGATTGCGCAGTTAAAAGACAAGGACTTAGGCGATACCCTCTATCTTCCGTCGGTCATGCTGCGTGCGGACGATCCGGTCTTTTTGGACGACGTCACCCTGCCCGAACTCGCACACGCGCTCGGAGTCGAGGTAAAAGCCGTCAAAACCGGCGGCGCAGAACTAATCGAGGCATTACTGTCTTAGGAGGAACTATGTACGACTATCTGATCGTCGGAGCGGGTCTGTTTGGCGCGGTGTTTGCGCACCATGCGACCGCCCACGGAAAAACCTGCCTTGTGATCGACAAGCGCGGCCACATCGCGGGCAATATCTATACCGAGCCTGTGGAGGGGATCCAGGTGCATCGGTACGGCGCACACATTTTTCACACCTCCGACAAAGGGATCTGGGACTATATCAACCGCTTTGCGTCTTTCAACCGCTATACCAACGAACCGGTGGCACGCTACAAGGATGAGGTATACAACCTGCCTTTCAATATGAACACCTTCTCGCGTATGTGGGGGGTCTTTACGCCCGAGGAGGCCAAGCAAAAGATTGCGGAGCAAATCCGCGAGGCGGGAATCACAGAGCCAAAAAACCTGGAGGAACAGGCAATCTCGCTGGTCGGATACGACATTTACGAAAAATTAGTCAAGGGCTACACTGAAAAGCAATGGGGCAAGCGCGCCTGCGATCTGCCCGCCTTTATCATTCGGCGGCTGCCGGTTCGTTTCACTTACGACAACAACTATTTCAACGACCGCTATCAAGGCATTCCGGAGGGAGGCTACACCGCCATCGCCCGGCAGATGCTCGCCGGGTGCGATCTGCGGCTGGACTGCGACTTTTTTGATCACCGGGAAGAGTTGACTGCTTGCGCACGCACGATCATTTTCACCGGCATGATCGACGAGTTTTACGATTATCGGTTCGGCGCACTGGAATACCGTTCCCTGCGCTTCGAGAGCGAAACACTGGATACGGATAACTATCAGGGGAACGCCGTGGTCAATTACACTGAATACGAGATTCCCTACACCCGTATTATTGAACACAAGCATTTTGAGTTCGGAACCGGACCAAAAACCGTGATTACAAGAGAATATCCTGCGGTCTGGAAGCCGGGAGACCAGCCCTACTATCCGATCAACGATGAGAAAAACAACGCCCTGTACGCACGCTACAAAGCGCTTGCCGAGGGGGAGCAGTCAGTGATATTCGGCGGAAGGCTCGGAATGTATCAGTACTTTGATATGCACAAGGTGATCGAGGCGGCACTGCGCTGTGCCGCAGGGCAATTACTTGGCGAGGAGAGAGAATGGCAAAGCCTATTGTCGCAATAGTCGGACGTCCCAACGTGGGCAAGTCTACCCTGTTCAATAAATTATCAGGTCAGCGGATCGCAATCGTCGAGGATACGCCGGGGGTCACCCGCGACCGCATCTACTGCGACGCCGAATGGAACGGAAAGCAAATGATGCTGATCGACACAGGAGGCATCGAGCCCAAGACCGACAGCGTGATCCTGAAGCATATGCGCACGCAGGCCGAGATCGCCATCGATACGGCCGACGTGATCATCTTTATGACCGACGCAAGAGCGGGGCTGACTGCGGACGACCGCGATATTTCCCGTATGTTGCTGCGCTCGGGCAAGCCCATCGTGCCGGTGGTCAACAAGATCGACAACACGGGTGATCCGCCGCTGTCTTTTTACGAGTTTTATGAGTTGGGTCTGGGCGATCCGATCGCCCTGTCCTCCCTGCACGGGACCGGCTCGGGCGACCTGCTCGACCGTGTGGTAGAACTGTTGCCCCCCACAGAGCCGGAGGAAGACGACAGCGACAAGATTCGGGTGGCGGTCATCGGAAAGCCCAACGCGGGAAAGAGTTCGCTGATCAACCGTATTTTGGGCGAAAACCGACTGATCGTTTCGGATATCGCGGGGACCACCCGGGACGCGGTCGACACCGAAACCGAGAACGAATACGGCAAATACGTGCTGATCGACACGGCCGGTATCCGCCGCAAAAGCAAGGTGGAGGACCGGGTGGAGAAATTCTCGGTTCTGCGCGCCAAAATGGCGGTGGAACGGGCGGACGTCTGTCTGATCCTGATCGACGCCGCCGAGGGCATCACCGAGCAGGATGAAAAAATTGCCGGGATCGCGCACGAGGCGGGTAAGGCGTCGATCATCGTAGTCAACAAGTGGGATCTGGTGGAAAAGGACAATTCCACGGTCAAGACCTTTACCGATGAGGTCTATCGCCATCTGGCATACATGAACTACGCGCCGATCATCTTCCTGTCGGCCAAGACCGGACAGCGGGTGAACAAACTGTTTGAACATATCAATTACGTATCCAATCAGGCGGCCATGCGTATCACCACCGGTATGCTCAACGATGTGCTGAACGATGCGGTGGGGCGAGTGCAGCCGCCATCAGACAAAGGCAGACGGCTCAAGATCTACTACATGACCCAGAACGCCGTCAAGCCGCCTACGTTCGTGCTTTTCTGCAACGACGCAGAACTGTTCCACTTCTCCTATCAAAGATATATCGAAAACCGACTGCGTGAAGTGTTCGGCTTCCGAGGCACGCCTTTGCGACTGATTCTCCGGCAGAAAGGAGACAATCAATGAACTTCAATACGTTCATGTATATAAGAGAAAACGGACTATACGCGGTGTTCAACCCGGCAATGCCCATCGCACTTGCAGCGATTCTGTTGACTCTGTCCGCCGTGGTCGCCTATCTGTTGGGCAGTATCAATTTCGCAATCCTCATCTCCAAGCGCAAATATAAAGAGGATATTCGTGCTTTCGGATCGGGCAACGGCGGTATGACCAACATGATGCGCACCTACGGACGCGCGTCTGCGGCGCTAACCTTCGCGGGTGATCTTCTCAAGGCGTTTGTCGCAGTCACAGTCGGCATACTGCTCATGGGGCTGCTGGGCGGATATGTCGCCGGGCTGTTCTGTGTGCTGGGGCACTGTTTCCCTGTCTACTATCACTTTCACGGCGGAAAAGGGGTCGCTGTCACGGCGATGGTCGTGCTCTGCCTTTCCCCGCTCACCTTTGCGATCTTAATGTTGATCTTTGTGATCCTTGTGCTGGGCTATCGCTACATATCACTGGGGTCTGTCATGTGCATGATGCTCTATCCCGTCCTGCTTCCTTCCACCAATCAATACGGCGCGAAGTTTGCGGTGTTCGCATTTTTGATCGCAGCGCTGATCGTTTTCATGCACCGGGAGAACATCAAACGTCTGCTGAACCACACCGAGAGCAAGTTTGAATTCAAGAAAAGCGGCTCACGGGAAAAGAAACAAGAGAAATAACAAAAACCCTGTTGCGACTGCAACAGGGTTTTGTTCAGGACAGCACGGAAAGTGCCGCGCACATCTCTTCCACATTGTAATTATTTCTCGGAACGGGGAACGAACATAAGAGCGCATCACCGTCTTTGACCGACACAGTCTGGAACGGATACTTTGCACCGGCCTGCGCGATGTGTTCTTTGATCGTTGCGGAAAGGGCGCCTAAGTTCAAGGAATATGCCACGCTGTTTGTTTTTCCGTCTAAATAAGAGCGGCCGAGCAGGACTTCGGCTGTGTTGTTCCGGAAAACGGTCACCCTTACGGTGCAATAACAGTCCGTGCGCACCTGATGATCCGAGCAATACCGATATTTCCCGCCGTTGTCCTCATATAACGCAAAATCATAGGTGTGCAGGACCTTTTTTCCGTCCGGCTGTTCTTTTGGAAGTTCCGATTGCAGCTTTTGCATATACCCATCATATTCCGCGTTTGGAATCTGATTGGCGCTTCGCACAAGATAGGCTGCCAGAGCGCCGACTCCACCGATCAGAAACAGCATATTGCCCAGATAAAAACTCACATACCACCACATGACCATGCCGATCAGAACGAATGCTACAAAGACACACAGCAGCACGGTCGTAACCGTGGCGAGTTTTATGGCGGTCGGATCAAAATACTTCTCGTAAGATTGTTTCTTCATTGCTTCTCTCCTTTGCTTTATCATAACATAGCGGTTTTTCCTTGTCAATCAACCATTGAGAGAGAAAAACTCCCGCTCGGATCGAGCGGAAGTTTTTTGTAATTTAATGCGCCAGATCGTTGTAAAAGACAATCTCCGACGGAAGATGATAATTTAACGCCTCGCGTGCGATTTTTTTCATATACTCTTCATCTACCGGCTGATCCAGTTCTGCCCACAGTTCTTCAATATCGGTATTCAGCGCCTCGATCTGTTGGTCCGCATCCGCGACCTTGTCTTCAAGGTCGGAAATTTGCGTGCCAAGTTGAATGATGGTGATCACACCGAACAAAAGAAATACGAGAAGTGCCGCTTTGACAAAGAAATTCCAGTTTTTCATCTTCCAGATGCTCCGTTTTTTATATCGTATTTTATACCCGATACTGTCCGCCCCGTCGCTGCCGTGCGCGTTCTGCCTTGCGGCGCACACGCTGTTCCCTTTTACGGCGCAGTGCGTTGACCGGACGCCGGCAAAGCCGTTTTGAAAGATCCCATACAGCGCCGAAAGTATGACGCCACACCCAGCGGATCCCACGCCGGATCCCGCCCACAAAGCGAGAGAAAAAGCGGATCAGGCGCAATCCAACCGTATAGTGAAAGGCGCAAAAGCCGACGGCACAGCCCACCAAACCAAGCAAACGGATCCGACCGCCGTTGGCGCCGAAAAAGAGAAACACCGTACAAATTGCCGCAAACAGTGCAAAAGAAATATCGCAGAAAAAGGTCACAATATCCTGCACTGCCCGTCCCTTGATGCTACGCGCCTCTATGGGAGTGAGCAGGATGCGCACAAAGGACAAAAGGCCCCAACACACACCTAAAAGCGCACCCAGGACAAGCGAGTACCCGGTCAGCGCAAGGATCCTCGAATCGGAAATATCCATTATTTCTTGCGGAACAACCCTCTGCGAGCCGTGCGGTCGGCATAGACAAGACCGTTCACTTTACCTGCCAGATCCACTTCCCCGCGACCGAGGTCCAACCGCGTAATCCGCAGATCTTCACCGTCAATGGCAAGTGTACCCATGACCGTATCCAACAGGATCCCGTCCTCATCAAAACTGAGTACCTCGGTCACGCCGCTGACCGTTCCGGTTTCCCGGTTTTGTATTGCGATGCCGTGTGCTTTTGCCGCCGTCTGTTCGTTCATACGCATTCCTCCCAATCGAGTATATGCGTGACACGGTCAGTCTATGACTTCATACAGGGCGGCAGCCTCTTCCTTGCGTGTGTATTCCTTTACATCCAGCACACGCACGCACACGGTCTTTGCGCCAAAGGTAATCTCGATCCGATCGCCAACCTTGACCTCGTAAGAGGCCTTGGCCACCTTACCGTTCACCTTGACGTGGCAAGCGGCGCAAGCCTCGCTTGCCACCGTGCGCCGTTTGATCAAGCGCGAAACTTTCAAATACTTATCCAATCTCATCTTAATACGCTCCATATGTTAACTTGTCCGCATCGTCCGTGTTCTGCGAATCGAGTACCGTCTGCCATTCCGACGGAGTCACGCAGTCCGAATAAAAGCCGTCCGCTCCGCTTCCGAAGCGCAGCTTGAACATATCACTGATCTTGTTGACCGTATGGGTATAGACTCTCACGCCGTGTCCGTGCAGGATCTCCAAAGTTTCCTCATCGACCAGACTCTTATCAATGGTAACCACCGGAATGGCGTGCTCGGCACAAAATGCGCCGATGGCATCGTAATCCCGATCTGCAATCAGATATGTCGTGAATATGAAATTTCCCTCCGGGACAAAATCCCGCACCCAGTCGTACATCTCTGCGGTATAGATCTGCACGATGATCCGCTCCCGCAGGCTCTCGTCTTTTGCCCGTTCAAGCGCCTCGGAAAACCGCCTGAGCACCTCTTTCACCTGATCTTCTTCCTTGCTTTTGGTATCGGTGATCAGATAGACGTCCGGATGCTCTTTCATCAAGGCAAGCAGTCCGTCAATATCTAAGGGAGTATAGAAGTACCCGATCTTGGCATTCATGTAATCGGCATAGAACATATTCTCCTGCATAGTCTGCTCGAGATTCCAGAAAGAGGTGGAGGTGAAGTCGTGGCGGACCACCAGATAGCCGTCCGCAGTCAGGCTGAGATCGGCCTCAAACACCCGTGCTCCCCGCCCGTAACTTTCAAGAAAGGCTTCCTTGCTGTTGGTTTCGCTTCTTCCGTCCACCGTACCAAGCGCGTGGGTCACGATGCTGTACTGCTCATACCACGGCACTGACAAATCACACGATATAGTCGTCTCCTCACCCTCAGGCTGAACGGGGGCGGCCTTCGGTCGGGTAAACCAATAGGCCAGCGGTAGTTCGATCGCTCCCACAAACAGCAGTGCCGCCAGCACGCCCAGCACGAACGGAAGCGCTCTGTTTCTTTTTTTCTCAATCTGTCTTGTTTGCTCTTTTTTCATATTACTTGATCAAATGCATTTTATGCAGTATACCGACCAATTTTTCACCCTTGGGCAGCATACGGATCTCCTCTTCGCCCACTGCCCGCACAAGGAAGATCAGAATAACATAGACGATCGCAGCGCAAATGATCCCGCCGAAGGCAGCAAGCGCGTTGCCCATTCTGCCGGACACGTCCACAGCATGGGAAAGCAGGAGGTATGCGCCGTATGCCCCGCCGCAAGCGATGACCGAAGCCGCCAAGGGTTTTACGAAAGTCGGAATAAAGCGCGGAGTGAGAGAAACGTATTTGGCGAGGAAGAAGAAGTTGATGACCGTGGTGGTCATATAGCAAAGGAATGTACCGATCGGCGTGCCGTAAATGCCTACCTCGGGGATCCCGATCAGCACGACGCTGGATACGATCTTGACCACCGCGCCCGCGATCATGGATATGATCGGCAGTTTTTCGTGCTTGCTTGCCTGCAGAATGGCGTTGGTGATGGATATCATACCCACGAAAAAGACCGAAAGCGCCAGCACAGACAAGAGAGGAGCCGCCATCTTTGCCGAATTCTGATTATAGAGCAGCCGCAGAATAGGCTCTGCCATGACCGACATACCGAGGGCCATAGGCAGGATCAGAATGGCGCTGATCCGCAGAGCGCTGTTCATAGATGCGTGTGCCCGCTCGGTCTTGCCGTCCGCAAAATAGCCGGACAATAAAGGCACGATGGAATAGGAAATAGGATAGATCAAAATCGGCGGCAGATTGAACATGGGAACCGCAAGGGAGGAATAGTTGCCCCAGATGGCGTTTGCCATCTGCTGGGACAGCCCGATCGACTGCAGTCTGCGCATGACGATCGAAAGGTCGATCAGATTGGTCAAACTCATGACCGATGCGCTGATGGTCACGGGAATGGCAATGCGGGCGATGGTCAGCGCGATCTTGGAGCCGGAGCGCACCTCTCCGCTGTCCGGCACGGAATTTTCCACCGCAGGACGGAAGCGAATCATGGCAAAGATCAGATAGCACATGGCAAGAAAGACCGCGATGTCTAAACCGAAGATGGCATAAGAGGCTACCACGGGCAACGAGGACTGACCGGTAAAACGGCCAACCGCGTACAGGGCAAGCATGATACCGAAAATCAATTTACCTGCCGCCTCGATCAGTTGAGAAATAGCGGTGGGCGTCATGTACTGGTGCCCCTGGAAATATCCGCGAATGGCACTGGAAATACAGATAAAAAACAGGGTCGGAGCGATGGCCACCACCGAGAGTCTTGCACCGTCGTTGCCGATCAGAGAAGCAAATCCGGCAGAACCGAACATCATGGCAGCCGTTCCCAGCGCACCGATGATCAAAAACATGGTCAGGGTCACCCGGAAAATACGCTTTACCTCACGGCCGCGGCCGAGCGCGCGGGCCTCGCTGATCAGAATGGAAACCGCGACCGGAAGTCCCGCCGTGCTGATCATATAAAACCACACGTAGATGGTATAAGCGGAATTGAAATATCCCATTCCGCTGTCGCCGATGATATTGGTCAGCGGTATTTTGAACATCAGTCCGATGATCTTGATGATGATATTGGATATCGACAGGATCACAACACCGGACAAAAACATATTTCTTGCTTTCTTTGCCATCATATTCACCTCAACCAAGAAATTCGCGATAGACCGACTCACGCGGCAGATAGGATTCGTCAAACGATTCTATACGCGCAAAGGACCGGATCAGTTCCCGTGCCCCGGCATACTGGTCGGCGGAGGGGGGAACGCTGTCCAGGATCTCGATAAGCGGGTCACGCAAAAGTCCCAGCTCATAGGGCAAAAAGGTGTCGATGCGCATTTCCGGCGTATGCACGTACGGCAGAATATTGCGCTCCTCGTTTTCCACCACGCTGCGCCACAGGTACATGGTAAAGGCAGGAGGTGCCGCACGGAAGCGGTAATCCCGCACTAAGCGTCTGGCAAGGCGGATTTTCCTGCCGTCAAAGACCTCGCCCGCGATCTCGACCGGTCCTGCCACATCCACGTATACGCTTAAATATCCGTACTCTGCAAAGCGGGCGGTAACCTCGGGATAGATCGCCTGAATGCCCTCGAACAAAAAGATGTCGTACTGCCCGGGGTCAAGGGCGGTATAACCCGTTCGACGGGCGCTGACAAAGTCAAAGACCGGCAGCATGGTACGCTCACCTGCAAAAATATTGTCAAGACACTTGCAAAGGTACGGGAAATCCAGCGCGTCAATGGAATCAAAATCGGGCTGTGCATTGGTCTTTAAGAGCTGCTCCCGATCTTCGGCACGGGAGTAGAAAAAATCGTCGATCGAGATCACACGCACCCGCTTGCCCGCTTGGGTAAGATCAGCGGCAATTTTTCTCACTGCCGTGGATTTGCAGGAGCAGGTTGGCCCTGCCAGCGCCAGCAAACGCACCTCCGGTCGGGCGAGGGCCTTGTGTGCCGCCTGTTCCAACCGATCCTCCAGTTCCCGTTCGCAATCGATTATATATGCTATTTTTTCGGCTTCCGAGCCAAACTCGTTTCTAAGTTGCCTCATCGAATCACTCGTTTTCCTCAAAGAAATTCCGGATCTTTTGATAGTGGGCGGCAATCGCGTCCTCGTCCATGGCTAAATATTCGTACGGATATTTGGGCATGAACACCCGGTTGATCTTATTTCCCGACACCATCTTGGTCGAGCCGCCGGCACCCACGGCGAAGATGCTGTGCACCTCCTCCATGATGAAGATGTTGTAGAGCCCCTGTGCACCCGGCAGCGAAAAACCGACGTTTTCAAGATTGCCCATGGAATTTTTCTGCCGATAGATATAATAGGGAATATAGCCGGCCGCCTTGCTTTTGAACTGAGTATAATCCACGCTCTTCATGGTGTCTCCGCCCGTGCGCGAATAGATATCCGCATCTGAGCGCAGGATGTCCGCCGCCTTTTTGACACAGAAAGTGTGATAGGTGATATTGTCGGGGCGCATGGCTAAGATCGCGTCCACCGATTTTGAGAATTTGCGGAAGCCCTCTCCGGGCAGACCCGCGATCAGATCCGTATTGATATATTTTACGCCGGAAGATCGCGCAATATCATAAGCGCGGTAAAAATCCTCCGTGGTATGCCGTCTGCCGATGCGTTCGAGTACCGCGTCGTTGAGTGTCTGGGGATTGATGCTCACACGGGTGACCCCGTATTTCAGCATGACGTCCATTTTTTCTTTAGTGATCGTGTCGGGTCTGCCCGCCTCCACCGTAAACTCCGCAAGAGTATGCGGATCAACACACTGCACGATGGCCGCAAGCAGACGCTCAAGTTCGCTCTCAGACAGGGTGGTAGGTGTACCGCCGCCCACATAAAGGGTCTCCACACGAAGACCCAGCGAACGAATCAGAGCAAAGGTGTCACGGATATCTCGCTCTAAACGCGCCAAATACTCGGGAATGAGCGAAAGCAAGCGTTTGGTGGAATAGGACACGAACGAGCAATAGGCGCATCTGGTCGGGCAAAACGGAATGGACACATACACGCTGCAGGAGCCTTCGGCAAGAGCCGATATGATCGAACGCTCGTTGACCGCGATGGTGGTAAGCAGCGCCGCCTTTTTTGGGATCAGAAAATACTCGTTTCGCAGAGTGCGCCGCACAGCCGCGGCGTCCAAGCCGGAAGCCAGCAGGTCGGTGGCGATCTTGGCCGGTCGAATACCGGTCAAAAAACCCCAGGAGGGTTGATAGCCGCACAGTTTGCCGCCCGCGGCCAGTACCGCGTCACCGACCGCTTTTTTATTGGCCTTATCTACCGTAAGATCGCGCTCGGCACTGCCCTCGGCAACCGATGCGCCCACACTCATGCGCGCATGAGCGCGCACGACTCCCTCATTCTCCCGCACGGTCAGGTGCAGCATGGGCGTGTCCTCTGTCGCCACCTCGTCCCGTGCAAACTTAGAGCCGGGGAAGAAGATCAGACAGAGGTTTTCTACATAATTTCTGTTGGTTTCTCCGTCGATTGTTACGATCATTTTCTTAGTTTTTCACTGTTCATTACAATGGTGACCGGACCGTCGTTTTCAATGAAAACGTCCATATCCGCACCGAATACTCCGCTCTGTACTGGAATGTGTTCTCCCAGCAGGTCGATAAACCGTTCGTATAGCGCTTTGGCTTTGTCGGGAGGTGCCGCTCCCATAAAATCGGGGCGGTTGCCGTGCGAATAATCGGCAAGCAGGGTGAAATTGCTCACCACCAACGCTCCTCCCCCGATCTGTACAACCGAGCGATTCATCTTTCCGTTTTCATCTTCAAACACACGCAGCGCGGCGATCTTTTCAGACAGGCGTCCGGCATCTTGCTCAGTGTCCTCTTTTGCAACGCCCAAAAGGATCAGAAATCCCGTTTCGACAGAGCCTGTCTGCACTCCGTCCACGCTCACGCCGGCGCGGCTGACCCGCTGTAATACCGCGATCATCGTGTGTATCCCCGCACTACCCGACTGACGTCGGAAATCTGCCGCAGGCGGGATTGAATGGAATTGAGATGATCCAGGTTTTTACAACTGATGACCAGACTGACTACCGTTTCGGTTCCCTCTTTGCGCATATTGATCTGATGCAGCACGATCTTCATATCCGCCAGCGCCGAGGTTATATCCGCGATCAGCGAGAGCGAGTCGCCCGCAAACACCTGCAGATATGCCTCGAACAAATCATTTGATGCGGTCACGCGGGTCTGCCAATAGGCGCTCACAAACCGGTCCATACTGGCCGAATTCTCCCGCAGACGGGCGACGTTGGGACAGTCGCACTTGTGTACCGAGATGCCGAAGCCCTTGGTAATAAATCCGATAATCCGATCTCCCGGCAAGGGATTGCAACACTTGGCAAACTTGACGCTGCACCCCTCCAAGCCGTCTACGATCACACCGTCTGCGCTCCGGCGTTTGCTGGGTTTGGTGTCCACCTGCTCTACCGAGATCGGCTCGGCGGGCGCATTCGCAGACTGACGCACGGTGCGGTCAAATTCGTCCCGCAGTTTTCCGGACAGACGGGATGCGGTCAGGCCGCCGTAGCCCACCGTGTTGTAAAGGTCTTCTACGCTCTGGATACCCAAACGGGAGGCCACGGCACCGAGCACGTCGCTTTTCTGCGCTTCGGTATAGGGCACGCCGTACTTTTTAAGTTCACGCTCAATCTCAGCCTTTCCAACCTCGATATTCTCCGCCCGCTTCTCCTTTTTGAACCATGAGCGAATCTTGTTGCGCGCCTCGGCCGTGCGTACCAGTTTGAGCCAGTCGCGGCTGGGTCCTTTGGAGGAATTAGACGTGATGATCTCGACGATCTCGCCGTTTTGCGGTACCGTGTCAATGGGGCAGATCATGCCGTTGATCTTGGCTCCGGTCATTTTATTGCCCACCGCCGAGTGAATGGCATAGGCAAAGTCAATAACGGTCGACCCCTGCGGCAGGGTGATCACGTCGCCCTTGGGCGTAAAGACGAAAGTCTCGTCGTGAAAGATATCGATCTTGAGCGAACGCATAAATTCCTCGGGATCGATCTCCTCGTCCTCGATCTCCACAAGTTTGGAAATCCATTGCAGTTTCTCGTCGATCTCGGCCTTGCTCTGCACACCGGTTTTGTATTTCCAGTGGGCGGCGATTCCGTATTCGGCGATCTGGTGCATCTTCCAGGTGCGAATCTGCACCTCAAAGGGCACGCCGTCCCGCCCTATGACCGTAGTGTGCAAAGACTGGTACATATTGGGCTTTGGAGTGGAAATATAGTCCTTGAACCTGCCGGGCACCGAATTGTACATATCGTGAATGATGCCGAGCACGGCATAGCATTCGAGTTCTGTTTCGGTGATTACCCGCAGGGCGTAAAAGTCATAGATCTCGTCAAAACTCTTGTTCTGCTCGAACATCTTACGGTAGATGCTGTAAACGCTTTTGACACGTCCCTCCAGGGTGACCTTGTAGCCCGCCTCGGCCAATCGGTCGCTGATCTGCGAACGTATGTTTTCCACGAAATCGATGTTCTCTCCGTATTTTGCCTCGATATGGGTCTGCACCTCCCGATATCCAATCGGATCGAGGTAGGAAAGCGACAGCGTTTCCAACTCCTGCTTGATCTTCTGCATACCCAGACGGTGGGCAAGCGGAGCGTAAACGTTCATGGTTTCGAGGGCTGTCATGCGCTGTTTTTCTTCCGGCTTTGCACTCAGGGTACGCATATTGTGCAAACGGTCGCACAACTTGATGAAGATCACGCGAATATCACGATTCATGGCAAGGAACATCTTGCGCAGATTTTCAATATTCTGTCCCTCTCGGTCTTCAAAATGGATCTGCACCAGTTTGGTAAGGCCGTCTACCAGCTCAGCCGTGGCCGCCCCGAACAAATCCCTGATCTCCTCAAGAGACGCCCGCTCGCCGCAGTCCTCAACCACGTCATGCAAAAGGGCGGCGCAAATGGAATCGGTATCCAGACCCAGGCTCGCTACCAGATTGGCTACCGCAATGGGATGAGTGATATACTCCTCCCCGCTTGCCCGAAACTGCCCGGCGTGCAAATTGCGCGCATACTCGTACGCGCTTTCAATCTTTTCGATATCGTAATGCCTGCCCGCCCCGGACAGGGTCTTGATCAACTTTTGGAATTCAGGTCGATTCATACTTTCATCTCGTTTCCGTTTTTGAGCGTTTGAAATATCTCAGAGTCTTCCAGATTGACCTTCCCGGTGTTCAGCATCCGAAAAGCAAAAACATCCGGCTCCGTGCCGATATTTTGCACGGAAAAAAGCTGCATTTCACGGAAGATCTCGATCATATAGCGCACCTTGGCATAGTTCATCCCGCCCAGCGCACGCACCATTTGCCGTACGCCGATCACATCGTGCAGAGCACGCACTTGGGCGCTGATATAGCGATAAAGCGCCGCAAAATCTCCGCGGTCCGGGATCACGCGCTCCCTTGCGCTGCCCGCCGCCTTGCTCTGCTCATACTGCTCCCGCAGAGAGCACAACTCCTGCCCGCTCTGCCCCGACAGACGCAGATCGCTCAAGACCAGTTGCGCGGTACGCACACCGCGAAATGCATTGACCTGCAAGCGAAACGCCGCATCCACGGTGTCCCCCGCGCAAAAATTCGTGTGGGAAAGTCGGCATCCAAAGTACACTGCTCCGGACTGAATACCGTCCTTTTCCAAAACAAAGCGTGTGTGCCTGGCCTCTCCGATGGGCGCGGCCGATACAATGCGAGCGCCGAGCAGAGCCAGCACCGGCTCAGGGTTACCGCTTCCGTACGGCTCCAGCCTGGCAAGTTGATCGGCAGCGGGCACGGTCAGTTCATTGGAATTTACCGTGCAGTCGATCAACAAAACGTCCTCACTCACACAAGCCCGATGTTCCCTGACATAAGCGTTCAGGGCTTCACGCAGCGCCCCAAGATTCTCTCTGCGCACGGTAAGCCCGGCCGCAAGTTCATGCCCGCCGAATTTTTCCAACAGATCCCCATTCTCGGCCAAGGCGTTCACTAAATTGATCCCACTCACGCTGCGGCCGCTACCCTTGGCGAGATCACCGTCCAGCGAAAGCAGAATGGCCGGTCGGCCGTACCGCTCAATCAAACGGGTCGCTACAATACCGATCACGCCCGAATGCCAGCCCTCGTTTGCCAGCACGAGAATCCCGTCCTTTTCCATGCCCTCCCGGGCGATCATCTCCTGCGCCTGTTCCTCGATGGCCGAAACCATCCGCTGGCGCTCCCGGTTGAGTTCGCAAAGTTCTGCTGCGATACGGAAAGCACTCTGTTCGTCCTCGCACAAAAAGAGTTCCACCGCGCGGGAGGCATGATCCAGTCTGCCCGCGGCGTTAAGGCGCGGAGCAATGCGAAAACCGATCAGTGCGGTATTGATGGTCCGCTTTTCGTCTCCCTCCTCGGCAAGCAAAGCGGCAATGCCGGGGCGCTCGGTATGAGCCAGCATGGAAAGACCCAGCGACACGATCAGGCGATTCTCGTCGGTCAGGGGCATCACGTCGGCGATCGTACCGATGGCGGCCAGATCCACGCACTGCTCGCATACACGGCGCAGATATCCCGCGTCCTGCTCGCCCCGCTCCCAAGCGATCTGCTGTTCAATGGCACAGACCAGTTTGAAGGCAACGCCGACGCCGGCAAGTTCCGGAAAGGGGTAGGTACAGTCGGGACGATGGGGATTGACCACGGCCAGCGCCTGCGGCAGCACGGGCCGACAGGTATGATGATCGGTTACGACAAAATCCATACCAAGCCCACGGGCGTACTCGATCTCGTCAATGGCCGTGATCCCGGTATCCACCGTAATCACAAGCTGCACTTCCGCCTCATGCAGGCGGTCGATGGCCTCTCTTGAAACTCCGTAGCCCTCTTCCCCGCGATCGGGAATGTAATATTCCACCCGTGCGCCCAGTTTGCACAAATACAAATAGAGCACACATACCGCCGTGACCCCGTCTACATCGTAGTCGCCGTAAATGACGATCTTTTTATGTTCGGCCACGGCAGCGCGCACGGCGGCCACTGCCGCATCCATGTCTTTTAAGAGAAAGGGGTCGTAAAAGGCCGCGTTTTCCCCCGCGAGAAAGGCCTCTGCGCTCTCTTTGGTCTGCATACCTCTGCCGTACAGAACGGCGGCGCACAGATCCACGACGCCCAGAGAGGCCGCAAGCGTATGTATTTGCTCTCCGTACTCCTCGCGGACACGGGAAATTTCCCAACGTTTCATTCTTCTTCCTCTTGCAGGATACTCACGACCGTGATCCTGTTCTTTTGCTTGACCCGTTCCGATCGGCCGACAATGCCGATCACCCCAAAGCAGGCGATAAATACGCCAAGCGAAACAAGATAAGGCAAAACGGCCTGCGCGGTAAGCGCGGCAGAAATCAGATAGGCGGCAAGGGCAAAAACGATGGGAAATACGAAAATAAACGCGGCATAACCAAGCACAGATCCGGACGGAGTTTCAAGTTCTACCCGATCGCCGGGCACTGCGCCTGCGTCGTTGCGTGCGGACACGGTCATGGTCTTTTTGGTGCAGGCAAGGCAAAAGCCTTTCGAGTGGCAGCCGTCGCACGCGCTCTGCCGCTCGGTTTCCACCGTCGCAAGTTCTCCGTTTATCTCGGTTACCGTTCCCGTCGTTTTCATTTCGCATACCTTTCCATTATTTTCAGCGCACAGCGGACGCCGTCCACCGACGCACTTGTAATTCCACCCGCATAACCCGCGCCCTCTCCGCATGGATAGAGATTGGAAAAAGCGGGCGAAAGCCCCGCCTCATCGCGCGGAATGCGCACGGGAGCGGAAGTGCGGGTCTCCGCACCGGTTAAGACCGCGTCCGCATTTGCAAATGCGGGCAAACGGCGGGCAAAATCAGTCAGACCTGCCCGCAGCGCCTGTGCGACAAAATCCGGCAGCACAGCCGAAAGATCGGCGACCTTTACCGAGCCCTGCCGATAGGTGGGCAACACCCGTCCCGGCTCCGTGCCCATCCGGTGAGCAAGAAAATCTCCCACCGTCTGCACAGGTGCGCAAAAGTCGCCGCCGCCCGCCGTAAATGCCGCGCGCTCCACCGCGCGTACAAAATCGATGGCTCCGCACACACTGCCGCCGTAATCCTCCGGAAAAACCGAAACGGCAATGGCGCTGTTGGCGTTGACCCCGTCACGGGCATTCTCGCTCATTCCGTTGGTGACAACACCGCCCTGCTCACTGGCAGCCGCGGCGACAGTACCGCCCGGACACATACAAAAACTATATACTCCCCGCCCGTGAACACGGGTGCTGAGTTGATATTCCCCCGGCGGAAGAGCCGGATGCCCCGCGTGTTTTCCGTACAGGGAGCGGTCGATATCCGCCTGCAAATGCTCGATGCGCACGCCGACCGAAAAGGGCTTTGCCTCCATCCGTATCCCATGGCGCTCAAGGACGTCATAAGTGTCCCGGGCACTGTGCCCAATGGCCGGGACAACCACACCGCACGGAATTTCCGTATGCTCGGTGCATACTGCCGTGATCCTGCCGGCGCTGTCCGCGCGCAGTCCGCAAAAGCGGGTACGGAACAGAATCTGTCCTCCGCACTCTGTAATGCGCGCGGCAATCCGGTCCACGATTCCCGGCAACAGGTCGGTGCCGATATGCGGGCGGGCATTCACCAGAATATCCGCCGGTGCGCCAAATTCGTGCAGACGTTTCAAAATATAGCGGCAAAAGGGATCCCCGATACGGGTCGTCAATTTTCCGTCTGAAAAAGTTCCGGCGCCGCCCGCACCAAACTGAATATTGGAATCGGGATCCAGCGTTCCCTGCTCCACGAATCTGCGCACGGCTTCCACACGGTCTCCGGCGGAATCGCCCCGTTCGAGGACGATCGGCCGATAGCCATGCTCGGCAAGCAACAGGGCGCAAAACATACCGCAGGGGCCAAATCCGACGATGACCGGACGCGCGGACAGCGTTTGCTGTCCGTAGGCGACGGAGAGGATCGGCTCGCACAAGGGGGCCGCTCCGAGCGGCGCAAGACGCCGGGAGGAATAACTCCCCTCCACGTCCACACAAACCGTATAGACAAAGCGAATCGCGTCGGTGCGCCGTGCGTCCAGGGATCGCCGGAAAACCGACGCGTCCCTTACGGTCGCGCCCAGAGGTGCAAGTTTCTTTTTCGCTTTTTCAAGCGCTTCCGCCTCTCCCCGGTCAAAGGGAATGCGGATATCGCGCACAAGGATCCTCACGTTTTTCTTTCGGAGACGGTTTCAGAGACAGGTCCGTCGGCTGCAATTTCGTTTTTACGAACGGTCATGGAAACGCTTTTGGTGCCGTCCACGATCTCCATACCCGTGATCGAAAGTTCAAAATTCTCCGTGCCGAGATGATCCTCCGGGGTGCCGCTCACCGCAAAAGTGATCCTGCTCACATTGCGAATGACCGACTCCTCGCCCCGGACGACAAGACGCCGGGGGGTTATGGTGATAGCATAAGCCGCGTTGTCATACGAATCCGAGAAAACCGGTTCCACCGTCACTTCTTTTTCGGTAACGACCGGGAAATATACGGTCACAGCACCGCCGCTGGCGATGGTGATATATTGGCTGTTGAGCTGCTCTCCGTCCGTGTCGATCAGCTGTAATACTGTGTTGTAGGTGACCGAACTGGTGATGGTACCCAGATCCACCGGGCTTACCTGCGCGTGGTCCACTGCATTCAGCACAGATACCGGTCCTTTGACGGTTATGGACGTTACGTCCGGCATGGTAGTGGTAGGCATGATGTAGGGCGTGCCCATGGAATATCCCGCTCCGGTGGTCACCCCGCCGTAGTAGGTAATGTCAGAGGAGATGGGAATGGTTTTTGAGGTGGTGATATCCGCATATACCAAGACTGTGTTTTCACTAATACCGCCTACCGTGATCCCCTCGATCGGATCGGTGCGAATCTCCAGCGGGAACTCCCCCGCACCGGTGATGGTACTTAGATCCGCATAAGCGGTCAGATCCTCCGAATGCATAAAATTGAGCACACTGCGCCTGCCGGTAACAGTCAGATCCACCGTAGTGCCGTAGCCCGAAAGAATAGACAGGCCGTTTTGGGTCAGCACCGTTTCATTGCGCAACTCTACCTGTACTCCCTCAAACACCTGGGTATACAGAGGGCTTTCCACGCTGATCACATAAAGCCATAAGGCAAAAGCACAGATCAGCGACAGAATCAAAGGAAGCGCGGGAGAACCCCTTTTTTTGCTTTTAAGCATTCTGACTGCCCCCCTTCTCTGTGTTCTTTCGGGTATGTACCGTTCCCCGCTTTTTTGAGCGTTTGGTCGTCGTGGAAACAAAAATCTCGGTAAGATAGTTGCGCAGACTGTCCGCGGTGTATCCGCGCTGTAACACGCCGTCGCGGGCAACCGAAATTACCCCGGTCTCTTCACTGACTACAATGACCACCGCGTCGCTGTTCTCGCTCATACCGATGGCCGCACGATGCCTGGTGCCCAGTTCTTTCATGATCTCGTTGTTCATGGATAGGGGTAAAAAACATCCGGCAGCATACACTCTTCCGCCGCGAATGATGACCGCACCGTCGTGCATCGGGCTTTTGTTGAAAAACAGGTTGCGCAGTAAAATCGAAGAAATGTCCGCGTTGACCACGGTCCCGCTCTTGATATAATCCCCCAGCGGAGTGGTTCGCTCAAGGACGATCAGTGCCCCGGTGCGATCCCCCGCAAGGTCGGCAGCGGCAAGGCTGATCTCCTCCACCATATGCTCATTTTCGTTCGCACCGTGCCCGGCAAGTCCCCGGATCCGCTTAGTCTGCCCGCCGAAACTCTCCAGCATGGAGCGCATCTCCGGCTGAAAGACGATCAGAACCGCGATCAGGCCCACCTGGAATATATTGTCCATGACAAATCGAATGGTACTGAGTTCGAACAGATCGCTGACCAGATACAGCAAAAAAAGCAACACGACCCCGACCGCAAGTTTGCTTGCTCTGCGGTCGCGGACAAAACGAAAAACGTAATACAGTACGATCGCAACGATCAGAATATCAATCACATCGCTGATCCCGATCGTGCTGATCTGATCCAGCAGATATTGAAGCATTGTACGCAGTGAATCCATCATTTCATAACACCTGTAATTTGTCGGTATTTTATCTTATGTAAACCGGAAAAGCGGCATACCCCTCCCGATTATAAATATCATACCATAAAATTGCTTTTTTTTCAATGCCGGAACGCTTCTTTTTTGTTTGCGCGGATGACTTTTTTGCGCTTGTGCTTGCCACCGATAAGGAAATATGATAAAATATCGGTATGATAAAGAAAAACGACCTGTATGAGGTCACGATCACGGAAATCAACCCGCTGGGATTCGGGGTGTGCAAAATCGACGGCATGGTAGTCTTTGTAGCCCAAGGAGCTCCCGGAGATCATGCCCGCATCCGCATTATCAAGTGTGCACGCACCTATGCGATCGGAAAGATAGAAGAAGTTCTTTCGCCCTCCGTACACCGGATCGTACCTCACTGCCCGGTCAGCGCACGCTGCGGTGGATGCGTGTACGCACACGTCGATTATACATATGAAGCCGAAAGCAAGCGAAACGCGGTCAAAGCAGCCCTGCGCAAGGCGGGACTGCCTGAGATCACGGTGCACCCGCTTATCTCCCCCTCTCCCATTGACGGCTACCGCAACAAAGCGCAAATGCCCTTTGCCCCCGACGGCGGGCTGGGATACTACGCCCCAAAAAGCCATCGGGTGATCGTCCCACCGGGCGGCTGTGCACTTTTGCCCCCGATCTTTCGGCAGATCGCCGAGACGGTCACCGACTGGGTGCGGGAATATTCCCTCCCTGTTTACCGTGAGGAGGACGGAACGGGATTATTGCGGCATTTGTATTTGCGCCGGGGAACGGTCACCGGCGAGGTCATGGTCTGCCTTGTGATCAACGGAACAGAACTGCCGCACGCAGATACGCTGTGCGAACGCCTGACCGAAAACTTTCCGCAGGTGCGCACGGTTGTACTCAACCACAACACCGCCCGCACCAACGTCATTTTGGGGGACCGGTGCACGGCGCTGTACGGGGACGGGCGCATCACGGACCAACTGTGTGGGTCAAGTTTTGAGATATCACCGCTTTCCTTCTATCAAATCAATCACGCCACCGCCCAAGCCATCTACAAAAAGGCAATCTCTCTTGCCGATCTGAAAGCAACCGACACCCTGGCCGATCTCTTTTGCGGGATCGGTACGATCGGCCTGAGTGCTGCACGTCACAGCCCGGTGGGCAGGGTGATCGGCGTGGAGATTGTCCCCGAGGCCATCGAAAACGCAAAAAGAAACGCACAGAGAAACGGCATTTCAAACGCCGGGTTTTACTGCGGAGATGCAAACCACGAGCGCATTTCCGACTGCAACGTCATGATCGTCGATCCGCCCCGCAAAGGTTTGTCCACCGGTCTGATCGAACGCATCGCCGGGATTTTTCCCGACCGTTTGGTCTACATTTCCTGTGCGCCGGACACCCTCGCCCGTAATTTGAGCATCTTCGCCGCCCACGGTTACCGTACACATGAGGTCTTCCCCTACGATATGTTTCCGAGGACGGCACACGTGGAGACGGTATGCTTATTGTCCAAACTCAATGTCAAGCAGCATATAGAAGTCGAACTCACGATGGACGAGATGGATTTGACCGCCGCCGAGAAAAAAGCCAGCTATGAGGAAATCAAGGCGTATGTGCTGGAGAAATTCGGGATGAAGGTCAGCCACTTGTATATCGCACAAGTAAAGCGGAAGTGCGGGATTATTGAACGGGAGAATTACAATAAACCAAAGTCTGAGAATGCTAAACAGCCCCAATGCCCGCCAGAGAAAGAGGCCGCGATTATAGAAGCATTGAAATACTTTAGAATGATTGAATCATGATTTTTATGTTCCTCAACTGACAGTTGTAGATGTTTGAATATGTACAACACCCTGTCGCTTCCAACGCGTATGAGAAGTGCGGTATAATTTAAGCGCCAAGAAGGAAGGGGTGTAAATTGTGGTAAACAAAATTCATTTTGGAAAAAGGAGTCTGTATTCAGACGTAAGGCGGGCTTATCGCAAACAGACTTAGCCGAAAAGCTCGGTGTTACATCGCAGGCTGTTTCAAAGTGAGAGTGCGGAAACGCGGTACCGGATATAGATATACTGTTAGAGTTGTCTTGTCTATACAAGGTTACAATGAACGAGATGCTTGAAAAACGCCCCGATGTATTTGAAGATTTGTATGAGGATACGGTTCTTGCCGGTTTCAGCAAAATTGATAGTGTGATCAGCGGATGCTGGTATACCGACGATGATGAAAGTACAATCGCAGATTTGGCACGTTCGCTTGGCATAAATTTGAAATTTACAAGCTATACCAGATACTGTGTAAAGGAATAAGACTATGAATCGCACGGAATATGTGGAATTGACCGTTTTATGTTTGATACATAAAGACGGGAAGTATCTGTTGCAAGACAGGATCAACGAGGACTGGAAAGGTTTTACCCTGCCGGGAGGACATGTCGAAGAGGGCGAGTCCATCGTAGACGCCGTGATCCGGGAAATGAAAGAAGAAACGGGATTGACAATTGAACGTCCTAAGTTGTGCGGAGTGAAACAATTTCCCATCGAAAACGGCAGGTATCTGGTATTCTTATTTTATGCGGACCGGTTTTCGGGTGAAGTGGTCTCTTCCCCTGAGGGCGCGATGCACTGGGTAAGCAAGGAAGAATTGTCATCTGTCAATACCGTAAAAGATCTGGACCGACTAATTCAAGTAATTCTTGATTTTGACCTGAACGAATTTCAATATATCATCCAAAACGGAGAATGGAAGGTCATTCTGAAATAAGTTATGGGCTTTCTTTCATTTCACTTAAATTACTACAAAGACAAACTCGAACGCTACGAAAGCGGCGACCTCGATCTGTACGAGGCAAAGCAGCTTTTGAAACTGTCGTTCGACCTGATGGACGAGGGTTATCCTGTCCTGCACGATCGGCTGGAAGCAGAATACAACGGGATCACAAGGCTGCAAAAACTCCTGTCTTCTCACAATGAGAAACCGTTTGCGCGCATACCCGGTGCAACGCTCCAATACAACTATACGCATACAGAACATGAACTGAACGCTTATCTTACCGGAATAGAAAAAAGAACAGACACAGACAAAACTGAGATGGAAAACGCTTTTTTGCCTGACGTGCTGCACTATTGCGAGTGGATCGGATATGACGAGGACACCGCGTACGTCTTTCTTCTGCGGGATGCGCTGCTTCCGTATTTTTATTTCAAAAGACAGGGACGAAAGAATTTGTACCCATGGCTGATCGGGCGGAAGTTTTTGAATAACATATCATCTTTGCCCGATCCGGACGATACGATACGGGCGGTAATTTATGAAGCATTAGAGCGCGAATACAGTGATTTTTCGGACTTTTTCTCCTTTTTCCGGGCGAAGGTCACGGACGCATTACAGACCTGCCCGGAAGTGACGTTTTCCATTAAAACACTTTTGTCCACGATCGACAAAGAAAAAATCATGGTAATCGAATCCGGCTGTTACGGAACGTTTCCCATGTTATTTTCTGCGCTGGACGAGCGGGTGGAGTTCCGGATGTTTACCGCCGCACCCTATTTGCAGAACACTTATCGCGACAAAATCTATACAAACGCTTACGAGAAAAACAGACTGTTTGAAACGCTCTTTTGTCAGGACCGGTTGTTTGAATACGCTGCTTTTCGTAACCGCACCTTTTATGTGCACGAAAGCGCCGACCGGGCAATCCTCCAAAAGGCACAAGCAGAACTGTGCCGTTTCTTTTCGCTGATAGACTAACGAGGGGTATAAACGGAACTTTTCGACGACGGGTTTGTCTTGCATAAATTGGACGCCCGGCAATTTCGGCCGAGGGTTACGGGAGTTTTTCGCAAAATAAAAAATTCTTAAAGAAATATATAATTTGCATGGTGGCGTATACTTCTTGCATCATCCGCTGATCCAGCCGTTTCTGTTGGCCGAAGCGCAAAAAAGGGGATATTGCTGACACACGCCTGCACACAATATGCAGGCGTGTCAAAGTTTTAAGGGGTTTCAGGGGGACTTTTGCAAAAGTCCCCCTGATCGAAATCATTTCAAAAATATCCTTTTGGCAGTACGGGAAAGAAAAGCGGCAGGGCCGCGGGTGGAATAGCGCTTGAGGGCGGCCTCAAACCCAAGTTGATCCAAAGCGCCGAGAAAGGCGCGGGAACGGTCGGCGCATTTCTTTTCACGGTCGGAACGCGCGATGTGGCGATAGGCCTCCTCCCGCGTGATCTCGCGCATTTGCAGCATTTCCGCACAATCAGCAAACGCCTGCGCACCCGCCGTAGTGCGGCAGAGAACAAGGGTCATGGGCTGTCTGCGGATATTGAGTTCGTTATCGTCAAGGGCGGGATTGTAGCGGCGCAGGGTCAGATCTGCGGCGCTTTTTCTGCGCCCGAAAGTACATCGCTCACAGGACGGGCGAATGCCCAGACCGAGGGTGATTGCTTTATGGATAGCCGTGTCCTTGCGTGCAAGCACGGTCTGCGAGCCGTCGGCATATACAAACCGAATGCCTGCACGGTTTTCTTGGTCAATGCGGTTGGTAAGTTCGATCCGCTGCGGATTGTGCATCATTTGAAGAAAAGCACGCCACACATCATCGCCTGCAACGCCGCCACACCCGACTTCTACACACAAAAGTCCTGCATACGGCGCACCCAGATAGCGCTTCAGTGCGGCGATCTGACAGGGCGTGCCCGAATAGAGCACTTCCCTCTCGGCAAGAAGATATTCCTTTGTACGCACAAAACTGTCAGAGGTATGACTTACCACGTATTTGCGCCCGATCAGCGCACTCAGTTGCCCGACGGTTTCGGCACAGGTCTGCGCACACCCAACCTCCGAGGTATATGCCGCTCCGAACACCACCCCTCCCCGGGCAAGGGTATTCAGCGCGAGCACGGCAAAAACGCCGCCGGCCGACGAAGCGGCACGCACAGATTGGTCGGTATAGGCGATCCACGCGCTCTCCGAGCGACAGACGGGCAACTCTGCCCGATAGGGGCAGACCGCCTCACATTTGCCGCAGTCCGAGCATTTGTGCCTGTCCACTGTCGGATAGGCAAAGCCCGCTGTCTGTACCGGTGCGATAGCGGCATTCGGACAGACCTGCAGGCAGGTCATACAACCGCTGCATTTTCTTGTATCGTTTATCTTGATCATTTTTGCACTTTTATGTATAATCCGGGTGTACCGCCCGTACCTTATAAAAGGCGCGTCCGGCAAACGCCCGGTCGGTTTGCGCGTGTATCCGCCGTCCCCGGTCGGGTAAAATACGTTCAAAAATCGGTGTCATATACCTCTTTGATCAAAACTCACTTTTGCGCTTTCTTGCAAAGAGAGTGCCCAAGGTTTCTTTGGCATCTGCACCCTCGTAAAGGATCCGATAGACCGCCTCGCAGATCGGCATTTCTACTTTATACCGCTCACAAAGACCCATAAGTGCGCGCACGGTGTAATATCCCTCTGCCAGAGCGTCGTACTTCTCTTTCTTGACCCAGCTTTCACCGAACATACGGTTATGGCTGAAGTGCGAAAAGACGGTTGCCTCATAGTCACCCAAATGGCACAGTCCGTAGGCGGACAGTTCGCTTCCGCCCATGGCGCCGATCAGGCGGGCGACCTCATGGGTACCGCGGGCCATCAGCGCACCCTTGAGCGCGCCCATGCCGTAACCGTCCAACATTCCCGCCGCGATGCCGATGACATTCTTTGCGGCGGCGCCCACCTCACTGCCGATCAGATCGGTACCGTAATAAAATCGGATCAGATCGGACGAAAAGGCGTCCGCCAGTTCGGTCGCCACTTCCGGGTCGGCCGAGTCGATGACCATACAGTTGGGATTGCCCTTGATAAATTCCTGCGGGTGGCCGGGACCTACCCATACCGCCACCCGGTTGGACGGGTCTGTATGTTCGCTCACGATCTCGGACAGCCGCTTGCCGGTCTCGATCTCAATGCCTTTCATACACAGCACAAAGATTCTGTCGCGGATCTTGTAGGCGGCGAGTTGGTCCATCAGGCTGCGCACGATCTGCGACGGAATGGAGATGACGATTACATCGCTGTCCGCGATCCCGGAAAGTGAATCGGTCAAGGTAATGCGCTCGGGCAAGGTCAAAATGCCGTTCGAGCGTGTCTGCATAAAACGGACGATATCCGCCGTACCCGCCGGGCCGTACAGGGTCACCTCGTTTCCGATGCTGTCGAGATACCACGCGATAAAACTGCCCCATCTGCCGCAGCCGAGAACTGTAATTTTCATTTTCTATCTCCAATTCGTAAGGGTATAACACTGTGCAAAACCGTTTTACGGGACAAAGCGCTCCAATAAAGTCTGCCCATCATCAGCCGCCTCCGGCGACAACTTTCCCCGGGGGGAAGCCGTCCCGCGTATATTATACCAAATTTGCGTAAGAATTACAAGGCAAAGAATTGACAAAACTGGAAAAACCTGTTATAATATGCACGCAATATTCCGTGGGGGAGTAGCAACCGCACTTTGTGCGCAGCAAGTCAACATCCTGACCGTACCACCCGGTCCGGCTTGCTTTCATTTGCCAGACTCATGTGCAGTGCAGGCGCTATACATGGGTTTGTGTTTGCCCGGCATAGCACCGCTATGACCGGGATTTTTCATTTTTTCAGACGGAGGGTCATACAATGACTTGGAGTTTTCTGCTGTTTGCGGGCAGCGCACTGCTCGGGCTGGGTCTTGCGATGGACGCTTTCTCGGTATCTATTGCAAACGGCCTTGCAAATCCGGGTATGCCGCGCTCGAAAATCTGTACCATGGCAGGCGTATTTGCCTTTTTCCAGGCCCTCATGCCCCTGCTCGGCTGGTTTTGTGTGCACAACCTCGCCGAGCGCTTTGCGGTCTTTGAGCGCTTTGTCCCGCGGATCGCGTTTCTGCTGCTTGGATTCATCGGAATCAATATGCTGATTGAGGGGATCCGAAAAAACGAAAAAACAGAGGGGCAAGACCGTCTGAGCGCAGCCGTGCTGCTGGTACAGGGGATTGCTACCTCGATCGACGCGCTCTCGGTGGGCTTTACCATCTCGGAGTATGAACTGCCCCAAGCGCTCGCCTGTGCGCTGGTGATTGCGGCTGTGACCTTTGCTCTCTGTGCGAGCGGAGTGCTGATCGGCAAAAAATTCGGAATGGCGCTTGCCGACAAGGCTCAGATCTTCGGCGGTATGATTCTGATCGGGATCGGGATTGAAATTCTCTTACAAGGGATACTGTGACTTCAAAGTGAGGATCAATATGGTTGTAACAGTTGTTTTATTCATCATTGGACTACTTCTCTTAATCAAGGGCGGGGACTGGTTTGTGGACGGAGCAAGCGGGATTGCCAGACGGCTGCATATGTCCGAACTTCTGATCGGGGCGACCGTCGTTTCCATCGGCACGACCCTGCCCGAGGTCATGGTTTCCGCGACCTCGGCCCTCGGCGGTCACGGTGAGATCGCATACGGCAACGCGGTAGGCTCTGTCATCTGCAACACCGCGCTGATCGCAGCCCTTACCATCGCCGTCCGGCCCGCTCCGGTCGAGCGAAAAGCCCTGCGCACGCCGGTCGCGTTTTTCTTTGGCGCCGCGCTGATTTATCTTTTTATCGCATATCGCAACGGGACCTTCAGCCGGACAAGCGGTTTCATTCTTCTGATCCTGCTTGTGATCTATCTTGCCGTTACGATACGGCAGGCAAGGAAAAATCCGCCTCCCCTCGTCCCCGAGCCTGTGAGGCCGGGCGACTCGGCGATCAAAGAAGTGATCTTCATGGTGCTGGGTGCGGCGTTTATCGCGGTAGGCGCCGACCTGCTGGTAGACAACGGCACGCTGATTGCTAAAGCAATGGGTGTGCCGGAATCGGTCATCGCGCTGACCTTTGTAGCGCTGGGCACTTCCCTGCCCGAACTGGTCACGGCGGTCACCGCCTTGCTCAAGGGACACGGCGCCCTCTCGCTCGGCAACATCATCGGAGCAAATCTGTTCAATCTTGTATTGGTATCGGGTCTGTCGGCCGCTATCGCGCCCTTTGACATTCCGGGAGGCAAGACGATTGCCGGCATGAACGCCTCCCTTGTGCTGGATCTTCCGCTCATGATGGCGGTTATGCTGATCCTCACTCTTCCGGCGCTCTTTCGCGGCAAGCTGTCGCGTATACAGGGACTCTGTCTGCTCGCGCTATACGCCGGCTTCTGCGCCGTGCAGTTTGCGGTATAACGGAAATATGCAAAAGGAGAGGGATCGGTTCCTCTCCTTTTTTAGGCAATACAATCAGGGAACAACGTGCCCCTGACCGTATTGTCTACCCGATCTGCTCGACGTGCGGGCAGGTCAGTTCTGCGCGGTAGTCGCTCTTTACCCATTCGGCCGCGTTTTTCAGAATGGTCTGCACGGCGGGATGATAGAAGGAGCGGTAGGTTTCGTGACCCGGCTGAAAGTAAAAGATCTTGCCGTAGCCGCGGCGGTAGCAACAGCCGGCGCGGAATGCCTCGCCGCCCTGGTACGCACCGATCAAAATCAGTTTGTCCGGCTCGGGGATCATAAACGGCTCGACATAGACCTCCTCGTGCTCCAGTTCAAAATAGCGGTCGACGCCCTGCACGATCGGGTGGGAAGGGTCGCAGACCCAGACCCGCTCCCAGTCGCCGTTCTCCCGCCAACCGAGGTTACATGGGGTGCCCATCAGAAGACGAAAAGGCTTGGAATGGTGGGCGGAATGTAAAAAGATCATACCCATGCCACGTAGCACGGCGTCCCGCACCGACTCAGCGACAGCGTCCGGCACACGATGATGTCCCACATGCCCCCACCAGAACATAACGTCGGTATCCCGCAGCACCTGGTCGGTCAACTCCCCGATATTGTCGAGGGTAAAGGTACGCACCGTGTGCTGGTCGGCGAACAGCGAGGCGATCTGTCCGTGAATGCCTTCCGGATAGATCTCTCGCACATTCGCGTCGTTCTTCTCGTGAATAAATTCATTAAAAATTGCTATTTTCATGACCCGGTCCCCCGATGCTGAATTTTCTGTATTCTACCACTTTTTTTGCCATATTTCAAGACAAAATCGCATTTTTGACCGGTCTTTTTCCGTCTGTTCTTGATTTATTCACTAATCTTTGATATACTAATGTATATTACTGAATTTCACATTGGAGGAACGTCCTTTGATACAAATCGAAAACCTGACCAAGCGGTATGGCGCCAAGACGGTACTGGACAATATTTCGTTTCACGTAAACGATGGCGAGATCGTCGGTTTTTTGGGCCCAAACGGCGCGGGAAAAACCACCACCATGAATATTCTGACCGGGTATCTGTCTGCGGAAACGGGCAGTGCGCGCGTGGGTGGGATCGACATTCTCGATCAACCCCTTGAGGCAAAGAAAAAGATCGGTTTTTTGCCCGAGCAACCGCCGCTCTACCTTGATATGACCGTAAAGGAATATTTAGACTTTATCTATGAATTAAAGCACTGCACACTCAACCGGGAAAAGCATCTTGACGAGATCTGCTCCGTGATTGGCATCGCGGACGTGCAAAACCGTATGATCCGCAATCTCTCCAAGGGCTACCGTCAGCGCGTGGGCATCGCGCAGGCGCTGGTGGGCAATCCTCCTGTGATTATTTTTGACGAGCCTACCGTCGGTCTCGACCCCAAGCAGATTATCGAGATCCGCTCGCTGATCAAGACACTGGGCAAGAATCACACGGTCATTCTGTCCACCCATATTTTGCCGGAGGTGCAGGCGGTCTGCGACCGGATCGTAATCATCAATCACGGCAAAATCGTTGCAAACGAAAAGACCGAGAATATCGCAAACATCGTGGACGGCAACCGCCGTCTGTCGCTTAAAATCTGCGGCCCTGAAAAAGAGGTTCTCGCCATGTTGCGCAATATGCACGGCATCGCATACGTACAGAGCACAGGCGCCACCGACAAGGACAGCACCACGTTTCTTGTGGAAAGCGACCCGGGCCTTGATATGCGAAAACCGCTTTTCAACGCCCTTGCCGCCAAGGGGTGGCCGCTCATTGGCATGGAAAGCATGGGCGCAAACCTGGAGGACGTTTTCATCGCCATTGTAGACAAAAAAGAGTCGGCCGCGCGTCCGACGGCCAAAAAGTAAGGAGGGATTTCAAATGCTTGCGATTTATAAGCGGGAACTTCGATCCTATTTTACCACACCATTGGGATATATTTTCATGGCGATCTTTCTGTGCCTTGCCGGCGTGCTCTTTTCCACCGCCACCCTGCAAGCCCGCGCGGACAGCGACGTCAATTACTACTTCACCTATCTGCTCATGAGTTTTGTGATCGTTCTTCCGCTTCTGACCATGAAACTGTTCAGTGAGGAACGCAAACTGCGCACCGAGCAGTTGCTCTTGACCTCTCCCGTGACGCTGACCGGCATGGTGCTCGCAAAGTTCTTTGCCGCTTACACCGTCTTTGCACTGACCTACGGCGCCTCCTGCTTTTCTTTCATTGCGCTCTATCTTTACGGCACGCCCAACACCGCTCAACTGATCGGAAACTCAGTCGGTATTTTGCTGTTGGGCGGAGCCTGTATTGCCATCGGAATTTTCGTTTCCGCCCTGACCGAAAACCAACTGATCGCCGCTATCGGATCCATGGCCATTCTGTTTGCTTTTGTGATGGTCGGCTTTTTGTCCGACTATATCAACAGCGCCCTCCTGCGTACGGTAATCGGCTGGATCTCCATTCTCTCCCGCTACAACGGCTTTGGCAACGGCGTGTTTGAATTCAACAGCATTTTATACTATATTTCCATCGCGGTCGTCTTTCTGTTTGCGACCGTGCGCGTCTTTGAAAGACGCCGCTGGGCATAAGGAGGCACCATGAAAAAGAATCTCGCAAGAAAATTCAAATACGGCAGTGCGTCTGTGGCATTTACGGTTGCCTTTATTGCCATCGTTGTCGCGCTGAACGCGGTTTTCACCGCCCTCTCAGCCCGCTACACGCTCTATCTTGACATGACCGCAAGCAACTATTACGACATTTCTTCCGCGACCGACGACCTACTTGCCGACGTAACCGACGAGATCACGTTTATTTTCTGCACGCCGCTTGACAAGCTGGCGGACAACCGCTATTCCGCGATGATTTATACCCTTGCTCAGGCATATGCCGCGCGTTTTGACAATATCAGCATCGATTATCTCAATTGGCGTACCGAAACCGAGCGCACGCGGGGATATATGATCACCTCGGGCACCGTCATCGACGACCAGACGGTCATCGTCGACTGCCCGGCGAGAAGCCAATACCGGCTCCTGCGCTGGGAATCCTTTATCACCAATGATTCGGACGGAAATGCTTACGGTTTCAGCGGAGAACTCAGATTCTCCTCTGCGATTCTGCAAATCACAGGTGACAATCCTACGGTAGCCTTTACGACCAACCATTCGGAGGATATTGAGGAAGCAAAAGCGCTGATGGAACTCTTTGAAACCGCAGGGTATCAGGTAAAAACCTTCGACCTGACGGCAGAGAGCATTCCGGAGGATGCTTCCATTGTGGTGGTCTTCCGCCCCCGCACCGATTTTCTCGGTATCGGAGCGAAAGAAAACGAGTTTGAAAAGCTGGACGCCTTTTCCGCCGATCTCGGTCATCTTATGGTCTTTTTATCCGCAAGCGTACCCGATCTTCCTGAGTTGTACTCCTACCTGTACGAAAACTGGTATGTAGGTGTTGACCCGGTCACAGTGACCGATACCGCAGAAAATGCTCTGAGCGCCGACGGACGTATCCTTTCCGCGACTTATTCCACGCTGGACACCCCCGGCGCATCGCTGACCACCACCCTGCGCTCCATGCAGTCCACCCCCCGTGCGATCATGGAAAACGCGCTGGCTCTGTCCATCGCGCCCGGCGGAGACAATCCGGAGGGTGACGTAGTCACCTCCTATGTGCTGACCACCTCGGACGAGGCGGGCATTTACCGCAACGGGCAGGCAGACGGGACGGGCACCTACGGACTTATGACCCTCTCGTCCAGAGGCACCTACGTTGGAAACGACTACCTTGTCAATTATGTGCTGGTCAGCGCAAGCGCTGATTTTGCGGGCGCCGATTACCTCAACTCCCTGTCCTGTTCCAACAGCGATATTCTCTACTCCGCTATGATGGCTATGGGCAAGGATAAGGTTCCGGATCAGATTGACATCCGCAAATTCGAGGATTCCTCCCTTACCATCACCACAGCCCAGGCCAACAACTGGACCATGGTATTTGCGGTCGTTCTTCCCCTGCTCTTCTTGTGCGCGGGCTTTGTGGTCTATTTCAGGAGAAGACATCTATGAGCGCGCAGAAAAAAACCGGCTTATATAAGCAACTTGTCATCACCTCGCTGATTGCACTTGCCGCTTTAGGACTGATTATTTCCTATTTCGCGGTCTTTTCCAAAATGCGGGATCCGAGTGAGCAGACAACCGACGGACACGTTCTGCTCCCCGGAGAAGTAGAGGGCCTGACCGACCGAAGTTTCTATATCTATCAACCCTTATCTTCCGACGATATTCAGAAGATCACGGTAACCAACCAATACGGTACCTTTTCTCTGACCCACTCGGGCAGCGGAAGCAGTTTCTATATTGACGAGGACGAGAGCGCGACTTACGACGACGCCATGTTCGCAACGCTTGTGGTCGCAGTCGGAAATACCATCACAAGGAATCGGGTCTTTCCTGCCGACGATCATGGAACAGAGCCGGAAAGCGTGGACCTTGCCAACTACGGCTTGGACGAGGCGCATATATCCGCACGTTTCACGGTGACGGCCCGCACAGGGGAAAGTTATACGATGCGCGTGGGGGATCCCGCCTCCAGCGGAGAGGGTTACTACGTCTATTTAGAGGGCAGAAACGCCGTCTATATCTTGGGCAATGACATTGATAAAAGCGTGCTTGGAACTGTGGAAAACATTGTCACGCCGCTATTGGTCTATCCCATGAGCACGCAGGATTTTCACACGGTGGATTATTTCTCCATATGGAAGCAGGGAGAGCATTTTCTCACCATTCACTATATGGAAACTGAGGAGGAGGCCGAGAAATATGCCGCGGTTTCCAACTATTTAATGACCTGCAATCAGCAGATCTCCTCGTTTGACGTGCTTTCATCCACCACGGAAAAACGTTTGGACGCGCTACTTGCCATGGATCGTTTCCCCTATTCGTATACACCCGCGATCGATGAATTTTCAGGAGTGCTCGAAGATCTGGTCTATCTGCAGGGCGATCAAACGGTAGCTATCCCGCAGTCCGGCCAAGAGAGCATCACTACGGAGCAACTGCTCGAATTTGGCATCACGCCGGAAAAGCCCGCCCTTGAGTTGTTTTTCAACTACCAAGGCATCAACAACTACGTGGTCTTTTCCGAGAAAGACGCGGACGGCAATTACTATGCCTATTCACCGCTCTTTGATCTGATCGTGCGCATTTCGGAGGAAAAGCTGAACTTCCTCGATTGGAGTTTTTCCCAGTGGGTGGAATCCTCCTTTTTCCAAAAAAATATCAAGAATATCAAAAACATCGAACTGCAAACGGACAGCATCCACTACAGCTTTGAATTAGAACACTCTGCAAGCGAAAGCGGAGCAGACGTCCTCACTGTACGGGAAAACGGGCAGGTGCTGGACACGGACAATTTCCGTCAATTCTACAAGGTACTGCTCACCCGCGATTTCCGCGATTCTTATACCCAAGCGCCGCCTGACGAGAACACGCTTTATATGACCCTGCGCATTACCACGGACGCAGGCGTTGTAACCGAATATCGCTTTTATCAGGCGTCTACCCAGCGTCTGTATATGACCATAGACGGACAAGGTGAATTTTACGTGCTATCCTCGGTCATGCGCGAACTGGAAAGCGATGCAATCAAGGTGGCAACCGGACAGGCGGTGGACGCATATGACCGCAAATAACCGAAAAAACCGCACCCGCCTATGGTGGGTGCCGGTTGTCCTTTGCACGCTTTTGTTCTCTTCCTGCGGGCAGGACGGCTATTCCCGATATTACACCTTCAAGGAAACCGGAAATACGGTATATGAAAACGGTCTTGCGGACAACGATATCATGCTCACGGTAGAAGGGTACGGTCTTTCATACAGCGAACTGCGCTACTACCTGCTCTCTGAGGCGGAAGTGCGCGGCGGTATCGCCGACATGAGCGCGGAAGAAGCACGGGAATGGGTGGATCAAACGGTCATTCCGGACCTGCTCTTTTCAAGGGCGGCCGCATCCATCGCACAGGAGTACGAGGTAGATCTGACCAAGACCGAACGCAAGGCTCTTACCGATTATATCGCGCAGATGAAAGAGCAGGACAGCGACGGGTACCGGCAGTTGTTAAGCGAGCGTTTTCTGACCGACGATCTGTATGCGTTTATCGCTTTACAGGATCAACTGATATCAAAACTTCTTTCCTACTACACTGATGAAGCCACCTCTCCGATACAGGCAAGTGATCAGGTGATAGAGGCCTGCGCGGAAAACGGGCAAATGATCCATATCAAGCACATTTTGATCAAAAACGATGCAGGAGAGGACCCGGAGGAAAACCGCGCCCTTGCCGAACGCCTGCGGAAAGAACTTGATGCGGGCGCGGACTTTGACCAACTGATGCAGGAGTATTCGGAAGATCCGGAATCGGAAAAAGAACCGGACGGCTACTATATCTTCCGGTACGAGATGGATCCGGCCTTTGAGCAAGCGGCCTTTGCCCTCGCCGAAGGGCAACTCAGCGCGGTCACCCGGGTGTCGGCCGATTCCTACACGGGATATCACATTATTCTGCGTCAGGCCATTGATGAGAATTTTGTGAGTGAGAATATCAATACACTGCGCACCAATTATATGACGAGTTGTTTCTACCGCGACCTGCAAACGCGCGCGCAACAACTGACAGTGGAGTACAGCGAGCAATATCAAGCGCTCGACCTTTCCGGAGGATTTTGAAACATGAACACCTATCAACTGGAAAATGAATTTCTGCGCGTTCAGGCCATCGACTACGGCGCGCGCATCACAAGCATATACCTGAAAGAAAAAGGGATCGACGTCGCCGTAGGGTGCGATAGACCCGAGGACTACCTGCTGGACGCCGGAGCCAACTTCGGCGCGGCCATCGGGCGATATGCAAACCGGATCTCCGGAGCGCGTTTTTCGCTGAACGGCAAGGAATACCGTCTTCCGCAAAACGACGGAGAAAACTGTCTGCACGGCGGCCGCGGCTTTGCATTCCGATATTTTGACTGCGCCAAAACCGCACCCGACCGCCTGTCCTGCACCTATACTGCGGCCGATATGGAAGAGGGATTTCCCGGTGAGATGAAGGTACGCATAGAGTATATTCTTGACGGCGCGTCCTTGCGTATCCGGTATCACGCCTCCTGCAATCAGGACACAGTATGCAACCTGACCAATCACAGTTATTTCAACCTGAACGGCGGCGGGACAGTTCTTGACCATGAATTGCAGATCGACGCGGACTTCTACCAGCCCATCGGGACGGACGGTGTTTCGTCGCAAGCGCCCGCGCCGGTGGAAGGCACGCCCTTTGATTTCCGCTCGACAGCTACGGTCGGCGCCCGCATTGACAAAGACCACCCGCAACTGACGGCAGGGACGGGATATGACCATAATTTCGTGTTAAACGGCACGGGTTTTCGCACAGTGGCAACCCTCTCTTCACAGCAAAGCGGCATTCGGATGCACGTGGTCACAGACCTGCCCGGAATACAGTTTTATTCCGGCAATTTCATGAACTCCCCCGCCCCGCTGTTGCGCGGCGGCAGACCGCAAAGGCCGCGAGAGGGACTGTGTCTGGAAACGCAGTTGTTCCCCGATTCTCCCAACCATCCGGAATATCCGGACTGTGTCTTGCAAAAAAACGAGAATTTTTTCTCTGAAACCGCTTACGTCTTTGAGATTTTCAGATAATTTTTTTCTAACCGTCATACAATCGTCACATGAACGGGCTATACTATGGCCACAGTTCAGAAACGGAGGCAATTATCATGACAGACGAGAACAACAATATCGAAAGAGAATATCCGAAAGAACAGCCGGACATCGCCGATCTGCCCAAGTCGGAGCCGGACAATACGACAGAGCCGGAAAGCAAGAGCGCAGAGCCCGCGGCCGCACACGAATTTTCCTCCTATGCCGCCGGTGAATATGCCGGCGCCGGCGTAGGCAGGACAGATACGGTACAGCGGGAAACGCCCCCATACACTCCGCCGCAAAGCGGTATGTACGGAACGCAGACTCCGCAGACCGCGTATGCCTCATCTTATCAGAATCCGGGTTACGGCACGCCTGCGCCAAAGCCGAAAAAAGAAAAAAAGGCCAAGCGCAAGTCGGGCGCAGGCAAAATCGCGCTTGTTTTGGTCGCATGTCTTGTGATCAGCGGCTGTGCAGGTTTCGGAGGTGCACTGTTATACGAGTCTATGTACGATGGGCCATTTCCCTCTGAAAACAACGTACAAGTCAACAAGGTCGAATCCTCCGGAAACGCCGCCGTTCCGGAAGAGGGTACGCTCGCCGCTGTCATTGCCGAAATCACGGACACGGTCGTAGAGATCCGCACGGAAACCGTCGTCACAGGCTCTTTCTTCGGAGACTACATTTCCGAGGGTGCGGGAAGCGGCGTGATCATCTCCGAAGACGGATATATTATTACCAATAACCATGTAATCAACGGCGCGAAAACCATTACCGTGCACACAAAGGACGGCACAGAGTACAGTGCTTCTTTGGTGGCAACCGACGCACAGTCGGACGTCGCGGTCATTCGGATCAATGCAAGCGGACTGCACGCCGCGACTCTGGGCGTAAGCGCAGATCTTGTCGTAGGTGAACAGGCGATTGCAATTGGCAATCCGCTGGGTGAACTGGGCGGTACGGTCACCCTCGGTCACGTCTCCGCCCTTGACCGTGAGATCAATATCCAAGGCACTACCCTGACCCTGCTCCAAACCGACGCCGCCATCAACCCGGGCAACTCGGGCGGAGGTTTATTCAACGCCGCAGGCGAGTTGATCGGTATCGTCAACGCGAAATCCTCGGGCGATGACGTAGAGGGACTTGGCTTTGCCATTCCGATCGATACCGCATTTGAGGTCGCAACCAACCTGATCGAAACCGGATATGTCACCGGACGGCCGGCAATAGGGATCCAGATCGTGGATATTCAGAGTTCCGACGACTATTATCAGAATCGCACGACCGAACTCGGTAAGTATATCGAATCTTTCGGCGTGTATATCGTAGGGGATTCGCAGGATAACTTCACTTACGGCGACCGTATCGTCGCTATCGACGGAACGACCGTTTCCGACTCGACCGACATCTCCGAGATTCTTTCTGAGCACAAGATCGGCGATACCATCACGGTCACCGTATCCCGCTCACGGCGCATGGTCGACGTGGAAGTAACTCTGATCGAAATGACAACGGCAGGATAACAGAAAAAAGGGGCGTCAGCCCCTTCTTCTGTATACAGGGAGAAACATGGGATACCATATTTTAATCGTAGACGATGAAGAAAAAATCCGCACCTTGGTGCGCAAGTACGCCAACTTTGAAGGGCACGACGTGACCGAGGCGGCAGACGGAATGCAAGCGGTAGAACTCTGCCGTTCCCATTCCTTTGATATCGTGATCTTAGATATTATGATGCCAAATCTGGACGGACTGTCGGCCTGCAAAAAGATCAAAGAACTCGCTGACATACCGGTGATCATTCTCTCGGCACGGGGTGAAGAATACGATAAGATCAGCGGTTTTGAATTGGGTGTGGACGACTATGTAGTCAAGCCTTTCTCCCCCAAAGAACTGATGCTTCGGGTGGAAGCGGTCATGAAACGCACCCTGAAAAAAAAGCCGGAAAATCAGGTGGTCACCATCGGCGGACTGTGTGCGGACGTCAGTGCCCGCAGGATTACCATCGACGGTCGTGACGTGCCCATGTCACCCAAGGAATACGACCTGTTTTTCTACCTTTTGAAAAACAGAAATATCGCTCTTTCCCGTGAGAAACTGATCTGCGAGGTCTGGGGCTACGATTTCTACGGGGACGACCGTACGCTGGATACGCACATCAAACTGCTGCGCAAATCCTTGGGTGAGTACAGCTCTCTGATCGTCACACTGCGCGGCGTGGGGTACCGTTTTGAAGACCGTTGATCGCCGGACGGGGGTCCGGTTTCGTATGCTGGCCTGCCTGTTTGCGTTTACCGCTTTGGCGGTGCTCATTCTGTGGCTTACGCAAAACGTATTTTTGGAGGACGTCTACAAGTCCATCAAGACCTCTGAACTCAAGCGGGCAGGTACAAAGATCGCATCCGCCGTCGCACAGGAAGACTTTGCGGATGAGGTGGAAAAGATCGCCGAAGAATACGGCATTTGCGTGATCGTGCTTTCGGAAAACGGATCCTTTGCTCCTATCTCGGTTGACCTCACACGGGACTGCGTCATTCACCACTCCAATTCATCGGTACTGACGCTGTTATACAATCGCGCACAGAAGGAAGAGGACGGAATACTCTACTTTTCAGAGGACGGCTATCAGTCAGACGGCCGTGAGGCGCAGGCACAGGGCATCGTGCTTGCAAAGGCCGTCCCCTACCATAACGACACGGCAAGAATCCTGCTCAATTCCGGCATTGCTCCGGTCAGTGCGACCGTACACACCCTCAACCGCATTCTGATCTACGTCACGATTGCGCTGATCGCGCTTTCCGTTTTGCTTGCGTTTCTGATGTCCGGAATCATTGCAAGACCGATCATGGCCATTACAAAGCAAGCGGAACGTCTTGCAGAAGGGCAGTATGATGCACAGTTCCGGCGGGGAGGATATGCCGAGATCGACTCTCTCGCGCTAACCCTTGACCGGGCGCAGACTGAATTATCCAAAGTCGACCGCCTGCAGAAAGAACTGATTGCAAACATCTCCCACGATCTTCGCACACCTCTGACCATGATCTCCGGTTACAGTCAAATCATGCGGGATATTCCGGGGGAAAATACGCCGGAAAACCTGCAGATCATCATCGACGAAACCGAACGGTTGACCTCGCTGGTGAACGACGTGCTGGACATCTCCAGACTGCACTCGGGAGCGCTTCGCTTTGAGAAAAAACGTCTGTGTCTTACAGATTTGATTTCCCGCGCCATGCAGCGGTATGCCAAATTCGCGGCAGGCGGTTATGATATTGTCTTTGAAAAGGGCGAGGAGTTGTATATCGACGGAGACGAGAACCGGGTTTTACAGGTCATCTATAATCTTGTGAACAACGCGGTCACCTATACAGGCGAGGACAAGCGAGTGCTGGTCAGCCTCACCCGACAGGAACAGGCGGCTCGCCTTTCGGTCACCGATACCGGCGACGGCATTCCGGCGGAACAACTTCAGGACATCTGGGAGCGGTACTACAAGGCGGACGAAGTACACAAACGCTCGGCCATCGGCACAGGACTCGGGCTGTCGATCGTCCGTGAGATCATGAAGGAGCACGGCGGACATTACGGCGTGACCAGCACGATCGGCGTAGGCAGCACTTTCTGGGTCGACTTCCCGCTTGCACAATAGCAAAAGGCCTTCCCCCTACGGGAAAGGCCTTTTTTAGAAAATCAATTCAAATACTGTACGACCGCACAGCCGATCACAACAAGAAGAAGAGAGGCTGTGAGCGTAAAGATCATCGCCGGTTTTCCCGGCTTTTTTTGCGCGGTAAACCACCAGTCGGGAAGCAGTAACAAAGCCGCGACGCCAACAAACAAAAGCGCCATTCCGAGGATCTGCGCACCGCCCATCATTGCGCCGTAGGGTCTGCCCGCGCCCTGTTCAAAATAGAGAAGCGCAAAGGAAAATGCCCGATAAAAGAAGAGAAATGCCGCGCCCGCCGATCGTGCCCGATTACGCAGGAAAAACGCCGTAAGAAAACATCCAAACACAAAATCGGCGGCAAAGAGCGAAAAAGAAAGGGAACAAAGCGCAAAGACCGCGCCTCCCGCAATCACACGGACTATAGCAGGATATCCCGCCGTCTGATCCGGCACACAGCGCACAGCGAGAAACAACAGTGCTCCGCTGAGCAGGAAAGCCAGCAAAAAGAGCGAAAAATGCGCACCCGAAAAGCGGACAAACAGATTGGCGCGCAGGCCGAAGCCGGGCGAAAGAAAGCCGGGTACAAAGGACAGCGGCACGCACAAAAGCAGTACCCCCGAAAAAGAAAAGACGCTGAAGAAAAACGGCGAACGCCCCGGTCCCTGCGCCGGTTTTTTCACTTGTTTTGCGCGCAAAAAGCCAAATGCCGCACAGCACACGGCAAGGGAGAGTAGTTCTCCCGTTATTCCGATGAGCGCACCGCCCACCAAGGACAAAAAGATCCTTGCAAGCAGAGCGAACAGTACATAGCGAAGGGAATTTTTCATGTCAAACACTTGCAAAACGGAAAGGGCCTACCGCCGGTAAGCCCTTTTTGGTTACTGTTACGATAATTTTGCGCTGTTGATCTTGATACCGGGACCCATCGTCGATGCGATGACACAACTCTTGATATACTGCCCTTTTGCGGCGGCAGGTCTTGCCTTGATGATCGCGCCCATTAAAGCCGAGAAGTTCTCGTCGAGTTTTTCCGGGCCGAACGAAGCCTTGCCGATCGGGCAGTGGATGATGTTGGTCTTATCAAGACGGTACTCGATCTTACCGGCCTTTGCCTCGGTTACAGCCTTGGCAACGTCCATGGTGACTGTACCTGCCTTGGGGTTCGGCATAAGTCCTTTCGGACCCAGCACCTTACCCAGACGGCCGACCACGCCCATCATATCGGGAGTTGCGATGATGATATCAAACTCAAACCAGTTTTCTTTCTGGATCTTCTCCATGTAGTCTTCTGCGCCCACATAGTCAGAACCGGCTTCCTCAGCCTCTTTTACCTTGTCGCCCTTGGCAAAAACAAGGGTACGCACGGTTTTACCCGTTCCGTTGGGAAGAACAACCGCGCCGCGTACCTGCTGGTCAGCGTGACGGGAATCAACGCCCAGGCGGACGTGAATCTCAATGGTTTCATCAAATTTTGCCTTAGCGGTCTGGCAAACCAGCGCCAGAGCCTCGGAAGGATCGTACAGTTTTGCTTTGTCAAGCAACTGAATGCTATCTGAATACTTCTTTCCTGACATACTCTTCCCCTCCTTACTCTTCAACCGTTACGCCCATACTGCGGGCGGTTCCGGCAACCATGCTCATAGCGGCCTCAATCGAGCCTGCGTTCAAATCGGGCATTTTGGTTTCAGCAATCTGCTTGACCTGATCTTTGGACAGCGAAGCGACCTTGGTCTTGTTCGGTGTGCCCGAGCCGGACTCAATGCCCGCCGCTTTCTTGATCAGAACAGCCGCCGGGGGGGTCTTGGTGATAAACGAGAAAGAACGGTCGGCATACACAGTGATAACCACGGGAATGATATAACCCATCTGATTCTTGGTTCTCTCGTTAAATTCCTTTGTGAAGTTCGGAATGGATACGCCGTACTGACCGAGTGCCGGTCCTACGGGCGGTGCGGGCGTTGCTTTGCCCGCCTCAAGCTGCAGCTTGATGTAGCCTTGTATTTTCTTTGCCATAATTTCATACCTCCTATGTGGTTGTAAGGCGGGAGCCGATCAATTTACTCCCTCCCACATTTGTGCTTTCGCACAAGGCTAAAATACTCAGTCTTCGATCTTCTCGACGTCCTCGGCGGAAAGTTCCACGGGAGTTTCGCGGCCGAACATGGACGCGAGTACGTTGATCTTCTTTTTATCCTCGGAAATGGACTGAACAGTTCCGGTAAATCCGGCAAGTGCGCCGGACAGGATCTTGACGCTGTCGCCCACATCGTAACCGATGGAAACCACCCGGGTCTCAATGCCGATGGCGGCAACCTCTTCGTCCGATAGCGGGACCGGACGCGATCCCGGGCCTACAAAGCCCGTGACGCCCGTAATATTGCGCACCACATGCCATGTGGCATCGGTCATGCACATTTTCACGAGCACGTAACTGGGGAAAATCTTGGTTTCCACATCTTTGGTCTCCTCGCCGTTTCCCTCTGTGGTGATTTCCACCGGGATACGCACCTCCATGATCATGTCATGCAGTCCGCGATTCTCGACGATCTTCTCCAAATTTGTTTTCACCTTATTTTCATACCCGGAGTATGTGTGCACCACATACCATCTCGGACCTAAGTTGGTAAAACTCTCTTCGTTCATGGGTTCCCCTTACGCGAGAATTCCGCCCAACAGCGAGATCAGGTGATAGAACACATAATCAAGGCCGCCGATTACGATTGCGAGCACAACGACCACTGCGATAACCACAGCGGAACTTTTCAGTGTCTGCTCACGGCTATACCAAGTGATCTTCTTGAGTTCGCTTTTGTAGTCCTTGAAAAATTTTTTGATCCTTCCGAAAAAGGAAAGTTTTTTCTTCTCTGCCATGGCTCCTCCTTACTTGGTTTCCTTGTGGAGGGTGTGCTTACGGCAGAAACGACAGTACTTCATCATTTCCAAACGATCGGGATCGTTTTTCTTGTTCTTTTTCGTGTCGTAATTCCGCTGTTTGCATTCGCCGCAGGCCAGTGTGATTTTGACTCTCATTTCAATACCTCCTGATTTGATACGGACAGACATCCTTATATCTCCCTCTGAGCGGGAAGTGCACGACGAAAAAACGCCTCCCGAACGAGGTATAACGATTATACCACGTCCGGGAGCGTATGTCAATGCTTTTTTGCATTTTTCTTCAAAATATGGATTTATAGTCCTCTGCCGACTGCGTTTTCTTTGCGCCGCTAAAGAAAAGGATTAAAGCCCGCAGGCCGGAAAGCACAGCGTATACCGCCAAAAAGAGCAACATTCCTACAACGTATTGCCGGTTTTCTATGCCCGTCTGAGTGATTTTGAGCGATTCACTGACCGGAAAGGCGATCTTCATCAACCCAAAGAACAAAGCCGCGTTGATCACAAAATGCAGCGCCGTGCGTATGACCGCATTGGGGCGTTTTAAGTGCAGCAGCAAATTACTTACCGCCAGCAGAAAGCAATACCCGAATACGGCAAGGTAGATACTGCCGATTATGACCGGCGTGTCGCCGGGATGCATGAAAATCAGCAAAATCAAACTGATCAGAAAGGTATATAAGCAGGCCGGGTATAGGATTTTTGATTTGAATTGCCGTAATCGTTTCATGTGGTTTCCTCCAAAATTCTTTCTGATCGGTCAACGCACCGCATATACGAAATTCATGTCGGAAATCCGATAGACGCCGTCCTGTTCGATCACAGTGAATATTTGTTCGCGGGAGGCGTCGCTCTCGATATCCCGACGGAAAGTGCCGTCGTTTTTGCTGATCCTGTATGTGAGTTTGACCCGCTCGCACCTTTGCCCGGTCCGTTTGTCTATGGTGGGACCGAGGTAAGTGACCAGCGCATCATACACTCTCTGCATGGTGAAATCCGCATGTGCGCCGACCTCTTCCAGATATTCGTCGGTATAAAAAGTGTTGAGTTTGTCCGCATCTCCGTGAATGATCGCGTCAATGTAATCATAAAACAGCCGTGCGGCTTCCGGGACCGGAAAATTGTCGGACAAGATCGGATAGGTTTGCGCCCCGTCCGAGTAATAGACCGTCCGTTCCAGTTGGAGATACTCCTCGTCCTCAAAGATGTCCACGTCCTCCTCGACTCTGTCAAACTTAAAATCGTCGGTGGAAATGATCTCATCGGCCGGGTTACCGTCTTTTAAGACGGTATGCGCCACGATCTGAGCGGCGATATACGCGACCAGAAGAAGCCCGAACAGCGCTCCTATGATCACTGCCGCGGCAAGCAGTCCTCTCGGTATTTTCCTCTTACCTTTCATGCTTCACGCTCCTGCTCTGCCGCGCCGTTGATACCGCCGGTTACGGTCCGTAAATCTTTCATGCCTGTGGCTTATAACTGTCTTTGAGCGTCACGATGCGGTTGAAAGTGTTTTCGTACTTTGTATCCTTGACATAATACCCGGTGCGCACAAATTGAAACCGATCGCCGTCTTTTGCGTCCGCGAGCGCAGGCTCGGCTTTGCCGTTCAGTTGCAGAACCGACTCCGGATTCAGAAAATCGCCGTATTCCTTGTCCTCCGGAATGTCGTTCAGGTTGGGGATGGTGAACAGGCGATCGTAATGCATAACGCGGATATCCCCTGCGTGCTCACAGGACAGCCAATGGATGGTTCCCTTGATCTTCCTGCCGTCGGCCGGACTGCCGTTGCCGGTTTCAAGGTCTGCCGTGCAGTGGATCAGCTTGACCTTGCCGTCCGCGTCGTACTCGATTTCTCCGCACTTGACAATGTAAGCACCCATCAAGCGCACCTCACCCTCCGGCTTCAGTCGGAAGAACTTGGCAGGCGGATTATCCGAAAAATCGGACGAGTCAATATACAACTCGCGGGTAAAGGGTACCTCTCTCGTGCCCGCACTCTCGTCCTGCGGATTGTTGGAAACGGTGAAATACTCGCGTTGATCTGCCGGGTAATTGTCGATCACCACACGGATCGGATCCATGATGGCAATCCGGCGGGGTGCGGTGGTATTCAACTCCTCGCGGATACAGTGCTCCAACAGTTCAAGGTCTACAATGCTGTACGCCTTAGCCACGCCCGCACGTCTGACAAAATCCTTGATCGACCCGGGCGTATATCCTCTGCGGCGCAGACCGCACAGGGTAGGCATTCTGGGGTCGTCCCAGCCGTCCACGATCTTTGTTTCCACCAGTTCGCGCAGGTAGCGCTTGCTCGTGACCGTGTAGGTGAGATTGAGTCTGGCAAATTCGTGCTGGGAGGGCTTGTGCCCGATTCCGATGTGATCGACCACCCAGTCGTAAAGCGGGCGGTGGTTTTCAAACTCCAGCGTACAAAGCGAATGGGTGATCCCCTCGATCGCATCCTGGATCGGGTGAGCGAAATCGTACAGCGGATAGATGCACCATTTGTCGCCCTGTCTGTGATGGTGCGCGTGCAAAATGCGATAGATCGCAGGGTCTCGCATATTGATGTTGGGCGAGGCCATGTCGATCTTTGCGCGCAGGGTCTTGCTGCCGTCCGGGAACTCGCCGTTTTTCATGCGCTCGAACAGGTCGAGGTTTTCCGCCGTACTGCGATTGCGGTAGGGACTTTCCTTGCCCGGCTCGGTCAGCGTACCGCGGTACTCGCGCATCTGCTCGGCCGTCAGATCGCACACATAGGCGTTGCCGTCCTTGATCAGTTTCACCGCGAATTCATAACACTGGTCGAAATAATCCGAGCCGTAGAAGATGCCGCCGCTCGGCTCCGCACCCAGCCACTCAAGATCCTCGATAATGCTCTGCACATACTCGTCGTCCTCTTTGACCGGGTTGGTATCGTCAAAGCGCAGGTTGAACAAGCCGCCGTACTTTTTTGCCGCCTCATAACTAATGGTAATGGCCTTGGCACTGCCGATGTGCAGATACCCGTTCGGCTCGGGCGGGAAACGGGTGTGTACGTGATCATACACGCCCTCGGCTAAGTCCTTGTCTATAATATCATGAATAAAATTTCCGTTGATTTCCATTGGTCGCTCCTTCAGGGTTGCTCAAGCATTGCTTGGATCCGTGCGGTCACGCGCTCCGGTCCCAGAATCTGCATAACCTGATGCAGGTCGGGCGAATTGGTCTTGCCGGTCAGCGCAATGCGCAAAAACATACTGATATCGCCGATGCTGCCCGGATAGGCGTCCGGGTCGGCTTTATAGGCTTTCATATCGTCGGCATAGCCGAGTTCACGGGCGGTAGCTTTCATCTTCTCAAACCACTCGTTCTGGTCGGCAACCGTGCCGCAGAAAGTGAGGAATTTGGTCAGGGCCGCGCGCACGTCCTCCCGCGAAAAGCGCTCGGGGATCTCGTCTATGATACGGAAAGAGCGATCATAGAACAGCGCCGTATAGTCCATTGCCTCCTGCCATGTGCCGTAATCCTTGCGGGGCTTTTTCCCGCCCCGACCGATTGAGAGAATAGCCTTGGCATACTCGGGCGCATCGGTCAGGTCACGGTAATAGTCGGGAGCAAACTCTTTTGCCCAACCGCAAATCTGATCGTACACCTCATCGACAGTCATGCGGGAAACGGTATTTTTGGCCACGTCGTTTAACTTTTCCATATCGAAAAGCGCGCCTGACGCCGACAACTTCTTTATGCTCAGCGGGAACTCGCGGTAACCCTTGTCGGGATTCTGCATTCTCCATTCCTCGTAGTTGGAATTGAGAATGGTCATCAGATACTCGATCACGCAAATCGGCGCATAGCCCAGTTTGCGGTAATCGTCCACGCCGGCTCCCACATCCCGTTTGGAGAGTTTTTTCTTGTTGCCCTGCTCGTCCAGCCGCATGATCTGTGCGGTGTGCATATATTTGGGCATACGAAATCCGAGATAGCGGAAAAGCATGATGTGCTTGGGCAGTGACGCAAGCCATTCCTCGCCGCGCACCACGTGGGTGGTGTGCATCAGGTGATCGTCCACAGCATGGGCAAAATGGTAGGTGGGCACGCCGTCGCTTTTGAGAAGCACGAAGTCCTCGTCGTTTTCGGGCAACTCCAACCTGCCTTTGATCAAATCGGTAAAAGGCACCTTCTTTTCCGGGTCGCCGTCCGCGAGAACACGCAGCACGAAAGGATTGCCCGCCTGAAGATTTTCCTCGATCTGCCGCTCGGTGATTTCCCGCTCGGAACGCATCTGTGCGCGGCGGGCGTCGTCATTGTGCCAGTCCCGCTCGGAAAGTTCGGCCTTTTTGTCGGCTCGGTTGATCTGCTCCAGTTGCTCTTTAGTAGTAAAGACAGGATAAGCCTTGCCCTCGCGCGTGAGTTGCTTGGCATATACCCGGTAGATCTCTACCCGCTCGCTCTGTCGGTAGGGCGCGTAAGCCCCCCCCTGCCCCGGAATGCCCTCGTCAAAGCGAATGCCATACTGTCCGAGGGTTTCCACCAGCGCCTCGGCCGCACCCGGCACCTCGCGTTTGGAATCGGTATCCTCAATGCGCAGATAATACACGCCGCCGTCCTGATGGGCGAGAAACTCACCCAAAATCGCCTGATACAACCCGCCGAGATGAATAAACCCCGTAGGCGACGGAGAAAGGCGGGTCACCTTTGCCCCCTCGGGCAGGACACGTTCGGGATAACGCGCCTCGACGTCCGCAGGGGTCAGCGTCACATTCGGAAAAAGCAGATCTGCAATTCTCTGATAGTCCATTGTAACCTCACTGATAATAAGGATTGGTATAAAATTCATCGGGCAAGGCCGTGGCAGGTCCGTGTCCCGGATAGGCAGTCAGCGGGCGCTGTCCGCATAAGTTCCGCAGTTTTTGTAAAGACTCCCGCAGCGTGTTCATATCTCCGCCCGGCAGGTCGGTGCGTCCGACCGATCCTGCAAACAGCGTATCGCCGCAAAACAGCGCGTCGCCGGCAAGCAGGCAGCAGGAGCCGGGCGTATGCCCCGGTGTGTGCAGCACGGTCAACTCAATATCGCCGAACGTCAGGACTTGTCCGTCCCGCAGCAGAGACGGCGATTGTTCAACCCGATAGGGATTGGGCAAAGTCCGGCCGGACAGATTGCGTTCCGGGTCACGGAGCATACCCGCGTCGGCCGCATGCACGTACACGGCACAGTCAAAATCCTCGCACAGCGCGTTCACGCCGAGAATATGATCAAAATGCCCGTGGGTAAGCAGGATTGCCGCAAGCGACAGGCTGTTTTGCCCGATATAGTCGCAGACCGGTCGCAGCTGTTTGCGTGGGACGCCCGGGTCGATGACGACACAGGTCTTTCCCTCCCATAAGAGATAACAGCCGGTCTGCATCAGACCAAGTGAGAAAGTTTTCACATTCATAAAATATATTATAGCATAAATACAGGTCTCTATCAAGCATTTCCGGCGTATTTTTTGCCATTTTCGGCACTTTGACCTTTACATTTTTATCCAAACAATGTATAATATCAGCATAGGGATTTTCCTAAAAACAAAGATTAGAGGAAGTATCATGGACAACAAATTTATCGTAGAAACCTCGGCTCGGCACGTACACCTGTCCGAGCATGACATCGAAGTTCTGTTCGGCAAGGGCGCGACCCTGACCCACAAAAAAGATTTAAGCCAGCCCGGACAGTTTGCCTGTGAAGAGCGGGTGACGGTGGTCGGGCCAAAGCGGGAACTGACCGGCGTGATCGTATTAGGTCCGGCAAGAAAGGAAACCCAAGTGGAGCTTTCCCTGACCGACGCTCGCACCATCGGCGTGAGCGCCCCGGTGCGGGAGAGCGGCGACCTTGCGGGCAGCGCTCCCTGTAAAATCGTCGGCCCCTGCGGCGAGGTGGAGATCCCCTGCGGCGTGATCGCCGCCAAGCGTCATATCCATATGACCCCCGAGGACGCGGAGCGCTTTGGCGTTTCCGACAAGGAGATCGTAAAGGTGCGCATCGAGTCCGAGCGTGCGTTGATCTTTGATGACGTAGTCGTCAGAGTCAGCCCGAGTTATGCGCTCGCCATGCACATCGACACCGACGAGTCCAACGCCGCTTGTGCGTTCGGAGCTTGCACGGGTGAGATCGTCAAATGAACTGAACGGGCTTTCGCTTGCCTATCTCGGCGACGCGGTCATCGAACTGCTGGCCCGCAAGCGGGTACTCTCGCTTGGCTATACCGACGTAGGAAAGTTGAACGCTCTGGCGCGGGACTATATCACCGCCCGCGCACAAAGCGCCGCCTTTGAGCGCCTGCTGCCTGCCCTTTCCGAGGCGGAAGCCGACCTATATAAGCGCGGCAGAAACGCAAAGGGGATCAGCGCACCCAAAAGTGCATCGGTGGGCGAATACCGCAGAGCCACCGGCATGGAGGCGCTGTTCGGCGCGCTGTACGCAGACGGCCGGATCGACCGGCTCAAAGAACTGTTTGAAATTGCTTATCCGGAGGAAAGTACATGAAAAAGTTTATTGAAGACTTCAAAGCATTTGCCATGAAGGGAAACGTCGTAGACATGGCGGTCGGCGTTGTCGTCGGCGGCGCGTTTTCTAAAATCGTGACCAGCCTTGTGGGCAGCATCATCACCCCGCTGATCGGTCTTTTGACCGGCGGCGTCAGTCTGTCTGATAAATCGATCGTACTCTCGACAGCAGAGGACGGAACACAAAATCTGCTCATGTACGGTGAATTTTTACAGAGCGTGATCGACTTTTTCCTGATCGCGTTGTCCATCTTCATCGTGATCAAGATCATCGGCAGTGTCAACGCAAAACTTCACGCAAAGAAGATCGCGGAGCAAGAGGCTAAGAAGGCGGAAGAGGCCGCAAAACCCAAGCCGCCTACAACTGAGGAATTGCTCACGGAAATTCTTGCGGAACTGCGGAAGAATTGACACAGGCAAAACGTATATCACCCCGTGAACCTGAGTTCACGGGGTGATGTTTCAGATATGAAAGCACTTTTGCAATGCCTTGTACTCCCCCAGCACAAGCAGGGTAAGATCCGGGGTCAGCACGGTTTCCGGAGTGACCTTTAAGGTAATCCGGTTTTCCTGTTTGATCCCCATTATGTTGATCTCGTATTTTCTGCGGATATCGATCTGCCCGATGCTTCTTCCCTGCCATGCCTGCGGCACGGGCACCTCAAAGATCGCATGGGAGTCGTCGATTTCGATAAAATCCAGAATGTGGTTGGAGGCGTATCGTATCGCCGTCCACTTTGCAAGCTGTTTTTCCGGGTAGACCACATGATCCGCTCCGTTGCGCAGAAGGAATTTGGCCTGAATATCGCGCGCGGCGCGGGATACAACCAGCTTGGCGCCCAGCTCTTTGAGGATAGAGGTGGTCTCCAAAGAATTCTGGAAGTCTTCGCCGATCGCAACGATACAAAGATCAAAATTGTTCACTCCGAGCGACTCCAAAAACGCCTGATTGGTACTGTCGCCGATCTGCGCGTTGGTCACATACGGCAAAACCGCATTGACCCTTTGTTCCTCCCGGTCAATCGCCATGACCTCCGCTCCCATTTGATATAATTGCATGGCGACTTGTGTTCCGAATCTTCCCAGACCGATCAATAAAACAGATTTCATGGCTTCTCCTTATCCCACCGTAATTTTTTCTTCGGGCAGCTTGAACAAACCCGGGTTTTCGCCGGCAAGGGCGGCATAGATCAAAGTCAGTCCTCCGACCCTTCCCAAGAACATGAGCAGGATCAGAATCCCTTGAGAGAGCAACCCAAGCCCGGGCGTCAATCCCAGAGTAAGACCGACCGTTCCGATGGCGGACGCAGTCTCAAACAGGCAATCCCCGACAGGCAATCCCTCGACCGCGCTGATGACGAATGCTCCGCCGAGAAAGAGGGTAAGGTAGAGAAGAAAAATCGCAACCGCCTGCCGCACCGCATCATCCCTCACCCGGCGTCCGAACAGTTTCGCGCTGTCATTGCGCCGGAACACAGAGAGGGCGGCGGCAAAGAGCACTACTGCCGTGGTGGTTTTCATACCGCCCGCGGTAGAACCGGGCGAGCCGCCGATCAGCATCAAAATGATAAAAATGCCTTTTCCGACCCCGCTCAAAGCGGTAAGATCGGCCGTATTGAAGCCCGCCGTGCGGGTGGTGACCGCCTGAAACAGTGAGATCCAGATCCGCTGACCCGGAGGATACTCCGAACATTCAAAAAAAAAGAAATATATAGCGGGAAGCAGAATCAAAACCGCCGATGCCGCAAGCACCGCTTTGCTCTGCATACGGTAGCGTTTGAGATGATGCCGATTGGTGCGGACGTCGTCCCATGTGAGAAATCCGATCCCACCGATGATGATCAACAGCATGACGGTAATATTCAAAAGAGGGTTTTGCGCGTAGGCGGTCAGCGATGTAAAACGGGCGTCGGGGGTTCCGAGCAAATCAAAGCCGGCGTTGCAGAACGCGGATACGGAATGAAAGAGCGAAAGCAGTATGCCCTTTGCTCCGAAATCACGGCAGAAAACCGGCATCAAGGCAACCGCGCCAAGTAACTCGAAAAAGAGCGTCATTTTGATGACAAAGCCGGTCAAGCGCACAATGCCGCCCGTTTGCGGCGCGGCGATTGCCTCCTGCATGGTACTGCGTTGCATTAAGGAAATTTTTCTGCCGGACAAAAGTGCGAATGCCGCCGCAATCGTGATGACGCCAAGACCGCCGATCTGGATTAAGAGTAAGATCACCGATTGCCCAAAGACAGACCAATAGCTTGCCGTGTCCTGCACCACAAGCCCGGTCACGCAGGCGGCAGAGGCGGCGGTAAACAGCGCGTCGTGAAAGGGCGTCACGACCCCCTCCCGCGAAGCGATCGGAAGCATGAGCATCCATGCTCCCAACAAAATAACGCCGGCAAAGCCCAAAATAATAATTTGAAATGTACTCAGGCGAAACCGCTTTTTCATTCTCACTCCTTGTGGCAAAACAGCCGCATAAATCGCGTGATTTATGCGGCTGTCGCCTTGCCTGTCAGGCGATCAATACATACCGCCCATGCCGCCCATCGACGGGTCTGCTGCGGGAGCGGCCGCCGGGGGCTCGGGTTTGTCTGCAACCAGTGCCTCTGTGGTCAGAACCACGCCTGCGATGGAAGCGGCGTTCTGCAATGCCGAACGGGTGACCTTTGCCGGGTCGACAATTCCTGCCTCCATCATGTCCACATATTCCTCATTGTAAGCGTCAAAGCCGTAGCCGCTCTTGTCACTGTTCATGAGTTTATTGACGACGACAGAGCCTTCATAGCCCGCATTCTCGGCGATCTGACGCACGGGAGCCTCCAGCGCCTTGATGACCAGTTGAACGCCGGTTTTCTCGTCGCCCTCGGTCTGATCGAGCAGGCCCCTGACGTCAGCAATAACATTCAGATATGCCGTTCCGCCGCCGGGCACGATGCCTTCTTCCACTGCCGCCTTGGTGGCATTGAGTGCGTCCTCGATGCGCAGTTTCTTCTCTTTCATCTCGGACTCGGTCGCAGCGCCGACCTTGATGACCGCAACGCCGCCTGCCAGCTTGGCAAGACGCTCTTGCAGTTTCTCTTTGTCAAACTCGCTGGTGCTTACCTCGATGGCGCTCTTGATCTGGCCGACTCTTGCCTTGATGGCGTCCTTGTCGCCCATACCGTCCACGATGATGGTGTTTTCCTTGGTGATCTTGACCTGGCGCGCACGGCCGAGTTGTGTGATCTGCGCTTCTTTCAGATCAAGTCCCAACTCCTCGGTGATGACCTCACCGCCGGTCAGGATTGCGATATCCTGCAACATTTCCTTTCTGCGGTCGCCAAAGCCGGGAGCCTTGACCGCGACGCACACGAAAGTGCCTCTCAGTTTATTGAGCACAAGGGTAGTCAGAGCCTCGCCCTCGACGTCTTCCGCGATGATAACCAATTTCTTGCCGGACTGCACCACCTGCTCGAGCAGGCCGATGATCTCCTGGATATTGGAAATCTTCTTGTCGGTAATCAGAATATAAGCGTCGTCGATGACAGCTTCCATCTTTTCGGTATCGGTCACCATGTAGGGGGACAGGTAGCCGCGATCAAACTGCATACCCTCGACCACCTCGCAATAGGTCTCTGCGGTCTTGGACTCCTCGACCGTGATCACGCCGTCTGACGAAACCTTCTCCATTGCGTCTGCGATCAGGGTACCGATAACCTCGTCACCGGCGGAAACCGTACCGACACGGGCGATGTCGTCCGTGCCCTTGACCTTTTCGGAATTCTCCTGCAGCTTTGCGACGGCAAGGTCGACCGCCTTCTGGATACCCTTGCGCAGTACGATCGGGTTTGCGCCTGCGGATACGTTCTTCATGCCCTCGTGGATAAACGCCTGTGCGAGCAGGGTCGCTGTGGTTGTACCGTCGCCGGCAACGTCGTTGGTTTTGGAAGCAACCTCCTTGACGAGTTGTGCCCCCATGTTCTCCATCGGATCCTCGAGTTCGATCTCCTTTGCGATGGTAACACCGTCATTGGTAATCAGAGGAGAGCCGTATTTCTTGTCCAAAACCACATTTCTGCCCTTGGGACCCATTGTGATCTTGACCGTATCCGCCAACTTGTCAATGCCGTTCAGCAGCGCCGTTCTGGCTTCAATTCCATAACTGATATTCTTTGCCATATCTATCACTCCTTACTCAACAATTGCTAAAATGTCACTCTGCTTTACGATCAGGTATTCCTCGTCGCCGTCCTTAAATTCCGTGCCGGAATATTTGCTTGCGACTACCTTATCGCCGGCCTTTACGACCATTTTCACTTCCTTGCCGTCTACCATGCCGCCGGGGCCGACCGCGATCACTTGCGCAATCTGCGGCTTCTCTTTGGCAGAACTGGTCAGAATAATGCCGCTTTTGGTGGTTTCTTCCGCTTCGGTCATCTTGAGAACGACCTTGTCAAACAAAGGTTTTAATTTCATTATTTGATCCTCCTTAAAATACAAATGTCGTTTTAGCACTCAAAGGGCGCGAGTGCTAATTTCACTCTCTTATTGTAAAACGCCGGAGAGAAAAAATCAATAGAATTGGAGATTGTTAACATTTAGTTTACAAAACTTGGTAGATTACCGCGTCAGGAAACGCCGAAACCAACCGGGCACGGCTCACGCCGTGCACGATATACGCGCCGGGCGCGATTTCTTTGCAATCGAGGCTGTCAGTGGTAAGTTGCGTGCGCAGGTAGTAGTTGCCGGGGATCGCGTCGGGATCGCACAGGTCGTTCTTTTGGCCGGGGAGAAATTGCAGTGCCTGCGGCTTTTCGGGATTGGCAAATACCTCCATAATATCCGAAACGACTGCGCTTGCCGTGGGCAGTTTTCCGGCGCCGCTTCCGTAAAACATAACGTCACCGAGAGCGTTTGCACGCACCAGTATTCCGTTGTACACTCCGTCCACCGAGTACAGCGGGTGTCCGGACGGTGCAACACAGGGAGCGACACCCATGGAAAGTCCGTTCTCTTCCCTGCGCACCCAGCCGATCAGTTTGATCTTTGCGCCGATCCCACGCAGAATCTCGGTATCGGTCAGATCGATCTCACGGATTCCGACGCTGTTCACGTCCTCTTCCGAATAGATTTTTCCGAATGCAATGGCGGCGAGAATGCAGATCTTGCGCTTTGCGTCGACGCCGTCGACGTCAGCGGTGGGATCTTTCTCGGCAAAGCCCTTTTGCTGGGCCTCGGAAAGTGCGGATGCAAAGTCCTTGCCGTTTGCCATTTCGCCTAAAATATAGTTGGTGGTACCATTGAGAATACCGGTCACCGAGCAAATTCTGTTGCCCGCAAGAGAATCGATCATCGGTCGAATGATCGGGATCCCTCCACCCACGCTGGCCTCAAAAAGATAGCGCACGCCGTGTTCTTTGGCGGCAGCCAGCAGTTGTTTTCCGAATTTTGCCACCACCTCTTTGTTGGAGGTGACTACGCTCTTGCCCGCCTTAAGGGCGGAAAGGCTGAAATCATACGCCGGGTGCGAGCCGCCCATGGTTTCTGCCACGAGGTATACCTCCGGGTCGTTCACGATCACCGAAAAATCCTTCACCACCGCGCTCTCATACCGATCGCCGGGAAAATCCCGCAGGTCAAGAATATATTTGATCTCGATTGGCTCGCCCAGCAGCGCTTCGATCTGCGTGCGGTTGGTGTCGATCACCTCCGCCACGCCGCTGCCTACCGTTCCGTAACCTAAAATTGCAATTTTCTTCATGCCTCAACCTCATAATATATTTCAAGATATAGAAAACTTCGATTGTCCGAAAGCGGGTGATCGCGGTAAGCGTCCACGAAATGGTATTTCCCCTCGGAATTGATGCGCTCAACCGCCCGGGTGTAAGCCGCCCGCAGGTCGCTCAGGCCGTCCGCATAATCAATGCTGAACTCAAAATACTGCATTCCGGCCTCCGCCGCCGTATTCATGCACTGATAAAGAATCTCGTCAAGCGTTTCCACGTCGGTCGCGCTACGTCCGAGCGCCCGGTAGTAGTGGGTGGTATCCTCGCAAAGAGGCAAAAGCTCGGGCGATGCGATGGTGTGACTGATCGAGATGGCGTCAGCGCTCAGATTGAAATAGCCGTGAAAAACCATATCGGGCGTGTCCGCATCGTCCCATGTGACGTCCACGTGATAGAACTGATCGTTTATATAGACCAGATTCCACATATGCTGCAGATCTCCCGCAAGTCCGCTGACCGTCGAACAGAACAGCCCTGCGCGATTCATGAGCAGTTTGAAAGCCAGCGCATATCCGTCGCAATACGCTTCTCCCCGGCAGAGTGCACCGTAGGCGGTGTTGGATAGATAGTTTTCCCCGTTCACGCCGGTAAGATAGGTGCAGTTTTGCACCAAATAGTCGTGCAGATAGAGTTCTTTTTCAAAATCCTCTTCCGTGCCCCGCAGTTGTTCCATCACCGTGTCTGCCATCCGATCCAGTTCTTCTCGCATGGCGCGCACGGTTTGCTCGTTTTCGTAATAGACCAAACGCACCTTGGTATGGGTTTCGCTGACATAGGACTCAATACTGTTGTAGTCCACGAAAAAATACTGGGGATTGTCGGAGATCAAACATTGCACTACGTGGCTGAAGTCGGCCGATGTAAAGACACACCGTATCTCATCGGTATATTCGGCGTATGAGTCGATGGCGTCGGTCAGCGCATCGTATAAAAACTGCTCCTTGCGGGAAAGGGTGTTGTAATAGAGTTTATTTTCCTTGCGGATCGGCTGGGCTTCTGTTAAGTCCGCATAGCCGAACGAAGGAACAAAGCGGATGAGCGCAAGCACGAACAGCACGGCAAAAAACAGGACAAACGCCGCGACCTTAAACGCCTCTGCGTGCTTTTTCACAAACTGAATCATACGATCCATCTCCCAACTATTTCTACTATTATACTATATCAATTTGTCTTTTTCAAGAATTACGGTTGAAAAATACACATTTCTATATTATAATAATGCTGTGGAGGATAGCAATGAAAAACAAAAAGACAAGTATCGGCGGGCAAGCGCTGATCGAGGGAATCATGATGCGCGGTCCGGAAAAGACCGCCATGGCCGTGCGAAACCCGCAGGGCGAGATCGTACTCGAATGCGAGCCAACCGCCAAAAAACCCGTGCCCGGCTTGTTCAAACTGCCGCTGGTACGCGGCGTATATAATATGATCGTCACGTTCAAAGCAGGATATAAGTATCTCATGCGCTCGGCCGAGATCTCCGGCTTTGAAACCGAGCAAGAAAAGACCGATGCCGAAAAGAAAAGCGAAAAGACGCTGATGGGCGTACTGATGGTGGTCGCAAGCGTGCTGGGCGTGTTGCTCGCTTTGGGTCTATTCATCTATCTTCCGGTCAAACTGTTCGAGTGGCTGCGATTGATCCTTCCCATTCCGGACAGCCGGGTGATCAAGAGCGTCTTTGAGGGCGTAATCAAAATCATGATCTTTGTGGGATATATGGCCGGTATGCGCCTGATGAAGGACATCCGCCGGACCTTCATGTACCACGGCGCCGAGCACAAGACCATCTTCTGCTACGAGGCGGGCAAACAACTGACCGTGGAAAACGTCCGGGAGCAAAGAAAATACCACCCCCGCTGCGGCACGTCCTTTATGATCTTGATTCTGCTGGTGAGCATCCTTCTCTCCATGTTGATCCCAAGCACCGTCTTCGGTGTGGAAATTCACGGACTTTTGCGGACGCTGATCAAACTGCTGGTGCTTCCCGTTACGGTGGGCATCGGCTACGAACTGATCAAATTCGCCGGACGGCACGACAATCTTCTGACCCGTATCATCTCTTATCCGGGAATACTTTTACAGCATATCTCGGTCATGGAGCCGACCGATGATATGATTGAATGCGCGATCGCCGCGATGGAAAAGGTCATTCCGGAGGATAGGGAAAAGGACAACTGGTAACAAAGGCCATGAAAAAAAGGAACCTTGCGTTCGGCGCGGGTATCCTCCTGTGCATCGGGCTTGCGGCGGCAAGATACTGCAATCTTCTCCCGCGCAGGTCTTATACCGCGCAGGATTTCGGCATCGAGACGGTGCACAGCCCGGTCGATTGGAATGAAAACGGCGCGGACGACTACGCCGACTTTTTGACCGGCGCACGCAAAGACGCGCAAAATCACCCAAAGTACGACGGTTCGTACTATGAGGGTGGATTTCCGCCGGACGGGATCGGCGTATGCTCGGACGTGGTGTGGCGTGCGTTTCGCGAGGCGGGCTATAATCTGCGGGAGATGATCGACCGCGATATTGCCGCCCGACCGGAAGCCTATCCCGGGGTGGAAAAACGGGACAGTAACATTGACTTCCGACGGGTCGTGAATTTACGGGTGTTTTTTGACACGTACGCGATCCCGCTCACCAACGACACAAGCGAAATTGCGCAGTGGCAACCGGGTGACGTCGTCATTTTCGGCCAAGACAAGCACATCGGCATTGTGTCCGACAAACGAAACCGCGCGGGACAGCCGTACGTCATTCACAACGGAGGACAGCACAACCGCGAGGAAGATTATTTGAATCGGGGAGAGGTCACAGGGCATTATCGCTTTGACGCTTCCCTGACGGATGAATCGGTTTTGATCCGATGGGAAGGATAAAAAAATCGATCCGGTAAGCAAGCCCCCTTTTGGGGACGTTCCTACCGGATCTTTTTTGGATTTTTCTCATCTCCGGCTCATTCCGCCCGTGCGCCTAAGATGGGCAGATATTTGCGGTAAAATTCGGTGTATTCGTGCGCGTCCAGCGCGTCGCGGATCTTCTGCATGAGCTGGTTGTAAAAATAGAGATTGTGCAAAACCGCAAGGCGCATTCCGAGGGTTTCCTTTGCCTTGAAGAGATGGCGGATATACGCCCGGGAATAGTGCCTGCAGGCGGGACAGGCGCAATCGGGGTCGATCGGCTGGTCGTCGCACAGATATTTCTCGTTGAGCAGGTTCATTTTTCCCTTCCATGTAAAGAGATTGCCGTGGCGGGCGTTGCGGGAGGGCATGACGCAGTCAAAGAAATCGACTCCGCGATAAACCCCCTCCAAAAGATTGACCGGCGTGCCGACGCCCATCAGATAGCGCGGCTTGTCGGCGGGCATATACGGCTCTACCGCCTCGATCACCCGGTACATCTCCTCGGCGCTTTCCCCCACCGCAAGGCCCCCGATCGCATATCCGTCCAGTTCCAGTTCTGCAATGCGCTGCATATTCTCGATGCGCAGGTCTATATAGGTACTGCCCTGATTGATGCCGAATAACAACTGATGGGGATTGACCGTGTCCGGCAGCGCATTTAAGCGCGCCATTTCTGCCTTGCAGCGTACAAGCCAACGCACCGTGCGCTCGCAGGAATCCTTGGCATAGTGATATTCGGCGGGATTTTCCACACACTCGTCAAAGGCCATTGCAATGGTAGAGGCAATGTTGGACTGAATCCGCATGGACTGCTCGGGGCCCATGAAGATCTTTTTGCCGTCCACGTGAGAGGAAAAATACACTCCCTCCTCCTTGATCTTACGCAGTTTGGCAAGCGAGAATACCTGAAATCCACCGCTGTCGGTGAGCACCGGGCGATCCCAGTTGAAAAACTTGTGAATACCGCCCATCGCGCAGATAATCTCGTCCCCCGGACGAATGTGCAGATGATAGGTGTTGGAAAGTTCCACCTGACAGCCGATCTCTTTCAGATCCTGCGTAGACACCCCGCCTTTGATGGCAGCGCAGGTGCCGACGTTCATAAACACCGGGGTCTGCACCGTGCCGTGCACGGTGGTAAAAGCGCCCCGTCGGGCGTTCCCCTCTCGGGTGATCAGTTCAAACATATTATATCCTTTTGAATTGTTTTGCCAGCTCGTATTTGGTAATCTCAAAGGCAACCGGACGACCGTGCGGGCAATATTTGATATTGGGTAATACCAAGAGGCGGTCGCAGATCCAGCGCAAGTAGCTTTGATCGTACACACGTCCCGCCTTGATCGCCGCTTTGCAGGAAGCCTGATAGAGCGCCTTTTCGTACAGCATTTCCCGGGAAACGCCCACCGTTGTCGCACTGTCGGCAAGCAGTCCGGCAAGCGATTGTAAGAAGGCGGCAATGTCCTCACCTTCGATAATCATGGGCACACAAGAGATCGACGCAGTCATGGTTTGTTCGTTCAAAGTAAGTTCCAGACCGGTTTTGCGCACGTCGTCCGCATACTCCGAGAGCGCGTCAAAGGCAAGCGAATCGAGCGGAATCTCAATCGGCGTAAGCAATACCTGCGACTCGATCTTGCTCTTTTGCATATTGCGCTTCATTTCTTCAAACAAAATCCGCTCGTGCGCGGCGTGCTTGTCGATGAAAATGAGTTTATCCCCCAACTCGACAATGATGTAGGAATAGAACGCTTCACCGATCAATTTGTAATCGGGCAGCGGTAACAGCGCGTCATCCACGTTATCCGCTTTACGCGGCAGGTCGAGCTTATCCCAGGAAAAATCCTCCGGCGGCGGGGGCGGCAGTTCCTCTTGTAGCGCCGACGGCTGCATAAGATTGAGCGGGACGTACCGTTCAGCCGGCCGCGGCCCGGGCGGAGGCGGCAGTTCCTCCTCACGCACTTCCACCGATTTTTCTTCGGGCAACTGCAATTCGTTCATGGTCACCTGTGCACGCTCAAGGCTCTTATGCGTATCGCTGACCGGTGCAAATGCGTTGATGGCCTGTATGGTTTGCCGACCAATCGGCATCTGCGGCCGCTGGACGTTTTTGGATAGAGTCGAGCGGGTCGCATAGTAGATGATATCAAAAATCATCTTTTCGTTTGCGAACTTGACCTCTAACTTGGAGGGATGCACGTTGACGTCCACCAAGCGCGGATTGAGGGTAAGATTGATCACACAGCTCGGATGGCGCTCGGAAGGGATATAGGAATCAAAGGCCTGCCTGATGGCGGCATAGGCGGTCTTGCTTTTGACAAACCGCCCGTTGATGAAAAAGAGTTGTAAATTGCTGTTGCCGCGCGTGTTCTCAGGCGAACCGATATAGCCCGATAGTTCCAGCAGATCTTCTTTTGCCGAGACGGGAATGGTCTTTCCCGCGAAATCGCGGCCAAGCACCGCATAGATGGCATCGAGCAGCTTTCCGGTGCCGGGGGTGGCAAACTTTATGCTTCCGTCGCTGATATAACGAAATCCGATATCCGGCCTGGAGAGAGCCATGCGCTCCATGACCGCCGTCACAAACACTCCCTCGGACGCGTCTTTTTTTAAGAATTTTCTGCGGGCGGGTGTATTGAAAAAGAGCGATTCAACGATAATGGTCGTACCATTCTGACAGCCTGCCTCGGACAATTCGATAATATCCGGACCCTCGCATTCCAATACCGTGCCCATCGCCTTTGCCGCCTGTTTGGTGAGAATGCGCATTTTGGACACCGACGAAATGGCCGCCAGTGCCTCTCCGCGAAAGCCGAGGGTGGCTATGCCGTCGAGATCAGCCGCTTTCTGTATTTTACTGGTGGCGTGGCGTTTGATACACTCGGGAACGTCCTCCGGCGCCATACCCACGCCGTTGTCGGTCACCCGTATGAAAGAAATGCCGCCCTTGCGGATCTCCACCGTGACCGAGGTCGCCCCTGCATCGATCGCGTTTTCCACCAACTCCTTGACCACAGAGCCGGGCCGGTCCACCACCTCGCCCGCAGCGATCAGATTGGCTATATGTCCGTCTAAAACATGGATCGATCCCATACTTCCTCCTAATCCAGAAGTTTCTTGAGTTCGTAGATGAAATTCAACGCCTCGATGGGGGTCAAGGTCTCCGGCTGGGTACGTTCAAGCCGTGCTTTGACCTCCTGCAAGCGATAGTCGTCAAAAGTCACGTTATCCTGCTGCACAGGCGCGCTCACACGCACGGAGGCAGGCCGCCCCGAAAGCAACTGCTCGAGCACCCCTTTGGCGCGTTTGATGACCGGTGCGGGCACACCTGCCAATTTGGCCACCTCGATGCCGTAACTGTCGTCGGTCGCACCTCGCACGATCTTGCGCAAGAATAAAATATCGTCCTGCTTTTTCTTGGCGGCGATGTGGTAGTTTACAATGCCGTTCGTGCCGTCCTCAAGATCGGTTAATTCGTGATAATGGGTTGCAAACAGGGTTTTCGCGCCCACCTTGCCTGCCGTGTATTCCGCGACTGCCCGGGCGATGCTCATACCGTCATAGGTGGAAGTACCGCGTCCGATCTCATCGTAAAGAATGAGCGAGCGCTTGGTCGCGTTTTTCAGAATGTATGCCACCTCGTTCATTTCCAGCATAAAGGTAGACTGCCCCGAGGCTAAGTCGTCCGACGCGCCCACACGGGTAAACAGTTTGTCCACCACACCGATGCGTGCGCTTGACGCGGGCACGAACGAACCAATCTGCGCCATGATACAGATGATCGCGCACTGACGCATATAGGTGGATTTACCCGCCATATTCGGCCCGGTGATCAGGTAAAGGCGGTTGTTTCCGGTATCGAGACGGGTGTCGTTCGGCACGAACATACTGTCTTTAGCAAACCGCTCGACCACCGGGTGTCTGCCGTCCCGGATCTCGATCACATCGCTTGTATCCACCTCCGGACGGGAATAGGAATTTTTGAAGGCCACCTCGGCAAGCGAACAGTATGCGTCGAGTTCCGCCAGCGCGGCCCCCGCGCGCTGGATGCGCTCCCGCTCGGCACTCACCCGCTCGACCAACTCGCAAAACAGCTCGTATTCTAACTTCCCGTCCTTGTCGGACGCGCCGAGAATAGTCGCCTCGAAGTTTTTGAGTTCGTCTGTGATAAAGCGCTCGCTGTTGACCAGCGTCTGCTTGCGGATATAGGTATCCGGCACGGCGTCCAGAGCAGACTTGGTCACCTCGATATAGTAGCCGAACACCTTGTTGTAACTGACTTTGAGTTTGGAGATGCCGGTCGCCCGACGTTCGCGGGCTTCAATATCCGCAATATAATCTTTTCCGTGCTGCAAAAGGTCCACTAACTCGTCCACTTGGGCATTGTAGCCGGGGCGGATCATGCCGCCCTCCCGTACCGAAAAAGGCGGCTCGTCCACCAGAGCCTGATCGATCATGGCGACAACGTCCCCGGTATCGCCAAGACCCGCAAGCACGCCTTGCAGTGCACAGGACGCGCACGGCTCGATCAACGCCTTGATCTGCGGAATGATCGACAAGGTGGCGCAAATGGCGCGAAGATCCTTTGCGTTTGCCGATCCGTAAGCCAGTTTGGTCAATAAGCGCTCCAGATCCCGCACGTTCTTCATATGATCGGAAATCTCGCCCCTTAGAACGAGATTTTCGTATAATTCCTCTACTGCGTCCAGGCGGGCGTTGATTTCGTTGGTATCCACCAGCGGCAGTTCCACCCATTTGTGCAGAGTGCGTGCCCCCATGGCACTGTGGGTCTTATCAAGCACCCACAAGAGTGAGCCGCGGGTCTCCCTTGTGCGCATGGTCTCGGTCAGTTCCAGCGACCGTCTAGTGTTCATATCGATCTCTAAATACTGCTTGTCCGAGTAAACGCTCAGATTTTTGATATAGGAAATCCGCGTGCGCTGATTTTCTGAGATATAACCGAGCATGGCGCCCACCGAGCGGGTCAAGACGGGAAATTGCAGTCCCATCTCCTCCGGGCTTTTTGCAAACTGCCGACGAATGGCTTCCTCGGCCTCGGGCAGAGCAAAGCGCTCCCCTGCCTCGTCGTTTACCATGCAGGCCGGACGGGAAAAGAAGTAATCGTACAGACCGCCGTTTTCCCGCTTGGAGATATTGAGCACCACCTCGGAGGGTGAATAGACCGACAGTTCATTGAGCAATTTCTGCGTAAGAGAATCGCCGTCCAACCGGGTGGTATACAAGTCTCCCGTGGACACGTCTGCGACCGTTAATCCTACCTCGGTATCCTCAATGCAGATACAGGCGATATAGTTGTTCTGATTTTCGGTGAGCATGGCGTCGTCGGTGACCGTGCCCGGCGTGACGATACGCACCACGTCCCGCTTGACGATCCCGTCGGCAAGCGCCGGGTCCTCCACCTGTTCGCAGATGACGATCTTATAACCCAAACGCACTAATTTTGCGATATATGTATCCGCGCTGTGATAGGGCACGCCGCACATGGGTGCGCGGCCCTCTCCGCAGTCGCGGCTGGTCAAGGTCAAACCGATCTCCCGTGAGACGGTTTTGGCGTCCTCGAAAAACATCTCGTAAAAGTCGCCTAACCGGAAAAAGAGGATCGCATCCGAATATTCTTCCTTGACAGCAAGATATTGCTGCATCATGGGAGTGTACATTATTTGCTCCCGCACCCGGCACAACCCGAGCAATCGCCCGAACAGGAGCGCTTGCCGGTGACCTGATAGGTGATCTCGTCGTTGACCAACCGGATCAGGTCGTTATAGTCCGCCTCTGCCTGCTGATACTCGGCAAACAGCGGATGAGCGGTGATCTCATTGGTCAGTTCACGAATGCGCTTGTCAATGGCCGCGACAAAGTCCGCGTCCTGCTCCTCTTTTGCATATTCCATGGTCAGCGCCTGCTGCTGTACGTTGTATTCGGTATACAGGCGGTTGAGTTTCTCGTCCTGCTCGTATGCGTCCTTGGCCGCAAGCAGTCTTTGGGTCATTTTGTCCTCTTTGATCCGTTTGCCCAGTTCGGCCGCCATTTTGATGATTTCGGTCATTGTTCTTCTCCTTGTTTCAGCGTTCCGGTCATAGTATGTGTATCCGCTCCTGTGATGAATACATCGGTAAACGTTCCAATCAACGCATCTTCGCCCGCAAAATGCACCAAACGGTTTTGCGAACTTCTTCCGGTCAGAAGACCCGCGTTGGTCTTGCTTCTGCCCTCCACCAGCACGCGGACGTTGCGCCCGAGATACCGCTCGTTTTGCGCACGGGAAATCTCGTTCTGTACTTCCAGAAGACGTGCGAAGCGCTCGCTTTTGACCGCGTCGTCGATCTGATTTTCCATCTTTGCCGCAGGGGTTGCGTTGCGGGGCGAGAAAATAAACGAATAGATGTTGTCATAGCGCACTGTGCGCAGGACGTTCAGCGTTTCGGAAAAATCTTCTTCGGTCTCCGTGGGAAAGCCGACGATAATATCCGAGGTGATGGCGATATCCGGGATTTTTTCGCGCATATACTCTACCAGTTCTATGTAATGCTCTGCGGTATAGCGGCGATTCATTGCCTGTAACACCCGGTTGGAACCGGATTGAAGAGGCAGATGAAACTGCCTTGCGATCTTGGGATTTGCAGCGATAACGTCGATCAGCCTGTGGGATGCGTCTTTGGGGTGACTTGTCATAAAACGAACGAGAAAATCCCCCTCGATCGCGCAGATATCCGTAAGCAGGTCGGCAAAGCCGTAACCGGGCGTACCCTCCGGCGCATAAGAGTTGACGTTTTGCCCGAGCAGGGTAATCTCCCGGCAGCCGGACGCCGCAAGTTCGCGCACCTCGCGCAGGATATCGTCCTTTTCGCGGCTGCGCTCCCTGCCCCGCACATAGGGCACGACGCAATACGTGCAGAAATTGTTGCACCCGTACATGATGCTCACCCACGCCTTGAAACGGCTCTCCCGCCGCACTGGAAGTCCCTCGGCAATGTTGCCCTCCGAATCGTCTGAGTAAAACGCCCGGCTTTTCTCGGTCAGCGCACGATAGACGATTTCCGGGAAACGATAGAGCATACTCGTGCCGAACAGAAAATCGACGTACGGGTAGCGCATCTTAATATCGTTTTTGCGATGCTCTTGGGAGACCATACACCCGCAGATACCGATCAGAAGAGAGGGCTTGCGCGCCTTGAGATGCTTGAACTGCCCCGTGATCGAAAGGGCCTTGAGTTCGGCGTGCTCCCGCACGGCGCATGTATTGACCACGATCAGGTCCGCCTCTTTTTCGTCCTCTGTGACGGTATAGCCCATGGCCTCGGCCATACCCGCAATCCGCTCGCTGTCCGCCTCGTTCTGCTGACAGCCGTAGGTGCGAATGTGCGCAAGCGGTCTGCGATCGGCAAACAGAGATGCGACTTTGCCGGTATATTCCTGTTGGGTGAGCAGTTCCTGCTCGGAGATTTTGGTTGTTTTCATTTGCTTATAAATCTGTCGGTCAGACCGTCTGTGGTAAATATCCCGTCGCCGGTCACAAAAACCGCCTCAAAATCGTATGCTCCGTTGTGATAAAACTCCAGCGCACGCTCGTAACCCATGACAAACAGTGCCGTGGAGAGCGCGTCGGCGAGGGTCGCGTCGTCGCACACCACCGCGACGCTCTGAATGCCGCTGTTTGCGGGATAGCCTGTGCGCGGGTCGAAGATATGGTGATAGCGCACCCCGTCCGCCATAAAATAACGCTCGTAATCGCCGGACACGGCGACGTAGCCGCCTGTGAGCGACAGTGTGCCCACGATCGAGTCGGGATCGCGCGGATCTTTGACCCCGATCTTCCAGTCGGCGCCGTCGGGCTTTTGGCCGATCAGACCGATATTGCCGCCAAAGGACACCATGCCGTACTCCACGCCCTGTTCCCGCAGGTAGTCGGTAATCGCACCGAGCGCATAGCCCTTGCCTACACCGCCGAGATCGATATGAACCGCCGGAGCGCTTTTGGTAAGCACGTCGCCCTCCAATGCGAGTTGTTGATAGCCCACCGCGTCGAGGGCGCAAGCGATCTCTTGGGGGTCGGGCACGCGGGGGGCTTCCCCCGTAATATCCCATAAAGCGGTCAACGGCTCTGCCGTGACGTCAAAGGCGCCGTCGGTCGCGCGGGAAAGTTCAAGAGAAAGAGATACGATCTGTAACAATTCTTCCCCGAGCGGCATTCCCTGCTCACAGGCGTTAAACCGGCTGACCTCGCTGTCCGCGTCCGTGCGTGAAAGAACGGCTTCATACGCACGGATCATCCGCTCGCATTCGGCAAACAGTTGGTCGGAATTTTCGTCGGGAATGCGAATGGCGATGATCGTATCCATCGCGTATAGATCTTTTTCTGTCTGAGTGCTCTGCCCGGTGCATCCCGTAAGAACAAGGGCAAGCACGACAAGCAGGCTAAAAACGCAGTTTTGCAAGAACCCCGTTCATCCTTTCGGAAAAAGTATTGAGAAACAGCCCGATCACCGCCCCACAGCAAAGACCCGCCAGCATGAGCGGCGTGGCGTACGGCAGAAGGGCTTTTCCGCCCATAAAGGCGATCGCGGCACATAACTGACCGAGATTGTGCAATACCCCGCCCGCGCAGGAAAGCGAAAGGTCGGTGATGTGCTCTGCCAGCAGAAAATCAAGGGCAAGCATACCAAAAAAGGAGAGCAGGGCGCCGCACAGCGAAAAGACAAAAGACGTCGCCCCGCCGAATAAAAGTGCGGTCAAAGCTGTCTTGCCGAGCAAAACGGCGAATGCCTGCCGCCGGTCGCGGTGAAGCAAAAAAAGAACGATCGCGTTGGAAAGCCCGAGCTTAAAGCCGGGGATCGGGACAGCCGCATTGATCGGAAGTAAAAACTCCAGATAGGAAAGTCCTGAGGCCAGCACGCAGAAAAGCGCAGTGCCGATCATCCATCTAACCCGCGATCCCATCGTAACCTTCTCCGCCGACCAGATCGACGCGCACGTGCGCCGGGACACAGACGATCGCATTTCCCGCCCGGGTGATTTTGCCGGTTTTCATGCAGGTATGGTCCGGACAGTCGGAGGAGGTGACCTGCACGCCGTCCGCGCTGACGGCCAGCGTCAGATGATAGCCATGTGAATCAAGGGCGATCGTGTGATCATCGAGGGCGTATTCCTCTGTGCCCTCCGGGGTTGTCACCCTCACAATCTGCGCACTCTGCGCCGGGCGCGGCAATAGCCCGGTCAGCGGCACAAGCGATACCAGCACAAACAGCAGGATCAGCACTGCGTCCATCGGCTTTGCTTTTTTCATGACGACCTCCGGGAAAAACAATACTCCCCATGTTATTTTATCATTTTTTGGACCAAGATTCAACAAAAAAGAGCAAATTTGTCCGAATATATTTTCTTACTATTGAAAAAAAGTCTGTAAATTGGTATAATATTTTATATATCAAGAAACAGAGGACAAAACCGTGATCAAAAAACCGAGAGGAACGATCGATATTTTACCCGAGGAGATGCCGTTCTGGCACTTTATCGAAAAGACCGCAAGAGATACGGCCGCCCTGTACGGCTTTGAGGAGATCCGTTTCCCGACCTTTGAGTCGACAGAACTGTTTACACGCGGCGTGGGCGACACGACCGACGTGGTGCAAAAGGAAATGTACACCTTCCGCGACAGAGAAAACCGTTCGCTTACCCTGCGCCCCGAAGGGACGGCCTCGGTCGCCCGCTCGCTGGTGGAAAACGGGCGCTGCTCGGGCACCATGCCGATCAAACTCTACTATTTGATCAACTGCTTCCGCTATGAGAAACCGCAGGCAGGCAGAAGCCGCGAGTTTTACCAGTTCGGCTGCGAGTTGTACGGCGCATCGTCTGCCTCGTCAGACGCGACGGTCATTTCGCTTGCCGACACGCTCATCCGCCGTCTGGGCATCAAAGGGGCGCGGCTGCACGTCAACTCAATCGGCTGTCCCACCTGTCGGGCGGCATACCGTACGGCGCTGCAGGAATATTTCCGTTCTCACACTGAAGAGTTGTGCGAAACCTGCCGTACCAGACTTGAAACCAATCCTCTGCGCATCCTCGACTGCAAAAGCCCGGTCTGCACCGGGATCGCAAACGGCGCGCCCAAGACCATCGACTACCTGTGTGAAGAGTGCGCGGCGCACATGACCCTGCTGCAAAGCTCTCTTGACGCCATGGGCATCGCCTACACGGTCGATCCCAAGATCGTACGGGGTCTTGATTATTATACCCGCACGGTCTTTGAGTTTATCAGTCCGATGATCGGCGCACAATCTACCATCCTCGGCGGCGGAAGATACGACGGTCTGACCAAGGACATCGGCGGTCCTGCTCTGTGCGGAGTCGGCTTTGCGGCGGGTATCACCCGCCTGGTGCTTGCCATGAAAGAATCGGGCGTGGAGATCGAAGACTCCCACGCTCCCGCTCTCTATATCGCGTCCATGGGCGAACAGGCTTCCATTCGCGCGGCGGCCATCTGCGCCCGCCTGCGGGAACAGGGGCTGACCGCCGAATACGACCTGATCGGACGCAGTCTCAAAGCGCAGATGAAATACGCGGACAAGATCGGCGCGCGCTATACCCTCATGCTGGGCGAAAACGAATTGCAGACCGGAACGGCACAACTGAAAAATATGCAGACCGGTACACAAACAGAGATCGATCCGGGCGACACCGACACGCTGATCACGGCGTTATACGAGTAACCGCCATCAAACGGATCGGGGCACCCGTTGGGTGTCCCGATCTTTTATTTCAATTCAACCACCGTCACTCCTGCGTCGCCCTCTCCGTATTTGCCGCCGCGGAAAGAACTCACGCGGGCGTCCCCACGCAAAAGTTCCTGCAGGCGGGCGCGCAGCGCACCCGTTCCCTTGCCGTGGATCAGGGTCACCTGATGCATTCCCGCCATGACCGCGTCGTCCAGATACTTGTCGGTCAGCGCCCACGCATCCTCGCCGTTCTGCCCGCGCAGGTCAAGTTCAGGCGAAAAGGATTTCGGCATGGTCGGGCGATAACTGCGGGCGGGCACGGTTTTGCCGCTCTTGTCGGTAAACTGCAATCCCCTGTCCTCTGCGAGTACCAGGTTATCCACCTTGGTCCGGGTGGTAAGCAGGCCGGTCTGCACGGTCACGTTGCCCTTTGCGTCCGGCTCGGCAGTCACCGTGCCGCGCTTGCCGACGTTCTTCAAAAATACCTCGTCCCCTTTGCGGATCGGGCGTGATGGCCGGTATTCCTCGTCTTGTGCGATCGGTTGAATAGACAGATCGGTTTTGCGCAGTTGGTGGCGAATCTTGCGCCGCGCCTGTTCTAACTCCCCGGCAAGATGCTCGGACTCCCGCTTGCGCTGTAATTCTTTGAGTTCCGCCAGCACCGACTCGCTGGTCGCCTGTGCGCTCTTTACAAGAGAGGCCGCCTCGGCCCTTGCGCGGGCGATCTCTTTCTCGGTCTGAGCAACAAGGGCATCCATGCGCGCCTGCTCCTGCGCCTTATACGCCTCGACGTCCGCACGTTCTTTCTTTGCCGCGGCAAGGGTTTCGTCCATGGCGATGCGGGAACGCTCCAATTTTTCGATCACACGCTCAAACCGGCTGTCGTCCGCGCTCACATACGACTGTGCGCGGGCAATGACGGCGGGAGAAAGCCCCAGTCTGCCGGAGATTGCAAAAGCGTTGGACTTGCCGGGTGTGCCGATGATCAAACGATAGGTCGGCTTGAGGGTCTCGATATCAAACTCACAGGAGGCGTTGCACACCCCTTCTGTGTCGAGCGCATAGGCTTTGAGTTCCGCATAGTGGGTGGTCGCGGCACACAGTGCTCCCTGCTCCCGCACCTGCTCGATGATGGAAGTTGCGAGCGCCGCACCCTCGACCGGGTCGGTACCCGAGCCGAGTTCGTCGAAGAGCACCAGCGCCTTTTCATCTGCCGCCGCAAGGATCTCGATGATCCGCTTCATGTGCGCGGAAAAGGTGGACAGCGACTGCTCGATCGACTGCTCGTCCCCGATGTCGGCAAGCACACAGGAGAACACGCAGGTGCGCGAGTCCGGACTGCACGGCAGATGCAGACCCGACTGCGCCATCATGGCAAACAAACCGAGGGTTTTGAGCGCGACCGTCTTGCCGCCGGTGTTGGGGCCTGTAATCACGAGGGTATCGTATTCCCCGCCCACCCTGACTGTGATCGGAACGACGGTTTTCCGGTCGAGCAGCGGGTGACGCGCCGAGCGCAGTTCGATGATCCGTTCGTCTGTAAAGGCGATTCTCTCGCCGCGCATACGTACCGACAATTCTGCTTTGGCAAAGATAAAGTCGAGCAGCCCCACCGTCCGACAGTTCTGTGTCAGTTGTCTGCCAAATTCGCTCACCTGTGCGCTGAGTTCTGTGAGAATGCGGTCGATCTCCTCTTTTTCCTCGCCCTCGAGGATGCGCAGGTCGTTGTTCGCCTCGACCACCGCGATCGGCTCGATAAACATGGTCGCACCCGTGGCAGAGGTTTCGTGCAGCAGTCCCTTGACCTCGTTTTTATACTCTGCTTTGACCGGGATGACGTATCTGCCGCCCCGCATGGTGACGATATTGTCCTGCAAATATCGACTGTGCGCACCGTTTTTGATATAGCCCTGCAACTCTTCCCGAATGGAATCGTTGATCTTTCGCATCTTGCGGCGGATTCCCGCAAGAGTCGGGCTTGCGTCGTCGGCAATCTGATCCTCGGCTGCGATCGCACGGGTGATCGCATTTTCCAGCGACCGGTTGGCGGCAAGACGGGAAAAGATCCCGCAAAGGGCGGGATAGCGCTCGGCGCAGCCGTCAAAATAGGCGGAAAGACCCCGCACGCAGGAAAGCAGACCCGCCACGTCCAGCAGTTCTCTTGTGGATAACTGTGCGCCCTTTTGAGCACGCTCGGCGACAGTGCTTACCTCCCGTCCGCCGGAAAAAGAAGGCGCTCCTTTTTCGGCGGATACACCCTTGGCTTCATCCGTTTCGGTCAGCAGGCGCTCGATCCTCCCCCGCTCGGTAAGCGGACGCAGAGAAAGCGCGCGTTCCTTGCCGCCCTCGGTATGCGTGAGCGCAGCAAGACGGGCTAATATCTTATCGTATTCGGTAATTTGTGCGTTTTTGGTAAATTCTTTCATAGGTTTTCCATATTGTGATAAAAATCGAGGGTTGCAAACGAGCGCTCGAGTTGACAGAGAAGATAACGCTCTGCCATGTGCGCAAACTCGGAAAGTTCGGCGGGCGCAAGTTCAAAAGCAAAGATGCGCTGAGCCGGTGCGTACACGGAATGACGCATGGCCTTGACCACAGCGGCCGAGAGCATGGTCGCGCTCCCCTTGTGAGAACCGCAGTATATCTGCCCGCCCTTCGGGTCGAAATACATGGGCTCTCCCTCTCCGTACGCGCCGCAGACAGCGCACCCGACCAGGTCGGGGCAAAAGCCCGCGAGGGCGCACAGGCGCAGTTCAAACACCGCTTTGAGTTGTGCGCGGGGCTTGTCCGGGCGGGAGAGCATATACAGCGTATTCAAGAGAAGCCGCAAAATCTCCGGCTCTTTTTGATTTTCGCGGGTAACGTCCGCCACCACGTCGCAGACGTATCCTGCAAGGGCGGCGGAGGTGATATCCTCCCGGATGCCGTAAAAGTTGTTGATCAGGGTGCCTTCTTTGAGCCAGTAGCGGTCTGCGCGGGAATAGAGTTCAAACTCGCTGTAGCAAAACTGTTGGGCGCTGACAAAGGCCTTGCTCTTGTAGTTTTTGGCGCCCTTGCAGAAGATGGCGATACATCCCAGCGTGTCGCTGAGTACGGTCAGACATTTGTCGCTCTCACCGTAAGCGACCTCGCGGATGACCACGCCCTTGCATAAGATCGGAGTGCTCACTGTTCTTCCTTGTATCCGAAATCGGAAAGATGATAGTTGCTGTCCCGCCAGTTTTCCTTGACCTTGACCCACAGCTCGAGGAATACTTTACACCCGAAAAAACGCTCCATATCCTCGCGTGCGTAACTGCCGATGGTCTTGAGGGCAGCACCCTTGTGACCGATCAGAATGCGCTTGTGACTCTCCCGCTCGCAGTATATCTGCGCGCGAATGGAAAGCAGGTCCTTTTTCTCGTTCCATTCCTCGATGACCACGGCAGTACCGTGCGGGATCTCGTCGTTCATGGTGCGCAAAATCTTCTCGCGGATCAGTTCGGCCGCGATCTGACGCTCGGGCTGATCGGTGACAACGTCCGCCGGAAAGAGCCAGTCGCTTTCGTACAAAAAGGGCTTCAGTTCGTCCACGACAATCTGCACCCCGTCCGCTTTGAGGGCGGACAGCGGAACGACCGAGGCAAAATCGTAGAGCGTACTGTATTCGGTGATGGCCTGTGCGGTACGCGCCGCGCCCGCGCGGTCGATCTTGTTGATCGCAAGAATGGCGGGCAATTTTGCCGCCTTGAACCGTTCGATCAGCGCCTGCTCGACCGGACCGGGGTGGGCGTCCGCCTCGACCACGAGCACAGCCGCGTCCACGTCGCGGATCGCAGAGCCAACCGAGCGCACCATGTAACTGCCGAGCTTGGTTTTGGCTTGATGCATACCGGGCGTGTCCAAAAATACGATCTGATCCTCCCCCTTGGTATAAATGCCGGTGATCCGGTTGCGGGTGGTCTGCGGTTTTTTGGAAACGATTGCGATCTTCTCGCCCAAAATCGCGTTGATCAGTGTGCTTTTGCCCACGTTCGGGCGGCCTACGATGGCCGCAAATCCCGTTCTCTTCATCTTGTTAATCCCATTTCCTTCAGGATTTCCTCTTGCTTTGTAAACATCTCTCTTTCCTCCTGCTCTCCGAGTTCGTGGTCATATCCAAGCAGGTGAAGCACAGAATGCACGGTCAAAAAGGCGACCTCCCGCTCGAGCGAATGTCCGTACTCGTTCGCCTGCCCGAGTGCACGCTCGAGGGATATGACAATATCGCCCAGTATCGCGCGCTCGTCGGTCTCGTCAAACATGGGAAAGGACAGCACGTCGGTCGCGCTGTCTTTGCCGCGGTACTCAAGGTTGAGAGCGCGGATCCCGGCGTTGTCCGTCAGCGTGACCGATACCTCCGCCGGATGGGAATATTGCTCACAGCGCAGGGCGGCGTTCACTGCCCTGCGAATCAATGCGCGCATCGCGGGAGTGAGCGCGACGGTTTTTTGCTGATTGGTGATATAGATCTTGTTCATTTCTTTTGTCTGTCCCGTTTTTCGTATGCCTGAATGATCCGTTGTACCAGGCGGTGCCGTACCACGTCCCGGTCGGTAAAATGATGGATGGCCACGTCCTCAATGCCGTCGAGCACGCCAAGTGCGTCCACAAGTCCGCTCTTTTTCCCGCGCGGCAGGTCGGTCTGGGTGATGTCGCCTGTGACCACAGCCTTGGAATGAAAACCGAGACGTGTCAAGAACATTTTCATCTGCTCTGGGGTGGTATTCTGCGCCTCGTCGAGAATGATAAAAGAGTTGTCCAGCGTCCGCCCGCGCATATAGGCAAGCGGTGCAATCTCGATCACCCCGCGTTCCATATGCTTGCTCACGGTATCCATGCCGAGCATCTCATATAACGCATCATAGAGCGGGCGCAGATAGGGATCGATCTTGCTTTGCAGATCTCCCGGAAGATAGCCGAGATTCTCGCCCGCCTCGATGGCCGGGCGGGTCAGGATAATGCGCTCTGCCTCCTTGCGCCGCAAAGCGGCCACCGCCTGCGCGACGGCAAGGAAAGTCTTGCCGGTGCCTGCGGGACCGACGCCTACCACGATGGTATTGTGCGCGATCAGATCCACATACCGCTTTTGCCCTACGGTCTTGGCTTTGATCGGCTTGCCTTTGCTTGTCAGACAGATCGTATCGTCATCAAGAACCGCAAGTTCGCTTGCCTTGCCGTCGAGGGTCATGTTCATCGCATAATCCACCGTCTGCTCGTCTACCGCACCGCCGTGGGCAAGAACACTTTTCAAATATTCAAACGCCTGCGCCGCGCGAGCGGCACTTTCATCATCTCCCTCGATGACCAGCGCGCCGCCGCGGTTGATGATCTGCACGCCGAACAGTTCTTCCGCCCGGCGCACGTTGCCGTCATATGCTCCAAACAGGGTCAAGGCCTGATCGGTCGTTTCAAGGAGCACCGTCCTCTGTGTCATTTGTAATCTCCACTTCTTTTGCAATATCGGCAATACAGTAGACCTTGCAGGTCAGGGTATATACGCCGTCTGAAAGGGATCCTTCGCTTTGTCTGGATATGAGTTCACACCCGGAAAGTTCCTCGGACAGGCGCCGCATCATGCGTGCCTGCGCAAGACCTGCCGCCTGCTCCTCCGAAAACGTGTACTGCTCCATCGTATATTCGCGCAACACGGTCGTGCGCACAAAGATCGGGAGTTTGAGTACGTCAAACAGGATTACCCGCTCGTTATCTATTATTTTATCATAAAACCCCTCATCATTTCCACTATTTCCGAAACTTTTCAGCGCTTTTGTGAAAAAAATGTACTCTTTTTCGGTTTTTTGCCCGCCGGTATAGGTCTTATGCTCACCGGTCAGGGGTACGCTTTCGGTGTATTCCCGATAGACCTGCGCCATGACGCTGCCGTAGGCACGGTCAATGTTGGTGGTCACCTGATCGCCGTGGGCGACCTCGGACACGCCGCTGATCAGCACCTCCCCCTTGCGCACTACCTGTCCGAGATGCACATTGCTCTTGCCGCTCCAGACGGTAAAGGAAGTGATCTGCCCGTCCTCGGTAGCGATGATATTGGAGGGGGTGTCGTCCTGCCATGGATCGGTACGGTCGGTGCGCTCCTTGACAACAATGTCCGCACAAGTGCCCGACAGATTGACACTGACCCAGCCGATGTCCTCAGAATCCACCAGATACTTCTGACAGATCAGATCCAGATCCAGTGATGGAATAAACGCGCCGAACTTGACCCCATACTGCTCAAAACGATCGATCACCTGCCAGTCGGTAAGAGCCGCGTTGCCCTCCACCGAGATGTCCCAGATAAAATAAGTGGACGCCCACAAGATACAGGCGAAGAGAAAGGCGCCCGCGATGACGCCGGGTCTGTGGCGGTATTTGCCGGCGGTATGCAGCGCACCGCAGACCCGTAATTGCCGCACGGTACACCCGCAGGGAGCGAGCGCACGCGCCATGGCCCTACGCTGGGCACAGGGAAGATAAAATTCGATCACCCCATTATTGCTGGTAAGGCCCCAGTAGTTGATCCCGCATCGCAAAAGAGCGGTCAGCGCACGTGAAGAATACCCCTCTATGCGCACCTTGCAGTAGCCGTACAGATAATTGGTGATCCGCTCGACAAGTTTAAGCCTCAAAATCCAGCCCCGTGATCCTGCCCGATACCCGCACCACCCCGCCGAAATAACTTTTCATGGTTAGATCACAGCCTTTCACCGACAGGGTCATGTCGCACAGACGGAGCTTCACCTCGCTTTCGGAATAAGATACGATCGCCCGCGCGCCATGGGCAAGCACCTCTCTGCCCGCGCTCACGCTGAGTTCGGAGCACAGGCCGGTTTCATTCATGATCGCACGGGATAGCCGTCTTAGTCTGTTTTTGCTCACTGAATACCCCCGTTTTTTTGCTAATATATTGATATAAAAACAATATGCGAGGTGTCCGAAATTTATCCGTCTGTCAAACGTCTGCGCGCAGCTTGTACCTGGTGTGCGCTGGTATTTTTTTCTTTCTACTTGCTGAAGAACACGGCCGAGGCGGCCGGTGCGGTCAGCGCGGCGCTGGAACTATGCGTAAAAAACGTCATTCCCTCTCTTTTTCCCTATATGGTGCTCTCTTCCCTGATTCTGTCCTCCGGCATGGCGGAGTATCTCGGCAGACTGCTCGCCCGGCCATTCGGCAGATTGTTCGCCCTGTCCGGAAACTGTGCGGCGGCGGTCATCATCGGCCTTGCGGCGGGCTTTCCGGTTGGAGCAAAGACCGCGGCGGAAACGCTGGAAAAGGGTCTTTGCAAACAGGAAGAAGCGCAACGACTGTGCGCCTTTTGCAACAATACCGGCCCTGCCTTTGTGATCGGCGGAATCGGAGCGGGATTTTTCGGCGATCCTATGATCGGAGTCCTCCTGTATGCGATCGAGGTCGCATCAGTGCTGATTCTCGGACTGCTTTTATCCATAGGACACCCCCGCCGCAGAGCAGACACCCGCACGGTGGTGCGCTTTCGTCCCGATCTCGGCGGTGCGGTACGCGGTGCGGTCACCTCGACCCTTACGGTCTGCGGATTTGTGGTGTTCTTCTCGGTGCTGACCGACGCAGTGGGCCTGGTCTTTGCCCACGGCGCACTTGCCCCTGCCCTGCCGCTCGCCGCAGTCTTACTTGAAGTCACGAACGGCGCCCATCTTTCCGCAGGCATTTCCGGTCCTCTTTCGCTCATCCTCGCGGCCTTTGCCATCGGGTGGAGCGGTCTGTGCGTGCACGCGCAATCTGCCTCCTATCTGCTCGGTCAAAGGTTAAATATGCGTAAATATCTGACCGGAAAAGCCGTGCAGGGGCTAATTTGTGCCGGTCTTGCGGCGCTTGTCTGTCTTTTTTTGCAAAACATATAGAAAAATGACGGAGAATCGTGTATAATAGAATTATCAAAACAGAAGGAGCAGATCATGACCAAGGAAGAACGGAAAGCACTCACCCGTGTGTGCGCATACTGCGAGCACGCCAAAACCATCTGGGATGAAAAGACCATGCTGTGCAGCCGCAAGGGCATCGTTTCCCGCGAATACTGCTGCCGCGCCTTTGCCTACGATCCGCTCAAACGAAAGCCGGAGGCGCCGCGTGCCCTGGAGATTCCCCCGGAAGAAGAAATGCACATTTAAGCGCGCACTGCGTGCCGAAAACCTCCCTGTCCGCATACGATGGAACAAGGGAGGTTTTAATTATGAGACGGTGTTACGCGGGATTCAAATCCTTGACACTTGCCCTGCGAGGCAAGGAGGTCCTTGACCGAAACGCCATCGAATCGGAAGTAGTGAAAAAGGACCCCAGGACCAGCAAAAAGGGCTGCTCCTATGCACTCACGATACCGTGTGCGCAGCGGCGCAACTGCGAAAACCTGTTCGCACTGAGCGCCGTGCCCTATCTCGGGATCACGGAGGAATAATGCAAACAGTATATCTTGACAACGCGGCGACAACCTTTCCCAAGCCGCCGGGCGTGAGTTTTTCCATGAAGAACTGCATGGACGGATGGTGCGGCAATCCCGGAAGAGGTGTACACCCGCTGTCGGCCAAAAGCGCGGAAGCGGTCTACGGAGTGCGCACGCAGATCGCCCGGATGTTCGCAGGCAAACCGGAAAACGTGATCTTTACCCAGAATGCAACCTATGCGATCAACCTTGCCATTAAAGCGCTTGTCCCGCAGGGGCACGTGATCATTTCCGATATTGAGCACAATGCGGTAGTACGTCCGATCTGGACCTCGCGTCTGCCTTACAGCATCTTCGGCGCATTTGCTCCGGTCGAGCATATTCTCGCGGACGTACGTGCCAAGATCCGCCCGGATACCCGGGCGCTGGTGGTCAATGCCGGGAGCAATATCTGTCCTCTGACCCTGCCGCTTGCACCGCTGGGTGCGCTCTGCCGCGAACGGGGGCTCTATTTTATTGTGGACGGCTCCCAATATGTGGGCACCCATCCGGTCGATATGGAAAAGATGAACATCGACGCGCTGTGCGCACCGGGACACAAGGGATTATATGGACCGCAAGGTAGTGGCTTTGTGCTCTTTTCCCGGCGCGCAGCAGACGCGGCCGGCCACGGACGCACGCTGGTCGAGGGCGGAAACGGCGTCAATTCCAGAGAGCCATTTATGCCTGATTTTCTGCCCGAACGCTTTGAGGCAGGAACGATCTCGGTACCGAATATCGTCGGCCTCGGAGAAGGCATCCGATTTGTAGAGGAGCAAGGGTGCGAGCGAATCCTCTTAAACGAAAGCGCCCTCTATGAACGCCTGCTGTCCGCCCTTTCGCGCATACAGGCCGTTACGGTCTACGCGCCAAACTTCCGCAGATCGAGCATCTTACTATTCAACGTAAACGGGAAGGATTCGGAACAAACGGCAAAAGAACTTGGGGAGGCAGGTATCTGCGTGCGCGGAGGTTTGCACTGTGCGCCGCTGGCTCACGCCGCCCTGGGCACACCCGAGCACGGCGCGGTACGCATCTCCTTCGGCGCATTCAATACCGCCGATGACGTAAACTATCTGCTCTCGGTCATTCGCCGCATGGTATAACAAAAGCCCGCCTTCAGCGGGCTCAGCCTGAAGACAAAGTCCTGAAAAGGGCTTTGTTTTTTAGGTAAAAAGTGGTATAATAGAAGCAGTAAAAGGG
>CANQPT010000002.1 GCA_947625805.1 uncultured Clostridia bacterium
GTAGCACACCCGGTGTCGGTCATGGTGGACACCTTCGGCACGGGCCTCTGCCCGGACGATCGGATCGCCCGGGCAGTGAGCCAACCGGTCGACCTGCGCCCGGCGGCCATTATCGAACGCTTTGACCTGCGCAGACCGATCTATCGCGCCCTTGCGGCCTACGGCCACATGGGACGCGAGGATCTGGACACGCCGTGGGAAAAGCGCGATCTGGCGGATACGCTGCGCGACGCGCTGCTGTAATCCCCTCGAGGGGAAAGGGGATCCCATAACAAAAACCACCTCGTTCGCATACAATGGAACAGGTGATCTCGTATGCTTGGGTTATTTTTAGAGATCGCGGTGTGCGTGTTCGCCGTGTACGGCGGTTATACCGTGCTGCGCGGAGTGCGCCGCGGTTTCTTTCGATTGATTGAAAGAAAAACAAAGTATGAATCAAAGCCCGGAAATCGACCGGCTGATCCCCGTTGAGGGCGTGGTCGAAACCGTAATCTATCATAACGAACAAAACGGATACAGCGTGATAGACTTAGCCATCGACGAGGGCGAGTTTATCACGCTGACCGGAATTATGCCGCTCATCAGCGAGGGCGAGACGCTCAAGGCCATGGGACGCTGGGAAGTGCACCCCACCTACGGAAGACAGTTCAAGGTGGAGTATTACGAGAAACATCTTCCCGCAAGCGAATCCGCCATCCTCAAATACTTATCCTCCCGCGCCGTCAAGGGCATCGGGCCGGTGACGGCCGGCCGGATTGTGGACCGGTTCGGGGCGGACTCCTTTGACGTGATCGAAAACCACCCCGAGTGGCTTGCCGATCTGCCGGGCATTTCCCTCAAAAAAGCAACCGAAATTTCCGAAGAATTCCGCGCCCAGTTCGGAATGCGGACGGTCATGGCCTTCTGCGGCGAATATATGGGAGCGACCTCGGCCGTGCGGGTGTACAAGGCTTTCGGCTCGGCGGCCATCGATATCATCAAGCAAAACCCCTACATTCTCTGCGAGCGTATCCGCGGCATCGGCTTTGACCGGGCGGACCGCATCGCACGCTCGCTGGGCCTTGCGCAAAACCATCCCGAGCGCATCCGGGCGGGCGTCATCCACACCATGAAATACAACGCCGTCTCCAACGGGCACGTCTATCTTCCCCGGGACAAAATGCTGGCGGTAGCGGCAGAACTGTTGGAGGTGTCCGCGGCCGAGGCGGCGGAGGCCTGCGACGCTCTGGTGGCCGACGGGCAGTTATGGCAGGTGCACATGGGCGGCAGGGAATGCGTATATCTTAAAAATTACTACGAGGCCGAGACGACCATCGCCTCAAAACTCGATCTCTTGCAAAAAGTGTGTCCGCCCATGGACGCCGGAAACATCGCCCGGTTTATCGAACGCATGGAGGCCGAATACGGCCTGCGGTACGCGCCCATGCAAAAGCGGGCCATCACCTGTGCCCTGCAAAACGGTGTCATGATCCTGACCGGCGGCCCCGGTACCGGTAAAACGACCATTATCCGGGCGCTCATCCGGGTGTTTGGCTCTCTCGGGCTGGACATTGCGCTGGCCGCGCCCACAGGGCGTGCCGCAAAGCGTATGTCCGAGGCCACCCGGTACGAGGCAAAGACCATCCACCGTTTGCTGGAAATCGATTTCTCCTCCGAGGACGATCCACACTTCCGCCGGAATGAGAACAATCTTCTCGACGAAGACGTATTTATCATCGACGAGACTTCCATGATCGACACCGAAATCATGGCGGCCCTGTTAAAAGCCATCAAGCCGGGTGCGCGTTTACTGCTGATCGGCGACAGCGACCAGCTTCCCTCGGTCGGACCGGGCAACGTCCTGCGGGATCTGATTCGCTCGGACGTTTTTGCAACCATTGAGTTGAAAGAGGTATTCCGACAGGCCTCCGAGAGCCTGATCATCACCAACGCCCACTCGATCAACGCGGGCGAATATCCCGAACTGGAATCCAAAAACAGCGATTTCTTCTTTGTGCCCCGGCAATCCGACGAGCAGATCGCCCAGACCGTAGCTTCGCTGTGCGCCGTGCGCCTGCCCCGCACCTACGGCAAAGAGATCCTCTCGGGCATTCAGGTCATCACCCCCTCCCGCAAGGGAGCCGCAGGAACGGTCGCCCTCAACGCGCTTCTGCAAAAGACCCTCAATCCCCCCGGTAAGGACAAGCGGGAGCGCCGGTTTGGCCCGGTCATTCTGCGGGAGGGCGACAAGATCATGCAGATCCGCAACAACTACGATATCGAATGGCAAAAAGGCGGGGTAAAAGGCAACGGTATCTTCAACGGGGATATCGGCGTCATTCGCGCCATCAATCTCTCGGCCGAGGAGGTCACTGTGGATTTTGACGGCCGGATCGCCGCCTACGATTTTACACAGTTGGAAGAACTCGAACACGCCTATGCCGTGACCGTGCACAAAAGCCAGGGTAGCGAATACCCCACGGTCATTCTTCCGATTTATCCCTTTACCCCGCGCCTGCTCACCCGCAATCTCTTGTACACCGCCGTCACCCGCGCTCAGAATATGGTCATTCTGGTCGGGCGGGCGGACGTGGTCGCCGGCATGGTGGATAACAACCGGCAAACCAAACGCTATACCGGTTTGTGTCATATCCTGCGGCAAAATTTATAATAGAGCAGGGGAACTTTTGAAAAAGTTCCCCCGCACCCTCTCAAAATTTATAAACCTTTTTGCCCGCCCGACCGTCGGGCGGAAATCTTTTGAAAATCAAAGAGCAGGGGAACTTTTGGAAAAGTTCCCCCGCACCCTCTCAAAACTTATAAACCTTAAGGAACACGCATGACCCCATCACAGATCACCCATCCTATCCCGCCGCTTTTTGACCAATCTTCACATACGCTGATTTTAGGCAGTTTTCCATCGGTACAGTCAAGGGCGGTGCAGTTTTTCTACGGGCACAAGCAAAACCGCTTCTGGCGGGTGATCGCCGCCCTGTACGGCGAGCGCCTTACGGAAAGCGTCGAGGACAAGCGCCGCCTGATCCTGTCCCATCACCTTGCGCTGTGGGACACCGTCGCCTGCTGCGAGATCACCGGAAGCGCCGACAGTTCCATCCGCTCGGTGCAGCCGAACGATCTTTCGCCCATTCTGCAAAAGGCGCCCATTCGCCGTATTTTTGTCAACGGCAGAACAGCCGAGCGGCTGTACGACCGATTTTTGCTCCCGCTTACCGGTATTCCCGCCGTCTATCTGCCCTCGACCAGCCCGGCAAACGCCGCTATGTCCCTCGATCGACTGATCGAGGCATGGAAAGTGATAACACAGGAGAACTTTTGAAAAAATTTTTTATAGAGCAGGGGAACTTTTGGAAAAGTTCCCCCGCACCCCCTCAAAACTTATAAATTTTACTGTTCTTCCAAAACTTACGGATCTTTGCCCGCAAGCACCATGTTGTCCGCGTGCACGGCAGGATAGACGTCCCGCGCATCGGTAGGCGTGTGCAATTCGGCGCAGTCGTAGGAAACCAATCCCCGGGCGACAAGCGTCCCGTCCGGGCCGCAGACGTCCACTACGTCCCCGGCTGAAAACACACCCTCTACCGCGCGGATACCCGCGCGCAAGAGACTTTTATGCTGTTCGGTCAGCGCCCGTACCGCGCCCTCGTCCACGATCAGTCTCCCTTTGCTTTGGGCGTAAAAAGATACCCACTGCAAGCGGGTTTTGAGTCCCGCGCCCGCGGCAAACAGAGTCCCGGGAACACTGCCGTCCACCGCACCCGTGACGGCCTCCCGACCTCCTGCGCGGCAGATAAAGACCTCCACCCCCGCCTCGGTTGCAAGCCGTGCGGCTGACAGTTTGGTCTGCATTCCGCCTGTGGCGACGGACGACCCCGCGCCGGCGGCATATGCCTCAATCTCGGGCGTGATCTGCTCGACCCGGTCGATGCGGCGGGCATTCGGGTCCTTTGCGGGGGAGGCGGTGTACAGTCCGTCCACGTCGGTGAGCAGGATCAGCCGGTCGGCGTGCACCATACCCGCCACCTGTGCGGAAAGGGTGTCGTTATCCCCGATCCGGATCTCGGCGGTGGCAACCGTGTCGTTTTCGTTGATAACCGCCACGGCGCCCCGGGAAATCAGGGCTTGCAGCGTGGCAAAGGCGTTGCGGTACTTGTCCCGGTCTGTGAACGCATCGGGAGTGAGCAGGATCTGCGCCGCCGTATATCCTCTTGCACCCAAACCGTCCTCATATTCCCGCATGAGCAGTCCCTGACCCACTGCGGCGGAGGCTTGCTTTGCGGGCAGAGCGGTCGGGCGGGAGGCATAACCCAGTCTCCGGAATCCTGCGGCGATCGACCCGGAGGTGACGATAATCACCCCGTGTCCCGCGTCGCGCAGATCGGCCGCGCCGTCACAGATCGCCCGCACTTTTTCCCGCGACAGCGCTCCGTCCGGCTCTGTCAGCGAACTTGTACCTACTTTCAATACGATCAATCGATTCATACCGTATTCCCTCAACCCCCTGAAACTTCGGAATTACACATAGTTTAGCACAAATCGGACGGCGGGTCAACCTCGCCGGAAATTTTTTTGCAAATGTGCTTTTTGGGTTTGACTTCCCGCGCTTTTTGATGTAATATATTAGTAGATTGAGGGAGTATAAAAATAAAAATGAAAATGAAACTTTGCTTCCGCTGGTACGGCGAGGACGACCCGGTCACCCTTGACAGGATCGCGCAGATCCCGGGTATGCGTTCGGTGGTATCGGCGGTGTATGACGTAAAGCCGGGTCAGGTCTGGCCGGAAGAGAGCCTTGCCCGCCTGCGCGAGGCGTGCGAACAAAAAGGGCTTTGCTTTGACGTGGTCGAGTCGGTCCCCGTGCCGGAAGCGATCAAGCTGGGGAGCAAGGACGCCGACCGGCTGACAGAAGTTTATTGCGAAAATATCCGGCGCTGTGCACGCTATGGGGTCAAGTGCATCACTTATAATTTTATGCCGGTCTTTGACTGGACGCGCACAGACCTTGCCAAGCCCGCCTCCGACGGCTCTTTCTCGCTTGCGTTCAATCAGGAAGAACTTGCCCGCATGGACCCCAAGCGCGAGGACGTCGCCCTGCCCGGCTGGGACGCAAGTTACAGCCGGGCGGAGCTGCGGGAACTGATCGAGGCTTACGGCCGCATCGGGACAGAGGGGTTATGGGCAAACCTGGAAGGTTTTTTGAAAACAATCATTCCCGTGGCCCAAGCGTGCGGTGTGCGCATGGCCATTCACCCGGACGACCCGCCCTACCCGGTGTTCGGTCTTCCGCGGATTATTACGAACGAGACAAATATCGACCGGATGTTGGCCATCGTGGACAGTCCGGCAAACAGTCTTTGCTTTTGCACGGGCAGTCTGGGCTGTGATGCGCGCAACGATATTCCCGCCATGGTGCGCAAATACGCGGCGGCCGGGCGCATTGCCTTTATGCATATCCGCAACGTGCGGCGGGAGGCCGACGGATCGTTTGCCGAAAGCGCACACCTTTCCTCCTGCGGTTCGCTGGATATGTACGAGATCGTGCGAGCGCTGGCGGACAACGGCTACGACGGCTACGTGCGCCCCGACCACGGGCGCGCCATCTGGGGCGAACAGCCGAGGCCCGGCTACGGGTTATACGACCGGGCGCTGGGCGCCGCTTATTTAAACGGATTATTCGAGGCTTGTGAAAAGGAAGTAAACCATGCAAAATAACCTACTCAATACCGATCATACCGGCAAGGTCGCGGTGGTGACGGGCGCGGGCGGCGTGCTGTGCGGCAGATTCGCACAAGTGCTGGCGCGGGCGGGCGCAAAGGTCGCTCTTCTCGACCGTAACGGCGAGGCGGCGGAGGAGGTCGCCCGGCAGATCATCGCTGAGGGCGGCCAAGCCGGGGCGTACGTCTGCGACGTGCTCGACCGGGAGGTTTGCCGGACGGTGGCCGAACGCGTGCAGGACGATCTCGGGCCATGCGATATTCTGATCAACGGCGCGGGCGGCAACAGTCCTTTGGCAACCACCGACAAGGAATATTTTGAGGCAGAGGATTTCGGGACGGAAACGCTCCATTTCTTCAATCTGGACCCGAGGGGAGTGGACGGGGTCTTTCGGCTCAATTTCCTCGGCACGCTCATTCCCACCCAAGCCTTTGCCCGGCAGATGATCGGGCGGCAGGGGTGCTGTATTGTCAATATTTCGTCCATGAACGCCTTTACTCCGCTGACCAAGATCCCGGCTTACTCGGCGGCCAAGGCCGCCGTGTCCAATTTCACCGAGTGGCTTGCCGTGCATTTTTCCAAGGTGGGCATTCGGGTCAACGCCATCGCGCCCGGCTTTTTTTCCACCAAACAAAACGCCGCACTGCTCTATCAGCCGGACGGCACGCCCACCGCGCGCACCGGCAAGATCTTAGCGGCAACGCCCATGGGGCGCTTTGGGCAGAGCGAGGAACTGGACGGAGGCCTGTTGTTTTTGACCGACGAGCGTGCCGCCGGGTTTATTACCGGCATTGTCCTGCCCATCGACGGCGGCTTTTCGGCGTATGCGGGCGTATAGCGGCGGCACGCGGTAGGCAAAAAATCTTTTTCCAAAAGTTTTGGGGGCTTGGGGGATTTTTCAAAATCCTCCAAAACAAAAACAAATTACGGCTTTTCGGCGTGTGTGGGCGTATAACGGCGACACGCGGTAAGCAAAAATCCTTTTCCAAAAGTTTTGGGGGTTTGGGGGATTTTTCAAAATCCCCCAAAACAAAAAAATAAATCAAGGAGATCAGCTATGACTGACATTGACCAAAAAATTCATGGGATCGGCATTGTGCCGGTCATCAAACTCAACCGGCCCGAGCGGGACGCGGCGCCGCTTGCGCGGGCGCTGTGCGCGGGAGGGGTGAGCGTAGCCGAGGTGACCTTTCGTGCGGCGGGAGCGGACACGGCCATTCGCCTGATGAGGTCCAAGCGCCCGGAAATGCTGATAGGCGCGGGCACGGTACTTACCACCAAACAGGCGGACGCGGCGCTGGAGGCGGGCGCGGCCTTTATCGTCACCCCCGGTTTTGATCCGGAGATCACGGCGTATTGCGTGGAAAAGCGTGTTCCCATCTACCCGGGTTGCACCACGCCCACCGACTACCACGCCGCGCTCAAATTCGGCCTAGAAGTGCTCAAATTCTTCCCGGCAGAGCAATCGGGAGGACTTGCGAAAATCAAGGCGATGAGCGCACCTTTCCCCATGTTCCGGATCATGCCGACCGGCGGCATATCGCTATCCAACCTGCGGGAATACGCCGCATCGCCGATCATCTTTGCCTGCGGCGGCTCGTACATGGTGACCGCAGACCTGATCGAGACAGGACAATGGGAAAAGATTACCGATCTGTGCCGTCAGTCGGTTGAAATCGTAAAGGAGGCGCGTTCCAATGGCTAAAATCGTAACATTCGGCGAGATCATGCTTCGCCTTGCACCCGAGGGGTACAATCGCTTTTTTCAGAATGACCGGATGCAGGCCACCTTTGGCGGCGGGGAGGCAAACGCAGCCGTTTCGCTTGCCAACTACGGTCAGCAAAGCGTCTACGTCACCAAACTGCCGCTTCACGCCGTCGGCCAAGCGGCGGTGGACTCACTGCGCGCCCTCGGCGTAGACACCTCGCGTATCGTGCGGGGCGGCGATCGGGTCGGCATTTATTTCCTCGAAAAAGGCGCGTCCCAGCGCGGCTCGGTCTGCATTTACGACCGCGCGTATTCGGCCATCTCGCAGGCCGTGCCCGAGGAATTTGACTGGGAGAGCATTTTCGCGGGGGCCGACTGGTTTCACTTTACCGGCATTACCCCGGCGCTGGGCGGCAATCTTCCGAAGATCTGCCGACAGGCCTGCGTTGCGGCCAAGGCGGCGGGAGTCAAGATCTCCTGCGACCTCAACTATCGCGGCAAACTCTGGACCCGCGAACAGGCGCGCGCGGTCATGAGCGACCTCTGTCAGTACGTGGACGTCTGTATTTCCAACGAGGAGGACGCAAAGGACGTGTTCGGCATCGAAGCCGAGAATACCGACATCTACGGCGGAAAACTCAACCACGACGGCTATCGGTCGGTGGCAAAACAGCTTGCCGATCGGTTTGGCTTTAAGGCGGTGGCCATCACCCTGCGCACGTCCGTTTCGGCAAGCGACAACGACTGGGCGGGTATGCTGTACGACGGAAAGGACTACTGCTTCTCAAAGAACTACCACCTGCATATCGTCGACCGGGTAGGCGGCGGCGACTCGTTTGCCGGCGGGCTGATCTACGCGCTGACCGCGGGCAAGAGCGCACAGGAGGCCATCGAATTTGCGGTGGCCGCGTCCGCCCTCAAGCATTCGGTGGAGGGCGACTACAACCGCGTGAGCGTTGCGGAAGTCGAAAAACTGGCCGGAGGGGACGGCTCCGGAAGAGTACAGAGATGACAAAAGGAAGGCCGTGGGCCTTCCTTTTGTCATTTTTTTGCTCATTTTTTACTCATTTTTTGCTCATTTTCCAAAAGTTTTGGGGGTTTGGGGGATTTTTCAAAATCCCCCAATTCAATCCGTATAAAGATTATCTACGCCCGCAAACAGCGCGTCCTGTCTGACCGTCGACAGCTTTTTGACGCTCTCAAGGTCCCGGATCGCTCCGTCCTCCCCGTAGATGAGGTCCAGACGGTAGTCATATTGCAGGGCGCCCCGCTCTTCCATATCCCGGATATACCCCTCTACCTCGCCGCGCGGGATCTTAAAATACGCAATCAGATACGGAATGCTCGCCCGGTGATGCGCGACACGTTTTTCGATTTCGGTCATGTCTATTCCCTCTTTGCGGCGGAAATCGCCGTCCAGACGTCCCTGATAGAGTTTGATCCTCAGATTTTCCAGATTGCAGCGCTTTTGGTAGGTTTGCTCTCTTGCCTGCCTGTCACGATAATAGGCGTCTATGGCCGCCAAATCGTCCGAATACAGAAGACCCACGTCGTGGTAATAGACCGTGTCGCCTGCAATCGCGTCTTCAAACACATTGCGCGGGATATCGAAGAAATCAATAAACGCCTTGATGGTAAACGCGGTACAATATGCGTCCCCGTCGAGTACCGTGGTCTTTGCCTTGCCCCCCCATTTTTCCATCGCCGGATATCCGCCGATATAATCGACCAGCGCGGCGGGAATGGAATGGTATTCGGCAGCGTGTACTTTGCACTCCGGTCCGGCGGAAACGTCGCCCAGATTGTGATTGATGGTATCGCCGTGCAACACCTCGTCCGTAGGCTTCGGGTCGGTAGGCGAGGTGGGCTCTGTGGGCGAAGTGAACGTCTGGGTGTCCGTCCGGTCGCTCGGCTCGGTTTCTTGCGTGGGCCCGGTCGACGGCTCTTTGCTTTCGCCCACACCCGCCGTAGGCTGGGTGGGCGGATTGGTGGGAAGAGGAGCCTTGGTTCCGTTCATCTGAAGCGCAGCGAAAACCCCGATCGCGGCCACCACCGCAAAACAGGCGGCGCTCATAGCAAGCGCATGCAGGAACCCTCCCCGTCGTCGGGCCGCTTTTGGCTCCGCCTGTTCAATCAGATCGGGATCAATTTCCCCGATCAGGCGGAATAATTCATCTGATTTCATACCGTAATCCCCTTTTCTTCCAAAACTTTTTTCAGCTTCTTTCGCGTGCGGGAAAGAATGCTTTTGACCGTTCCCTCGCTGAGCCCCCCAAGCTCAGCGATACGGGAAACGGGCAGGCAGTAGTAATACCTCCGGATAAAAACCGTCCGGTAGTCGACAGGCAGGGTGCGAAGAAACTCCGAGATCTCGCGGGAGGCGCTTTGGGCGTCCAGCGTCTGCTCTACGCTATCGGATCCGGTAAGACAATCTCCCAACTCGGAAAGAAGATCACAGTCCCGCTTTTCCGCATGGAGCTTCCGATACCGATCCATCGCAAGGTTGCGTACGACGCTGTACAGATAGGCGCGCAGGGAGGCGGGTTTTGCGGGCGGAATGGCGTTCCAGAGGTGCATATAAGCGTCGCTCACACATTCCTCCCGATCGCGGTGGTCGGATAAGATCCCCGCCGCGATCCGGGCGCATACCCCGCCATACCGATCGCTCACCGCCCGGATTGCGCCCTCACTGCGCTCCTCAAAGGCACGCAATATCTCAAAATCCGTTCTGTCGTTCACTTTTTCCTCCATTCTGCCTTTTACTATTATATAAGACGTAAAAACTCCCCGTTTGGTTGCACAAAAATGAAAAATTTTTTCAAAAAATTGCAAAAAAATTAAATTGTCCCCAAAAAGTCGGACAAAGGGGAATCTTTTGAAACCAAAAAACAGGCGGGGATGCGCCCCGCTTGTTCGTTTTAGGCAATACAATCAGGGTGCATTGTACCCCGTCTGCTTACTCTGTGAGCATCTGCCGAACATCGTCCAGCGAGATCGGCTCGGTCATATCCGAAAAAGAAGCAAATTCCGTTCCGTCGTCTTCCACATAGTAAGAAAACGGATAAGCAATTTCTTGCTCATTCAGGAAAATTTTGCCCTGATAGCAACCGCAGACACCGCGTATTCCGTCATAATCCTGCGAGAGGAACAAAATCACGTGCATATCTTTGCGAAGAATCGGTTCGCCGCCTATGGAAATATCGTGATCGTCATAACGCCAGCCGGTTTCGTGTACGGTCAGTGTATCGCCGACCGAGCAGTCGCCTTTCCAGACTTCTTCCACGACTACGTCGGACAAGGCGTTCTCAAGTCCGCTCGGCTCACTGCGCCATTGCTCATCGTCTTTGACCACGGTTGCCACAATCACGGTATTTGCTTTTTCATACATCTCACGCACCGAAGTCGACAAAGAGGAGATGTTGGCCATCATTCCGCCGCTGTTCGGATTTTTTTGAGGAAAATACACCGTGTTTTTTACCGTTTCCGGCGCATTGTTTTCGGTCAATGCAGGCTCTTGCCGGTCGGATTCCTGCGAAGAAAGACCGGTATCCTTAATCTGTCCGCAGGAAACAAGCACAACCGCCAGCAGAACGCTCATGGCTAAAACCGCAAACTGTTTTTTCATAACAAACCCTCCTTAAATCATACAAAATTTTACGAATACAGCGCACGTGCGCCATTCATTTCGTCAGTGGTCGGAACAATCGCCGTACAAATTACATAATCAGGATACATCAACGTCCCTTTATCATTGGTATGCGCCAATCCAATCGCATGCCCAATTTCATGTCCGGCGATAGCGCGCATTTCATTTGCGTTGCTTACCGGCGAATTCGTCGTATTAAATATAATACTTGCATAAGCCCAATTTTTGGTTTTATATGATCCATTATCGTTCATATAATTGCCGCTTGCATCGTATAACCGTGTCAAACCAGTCCAATATTCAAACGGTTGTTTTTCTGCCCAAAAGCGTATTGTTGCATTCGTTGTATACACTCTTGTGAAGTAGAAATCACTTCCGACGCCGTTGTTGCTTGAGTTTACCGCCCAATTCCAGTCATCGATAGCGGCTATGCAGGCATTCACATACGAACTTGAACTCATTCCAACATAATACGTCCGGTTATAAATTCCACCGCTCAATTTACCGCCCAAACGCTCATATGCATTTATGGGGAACGACAAAACGGCAATGCACAAAGCAACTACAAGCATTATAGTTATTGGTTTGCGAAGTTTCTTTTTCATGTCAAATTCCTCCATGATGTTTTTTGTCATACGATTTTTTCATCTGCACATATTCACTCATTGAACATGTGCGTCTCTCTTCCACGGCGGTATCATCTTACTCTCCTTTTTGTTTCTTCATTTATGTTATACCACAATCAGCCCGAACTGTCAACGCTTTTCCAATTTTTCCCGTTCCGGGTGACAGGAAAACGCCTTGCGACGTCGGGCAGGAACGCACGTGGGCTCGTTCCTTTTATACGGCTCAAAACCTGTCGCCCTTACCTATTATACAAGTCGTAAAAAATTACGTTTGGTTGCACAAAAATGAAAAATTTTTCAAAAAATTGCAAAAAAGAGGGTGGAGTCCCTCTTTTTGCGGTTTTGTTATTGCGCTTTTGCCGCGTCCTTGCGCCGTGCCTGATCTTTCAGGCGCAGGGAATTGTCCAGAATCTTCTTGCGCAGGCGAATGCTTTTGGGGGTGACCTCGATAAGTTCGTCGTCTGCGATAAACTCGATGGCCTCCTCGAGCGACAGGATGACCGGCGGGGTGAGCAGGAGTTTTTCGTCCGCGCCGGACGAGCGAATGGCGGTAAGATGCTTTTTCTTACAGACGTTGACCGCGATGTCGCCGAGTTTGGGCGAACGGCCGACAATCATGCCCTCGTAGACCGGGGTCTGCACGCCGATAAACATCTCGCCCCGCTCCTGGGTGTTGTATAACCCGTAGGAAGTGGCCTCCCCGGCCTCGGAGGCGATCAGCGAACCGGTAAACCGGCGGGTGATCTTGCCCTTCATGGGCTGATAGCCGCCGAACAAAGCGTTCAGGATCCCCTCTCCGCGCGTGTCGGTCATAAATTCCGCCCGATAGCCGATCAGGCACCGGGAAGGTATGCTGTATTCCACGCGAGTGCGGCCGTTGTGCGTGGACATATCGAGAAATTCGCCCTTGCGCGCGCCCATTTTCTCCATGACGCTGCCCACCGCGTCCTCGGGCACGTCGATCATCACCCGCTCGATGGGTTCGCAGAGCACGCCGTCGATCTCTTTGGTGATCACGCGGGGCGTGCTGACCGCAAGTTCATAGCCCTCGCGGCGCATGGTTTCGATCAGGATGGACAGGTGCATTTCCCCTCGGCCGGACACCCGGAAAGAGTCTGTGCTCTCGCCGTCCTCCACCCGCAGGGATACGTCCTTGAGCAGTTCGCTGTATAAGCGGGAGCGCAGCTGCCGGGAGGTCACAAACTTGCCCTCTCTTCCCGCAAAGGGAGAATCGTTGACCGAAAAGGTCATCTCGAGGGTGGGTTCGCTGATCCGCACAAAGGGCAGGGGAACGGCGTTTCCCGGCGCGCAGACCGTGTCGCCGATGGTGATGTCCTCGGCGCCCGAAAAAGCGACAATATCGCCGGGATAAGCCTGCCCGACCGCCGTTTTTCCCAAGCCGTCAAACTGCTCAAGCGATACAATCTTGGCCTTTTTGACCTGTTCGGGTGCGTGATAGTTGCAGATAAGCGCCTCCTGTCCGACTTTCAATACCCCGTTCTCTACCCGGCCGATGCCGATGCGGCCCACGTAGTCGTTATAGTCGATGGAGGACACCAGCATTTGCAGAGGGGCGTTTTCGTCCCCCTCGGGTGCGGGGATATATTCGAGAATGGTGTCAAAGAGAGGGCGAAGATCGGTACCCTCCTCAAAGGGGGACGTGGAGGCCGTGCCCGCTCTTCCCGAGCAGAAGATCATGGGGGAGTCGAGCTGCTCGTCTGTCGCGTCCAGTTCGAGTAACAGTTCCAACACTTCCTCCTCGACCTCTTCAAGGCGTGCGTCCGGTTTGTCGATTTTATTGATGACCACAATAATGCGATGGTTGAGTTCCAGCGCCCGCTGCAGCACAAACCGTGTCTGCGGCATGGGGCCTTCGGCCGCGTCTACCAGCAAAAGCACGCCGTTGACCATCTTCAGAATCCGCTCGACCTCTCCGCCGAAATCCGCGTGGCCGGGGGTGTCGATGATGTTGATCTTGACGCCCTGATAATGTACGGCGGTATTCTTGGCGAGAATGGTGATGCCCCGCTCCCGCTCAAGATCGCCCGAGTCCATGACCCGCTCGGTCGTCGCCTGATTTTCCCGGTAGACGCCGCCCTGCTTGAGCATCTCGTCCACCAGCGTGGTCTTGCCGTGGTCTACGTGTGCAATGATCGCAATATTTCGTAAATCCTGTCTTGTCAAAATGTTACCTCGTGTTGTTTGTTTTATATATTATACCATATTTGTTTTTATTTTCAAGAAATTGCAGGCTAAAAATCAAAATATCCTCCGAATGTGGTATAATAGAAATTGTACAATGATTTTCGCCCTTTGTCAAGATTTTGCACACCTGCGGGGCGGCCCGCATAAAAATGTGTTGGAACGGAGGCGGCCGATATGAAACAAAAAAGTCAAACCGGACGGGATATTGCCGTCCGGGTGTCTGCGCTCAGCATTGCGGCAAACGCCGTGCTGTCGCTTTTCAAACTGGAGGCGGGGGTGTTCGCCCACTCGGGGGCCATGATCAGCGACGCGGTCCATTCGGCGTCCGACCTGTTCAGCAGTGTGATCGTCATTGTCGGTGTGAAAATGGCCTCCAAGGGATCGGACCGGGACCACCCATACGGGCACGAACGCTTTGAGTGCGTGGCGGCCATTCTGCTTTCCGTGCTCTTGCTGATCAGCGGACTGTTCATCGGAGCGGCCGCCCTCGAAAAAATCTTTGCGGGCGGCACGCGGCAGAGCGCCGTGCCCGGACTGCCGGCCTTAGTCGCGGCAGTCGTTTCCATCGCCGCCAAAGAGGCAATGTATTGGTATACCCGCGCCCACGCTCTTCGCATCGACTCGGGGGCGCTCATGGCGGACGCATGGCACCACCGCAGTGACGCTCTTTCGTCTGTGGGCGCACTGATCGGGATCGCGGGCGCAAGAATGGGTTTTCCGGCCCTTGAGCCAATCGCAAGTCTGGTCATATGCCTGTTCATCGGCAAGGCCGCTTGGGATATTTTCCGGGACGCGGCCCGGAAAATGGTCGACCGCACCTGCGGCGAGCAGACCGAGCAGATGATCGCCGAATATGCCGCCCGGCAGGAGGGGGTATTGGGGGTGGATCTGATCCAAAGCCGCGTCTTCGGCAGTAAGATCTACGTGGACATCGAGATAAGCGCGGACGGGAGCATATCCCTTTCCGAGGGTCACGCCATCGCCGATCGGGTACACGACGCCGTTGAGGCCGCCTTCCCCAAAGTAAAGCACGTCATGGTGCACGTCAACCCCGCCGTGACAGAAGATCAAAGAAAAATCCAAAAATAACTTGACAACCACCGGCATTTGTGATATCATTAAGTGCACTGTCATGCGGGTGTAGTTCAATGGTAGAATCCCAGCCTTCCAAGCTGGTCGTGCGGGTTCGATTCCCGTCACCCGCTCCATTTTGTTGTCAAAGATCTACCCTTAGCTCAGCCGGATAGAGCAACTGCCTTCTAAGCAGTAGGTCGAGGGTTCGAATCCCCCAGGGTAGGCCAATTCTATACGGTGGGTATAGCTCAGTTGGTCAGAGCGTCAGGTTGTGGCCCTGAAGGCCGTGGGTTCGAGCCCCATTACTCACCCCAAAAAATCGGCAAGGCTCTGACGAGCCTTGCCGATTTTTGTTTTTTGAATGTAAGCCGTAAAGCGGTCATACTGTGCCGGATTTTTCAAAGCTCCGCTCTGCAAAACCGTGTGCGCACACGGTTTTGCCGCCGTTATTGCGCGGCCTGTCTGACGGCGTCGATTTCTTCCCGGGCGGTAGATGCGTGAAAGCTGAAGCCGGAATCTCTTGCGACAAAACGATCGGGATCGTCCTCGGATTGACGGTAAAGCCCGGCGGGCGGATAATAGACGTAATACTCGGTTGACGATACCGCGCCGTTTTCATCGGTGGGATAGGACAGGATCAGAATCACCTGTTGCCCCGCCCCGATCGGATCCTCGTCTGACGGCGTATCTTTGACGCCGCCGGGCATCTCTACGGTAACGGTATCCCCGACCGCCTTTTCGCCGGAATATACTTCCAGAACCTCAAAGAGGCAATCGGTAACCACGAGATGATTTCTTTCTTTGGTTTCCTTTGTCCCGGTCATTTTTGCCCGCACGATCAGGTCGCTGTCTGCAACCAGTTGCTCAAGCGAACGTTCGGGATACTCAAACAAACGCTCGGGATAGGGAACGTCGTTCTCCAAAGGGATCGGCTCCGATGAGACTTGCTCCGACGGGGCCGGCTCGGTTTGTCCAAGCGGGTGCGGCACCAGCGCCAGTGCAAGCACACCCGCCGCCGCAAGCATACAGGCGCAGGCGGCGCATGCCGTCCACAGGCAGGCAAAGCCCGGACGGCGGCGCGGATACGCTTGCTCAATGATGGCTTGATCCAATTCGGTCATTGCCGAAAACAGTTTTTCGTTCATGGTTTGGTTCATATTTTCGTTCATACGGTATACCCCTCTTTTTTCAAATATTCCCGCAGTCCGGCGCGGGTGCGTGCAAGAATGATTTTGACGTTGCCCCCGGTCAGGGCACAGCTTTGGGCGATCTCTGCAATCGACATACCGTAATAATAGCGCCGCACAAAGATCACCCGCTGTTTTTGCGGCAGGGCTTTTAAGTAGGCGTTGAGCAGTTGGGCAAGCATCCGGGCGTCCAGCGCATCGTCCAGTGTCTGCCCGAAAAGCTCCTCGGACGGCTCCTCCGCGCGCTCCGCCCTGCGCTTGTCCGCCGCTGCCGCGCGAAAACGGGTGAGCGCCAGACGGCGTACGACCGTAAAAAGATAGGCGCGCAGAGAGTCGGGTTTGGCGGGAGGAATGGCGTTCCACAGGTGCATATAAGCATCGTTCAGACATTCCTCTCTGTCCCGCCCGTCCGGCAAAATCCCCGCCGCGATGGAATTGCAGACAGGCCCGTAGCGTTCTTTCAGCGCGGCAATCGCATGCTCATTGCGCGCTTCAAAGGCGTAAATAATTTCAAGATCCCTACGGTCGTTCATTCCCTCACCCCTTTCACTAATAGAGACGCATTTTCCACCCGTTTGGTTACACTTTTACGAAAAAAAACCAAAAAAGGGGCTGTCGCCTGAGTGACAGTCCCTTTTTTGGTTTGAACGATCAGACTACTCCGTGAGAGAGCATAGCGTCTGCAACCTTTAAGAAGCCGGCGATGTTGGCGCCTGCAACCAGGTTGTCTTGCATACCGTATTCTTTGGCGGCGTTTGCCGCGTTGTGGTAGATGCCCACCATAATGTCCTTGAGTTTTGCGTCCACTTGCTCAAAGGTCCAGGAATACCGCATGGAATTCTGGCTCATTTCAAGTGCGCTGGTCGCAACGCCGCCCGCGTTGGCGGCCTTTGCAGGCCCGAAGAGCACGCCCGCGCCCTGGAATACGGCGATGGCCTCGGGCGTAGAAGGCATATTCGCACCCTCCGCCACTGCGATACATCCGTTTGCCACGAGGGTCTTTGCGCTCTGCTCGTCCAGTTCGTTCTGAGTCGCGCAGGGCAGGGCGATGTCACATTTGACCGTCCAGATGCCCGAGCAACCCTCGGTATAGGTTGCGCCCGGATGGGTGTCCGCATACTCTTTGATCCGGCCGCGGCGCACCTCCTTGATCTCCTTGACGGCGTCAAGGTCAATGCCGTCCGGATCGTAAACGTAACCGTTGGAATCGGAAAGAGCGACTACCTTGCCGCCCAGCTGGGTGGCCTTTTGGGTGGCGTAGATGGCCACGTTGCCCGAGCCGGAAATGACCACGGTCTTGCCCTCAAAGCTGAGGCCCTTGTCGTGCAGCATTTCGTCGGTGAAATAGCACAAACCGTAGCCGGTAGCCTCGGTTCTTGCAAGAGAGCCGCCGTAGGTAAGGCCCTTACCGGTCAGCACGCCGGTAAACTCGTTGCGCAGACGCTTGTACTGGCCGAACAGATAGCCGATCTCGCGGCCGCCCACGCCGATATCGCCGGCGGGAACGTCGGTGTCCGCGCCGATATGCTTGGAAAGCTCGGTCATGAACGACTGGCAGAAGCGCATGACCTCCATGTCGCTCTTGCCTTTGGGATCGAAGTCCGATCCTCCCTTGCCGCCGCCGATGGGCAGGCCGGTCAGAGAGTTCTTGAAGATCTGCTCAAAGCCCAAGAACTTGATGATGCCCTCGTATACGGAGGGGTGGAAGCGCAGTCCGCCCTTGTACGGGCCGATGGCAGAGTTGAACTGTACCCGGAAACCGCGGTTGACCTGCACCTTGCCGTTGTCATCTACCCACGGTACACGGAACTTGATGATGCGCTCCGGCTCGACGATGCTCTCAAGCACGCCCTTTTCCAGATATTCGGGATGCCTTTCGACCACGGGCTCCAGACTCTCGAGCACCTCGCGCACTGCCTGATGAAATTCCACCTCGCCCGGATTGCGCTTGATCACGCGATCCATCAGTTGAGCTATGGCTTGATTTTTGAAACTCATTGCTTGATCCTCCTGTTCACATAAACCGATAATTTTGATAGGTTTATTATAGCAAAGTCTCCCCGTAAAGTCAATATTTTCAAGTGTATTCGGGAAAATTTTTGCGCTCTCGCACAGCAAACCGGGCCGTGCGGCCCGGTTTGTTGTGGGTTATTCTTTATACGCTCGGTTGCTCCGTGGGTTGGAAAATCTGTATACCGGTAGCAAAACGATAGAGCATGGTGGCCATCTGAGCGCGGGTGGCGTTGCCCTTGGGGTTCACGTTGACCGTGTTCTCGTCTGCTTTGATGCCCTCGATCAGCGCGGTCTTGTCGTAGTGCAAAATGCCCTCCCCGATCATATCTTTTTCGGAGGCAATCGCCCACCTGACCGCGTCGGTCGCATAGGACGAAATATCGTCCTTGTCGGCAAAGCCGTCGAGGGTTGCGTTGCCCGAAGACACATAATAGCCCTTGATCTGTTCCGCATAGCGGTAGATCATGGTGGCAAACTGTTCGCGGGTAACGTTATCGTCCGGCGAGAACTTGTCGTCGCTCGTGCCGTTGACCACGCCCGCGTTGCTTGCCCACTTGACCGCGTCGGTGTAGTACTTGCCTTCCGGCACGTCGGCAAACTTGTTGTCCATGCCCTCAACGCCGGGAGAGCCCTCCATACGGTAGAGCACGGTGACGATCATGCCGCGGGTGGCGGTGCCGTTCGGTGAGAAGTGATTTCTGTCGGTACCGTTCATGATCCCTCTTATCGTCACGTACTCGACCGCCGGGCCGTAATAACGGCTGAGATCCACGTCGCCAAAGGGATTGACCGTGAGCGTGACGCTTAAAAAGAGGGGATAGGTTTGCCCGTCATTGACGTCCACGTAACTGCCGCAGTTGTAATCGTACGTGATGGGAGTGCCGGCTTTGTAACCGCTGAGTACGCTTCCGTTCAAGGTTGCGCCTTTCAGGTTGCTAATCTTGCCCGGGTCGAGCGCGGGATCGCTGTCGTGAAGATCGTAGGTATCGTCGGGAGCCGTAATCACAGCCCAACTGTGATAGCTGGGTGTAAACGTAAGATACCGCACCTCCGTCTTCCCCGTGCTGAGCGAAATCAGGTTTGTGTTGTTCGCGCCTATGTAGAACAGCTTGGGGTTGTGACTGATATCCAGCGACGAGATCTTTGTGTTGAAACACAAGAGGCTTTCTAACTTTGGATTGTGGCTGATATCCAACTCCGTGATCTTTGTATTGTCACAAACAAGATCCGCAAGATCCGGGTTGCCGCTTAAATTCAGCGTCGTGAGATTTGTATTCGAACAGTTAAAATTATAGAGCGAAGACGCTTGGCTTACGTCCAACGATTCGAGATTTGTATCCGAACAATCCAAAATCGTGAGTCCCGGCGCGGGGCTGATATCCAACGTCGTGAGATTTGTGTCCGAACAGTAAAGCAGGTTGAGTTTCGGATTGCCGCTTAAATCTAACGACGCGACGTTTGTACCCGCACAATCCAGATGTACAAGCTCCGGTGTGCGGCTCAAATCCAACTCGCTTATGCCGGTATCGCCGCAATTCAAAACGGACAGATTCGGAACCCGGCTTAAATTCAACGCCGTGATGTTTGTATCCGCGCAACTCAAACTATATAAGTTCGTGAGTCCGCTCAAATCCAGTTCGGCGAACTCTATAGCGGGTTTCCAACCGCAATTCAGAATTTCCATGTTGCGAAAAAGCTGAATCCCTTCTAAACTATGAATGGCCGGGCCATCATAACCCTGATACTGTTTACCGGGAAAATCGAGTTCCTTTACCGCGTCCAATTCCTCCTGCGAGAGCCTGCCGTCGCCGTCCTGATCCACTCCGAATGCCGCCAACCATTGGCGAAACGCGGGGTCTGGAAAACGTTCGTCTGTGATTTCGGCAACGTCGCCGTCCTGTGCGGATACCGGCAACAAGGCAAATACCGCACACAGCGACAGAACAATTGCCAGAAGCCGACGGCTTTTCTTTGAGCGTTTTGTGTTCATTTTTGTGAAATCCCCTTTCTTTTTTTCATTATACTACATTTCCGCCTAAAAAGACAAGTGTTATTAGAGTCTATTTTTTGTCACATTTTACAAATTTTTATGCCCGTTTTTGTGTATTGTGCGAAAATCACCTCCGGCCGTCGGATGGGCGCGGGGGTGCAGAGGGTGATGAAATATTCCCCGCCGGGGTCGGTCAGGTGATATTCGGTAAAAAAGTGAGGGCGGGGAGGAAACGCGTGAAAAAATCCCTCTCCGGTCATTTTGCCGTAACTCTCGCGGCATAGCCACGCCCGCAGGCGCGCGACGGGATCGTCGCTCACCTGCCCCAAAAACCGACGGGCTACCTCCGGGCGGACAGTGCGCATTGGCTCTGTGTCCACGCCGACCGGCGCGTCCGAGACAGCCAACACCACACGTCCCCCCGAATGGGAAAAATTAAAAAAGACCGGATTGCCCGCAAAATAGGGCTTGCCCCGCTCGGTGCGGCACAGGGTGAGGGCGTCCGGGTCAAGGCCGCAGTACTTACGCAAAACAAAGTCAAGCAGGGCTTTCCCCACCTGACTTTGCTGTTGGTTTTGGGCATATCGGCTGACAAACAGATAATTCACGTGTCGCTTTGCTCGGACGCAAGAATGACCAGTTGATCTTTTTCGATGGTCGCCGCCCGCTTTTGCCGATGCCCGCTCCAGATGATCTTGCGCGGGCAGGCGTCGGCGCATTTGCCGCACTCGATGCATGTTTCATAGTCGATGGACGCCACGAAATCGTTCACATGGATGGCGCCGACCGCGCACTGCTTTTCGCACAGGCGGCAGGAGATACAACCCATGTCGCAATAACTCCGGGTGACCTTGCCGTTGTCTACCGACATACAGCCCACCCAATAGTCGGCCTCGTAGGGAATCAGACGAATGATATGTTTGGGGCAAGCGGTGGCACATCTTCCGCAGCCTGTGCATTTGTGATAATCCACGTAGGCCACGCCGTCTTTCACAACGATGGCTCCGAAAGGGCAGACCGACACGCAGGTGCCCAGCCCCAGACAGCCGTTGGGACAGGTCTTTGCGCCCCCGTCGAGTGCCGCGGCGGCAATACAGTCGTGGGTGCCCTCGTAGACGTATTTCTTTTTGGTGCATTCGGTCGTGCCGGAGCACATGACCTGTGCCCGCAGGCGGACGACCTCGCCCGCTTTCTCGCCCATGATCTCGCCGATGGCGCGGGCGGTCGCCTCGCCGCCCACCGAACAGGCTGTGATCTTAGCCTCTCCTTTTACGATGGCCTCGGCAAGGGCGGCACAGCCGGCAAAGCCGCAGCCGCCGCAGTTGGCGCCCGGCAGAGCCTCGGTCACGGCGGGAATGCGCTCGTCTGCCTTGACCGCGAAAACGCGGGAGGCAAGGGCAAGGGCCAAGCCCAGAATGCCGCCGATGGCCGCAAAGCAGAGTACTGCTGATACGATAGGATTCATTCGTTTCTCCCTCTAAAAACTAACGCCCGAAAAGCCGGAAAAGGCAAGCGCGAGCAGTCCCGCCGCCACCAGCACGATGGGCATTCCGCGAAAGGCCTTCGGCGGGTCGGCAAGTTCAAGACGCGCACGCACGCCGGCAAAGACCACAATGGCCAGAGTAAAGCCCAGCGCCGCCGAAAAACCGAATACGGCCGACTCGATCAAGGTATAACCTTTCTGAATGTTCAACAGAGCCGCGCCCAGCACCGCGCAGTTGGTGGTGATCAGGGGCAGATAAATGCCCAGTGCGCGGTAGAGCGCCGGCACAAAGCGGCGCAAAAACATCTCGATAAACTGCACCAAGGCCGCGATGATGAGAATAAAGCCCACGGTTTCGAGATATTCAAGCCCCAGCGGCACCAGCACAAACCGATAGACCGCGCAGGTCACCGCAGAGGACAGGGTCATGACGAACATGACCGCACAGCCCATACCCAGCGCCGTGTCCGGTTTTTCGGATACGCCGAGGAAAGGACAGCAGCCGTAAAAGCGGTAGAAGATGAAGTTTTCAAGCAACACCGCCGTAAACATGATGAGAAGCAGGTCCTTAACCATTGCGTTCCTCCTTTTTGCTCCGGGCGCGGACAAACTGCACCAGGGCGACCAGACACCCGAGGGTGACAAACGCGCCGCCCGACGACACCATGAACAGCACCGGATGGGCGGACAGCCCGGGAACGGTCAGCACAAAGGGCGTGCCGGCAAAGAGGGTGCCCGATCCGAGCAGTTCGCGGATTGCGCCCAGCACGGTCAGCGCCGCGGTAAAGCCAAGACCCATGCCGAGGCCGTCAAAGACCGAGAGCAGGGGCGAGTTTTTGGAGGCGAAAGCCTCGGCGCGGGCGAGAATGATACAGTTGACCACGATCAGCGGGATAAACAGGCCGAGGGTCTTGGAGAGCTCGTAAAAATAGGCCCGGATCAAGAGATCCACCGCGCTCACAAAGCCCGAGATGATCACGATAAAGCAGGCGATACGCACCTGAGACGGGATCAGTCTGCGAAGCAGCGAGATCATCAGGTTGGAACAGACCAGCACGACGGTAGCGGCAAGACCCATGCCCACCGCGTTAAAGACGGTGGTAGTGACGGCCAGAGTCGGACACATACCGAGCAGCTGGACAAAAGTGGGGTTTTGGTCGATCAGGCCGTTTTTGAGGGTGGCAAGAGGTTTATTCATCTTTCTGCCCTCCGATCATCTGATATGCGCGCACAGCGAGATTGACCCCCTCTGTGACCGCGTAGGAAGAAACGGTAGAGCCTGTGATGGCGTCCACCTCGGCCTTGGAGCGCGGGACGGTCATGCCCAAGTATTGGCAGAGAAAGTCCTCCGAATCCACCCGGCTGCCAAGACCCGCAGTCTCGGCGATCTCCACAATGCGAATGCCGCCCACGGCGCCGTCGGCGTCAAAGGCAACCATCATGCCTATGATACCGCCGTAGCCCTGAGACTCGGTATAAATGCAATAACCGATCTCCTCGCCCTCAGAGGACACCCGCCACACGTTCCGCACGCCCTCCGGGAAGTCGCCCTGCACGTCGGTGCGCTCGACTTCTCCGCCGAACAGACCGCCGACGGCGGCGCTTTCCTCGGCAAGTTCGTTTGCGGCAATGCGCGGGGCGGTCAAAGCGTTGACCGATGCAAGCATACCCGCCACAATGGCCGCGATGAGCAATAGCGTCCCGCCGATCCGCAAAAAGAAGAGAAAACTATTGTTTTTCATGCTTTTTCCCTCCGAATCGTACGGGTTTTGTAAAGCGGTCGATATAATAGACCAGAAGATTCATGATTAAAATCGCGTAGGACACGCCCTCGGCGGACGCGCCGAAATAGCGCAGAAAGACGGTAATCAGCCCGCACCCGATCCCGTAAATCACCCGACCGTTCGGGGTGACCGGGCTGGTAGCATAGTCGTTTGCCATAAACAGCGCGCCCAAGAACAGGCCGCCCGCAAACAGCTCGTTCAACATAAAACTTACGCTTGCCCCTTTTGCAAACACAAGGGTGAGAAGCGCCACCGTGCCGATGTAGGCGACCGGAATGTGCCATGTGGTCACCCGGCGCACGCAAAGATAGGCAAATCCGATTAAAAGAAGCAGTGCGGACACCTCGCCGATCACGCCGGGCACGTTGCCGATGAACAGGTCGATGGTCTGATAGCCGCCCTGCACCTCAGAGGGCAGTTTTCCCTCTTTCAGGTAGGAAAGCGGGGTAGCCGTGGCCAGCGCGTCCAGGTCTTGTTTTATGAAAAGCGAATGGAACCGATCCCGCACGGGGGTCGTAAAAGTGGTCATATCCACCGGCCAGGAAAAGAGAAAGACCCGGGCGGCCAGCGCCGGATTGACAATGTTTTTGCCGATGCCGCCGAACAACTGTTTGGCGATGACGATGGCAAAGAACCCGCCCGCGACCGGCAGCCAGATTGGTACCGTGACCGGAAGATTAAAGGCGATCAGCACGCCTGTGACCGCGGCGGACAGATCGCCCACCGTGACCGGCTTGCGTAACAGCTTCTCATACAAAAGCTCAAAGAGCACACAGCTTGCCACGCTGATCAGCGTCAGATACAGCGCCCGCATACCAAAGACGTAGCAGGCCCAGATGAGCGCCGGGGTGAGTGCGATCAGCACGTCCCCCATGATGGACGCCGTCCCCACAGGGCTGTGCAGATGCGGGGAGGGAGATACGGTCAGCAGTTGATTATTTTGCTCCATTTTTCCCCTCCTTTTCACTCCTGCGGGCGGCGGCCTCCGCCGCCATTTTTTGTTCTCTCAGTTTGCCCTTGGCCACCCGTATGTGCTGCACGATGGGCACGCGGCCGGGGCAGATATAGGTACAACAGCCGCACTCGATACAACTGTTCGCTCCGTATTGCAGACAAGCCTCCAGATTCCCCGCCCGCAGGTACTGGGACAGGTAGATGGGCATGAGATGCATGGGGCAGGCCTGCACGCATTTGCCGCACCGGATACAGCGGTAGTCCTCTTTGGGCGCGGGGGAAAACTTCTCGGAAAATGCAAGTACCGCCGAGGTGGTCTTGGTCACAGGGCTGTCTGGGTCGTGCAGAGCCTGACCCATCATGGGGCCGCCGTTCAGCAGTTTTTTGGGCTGGGCACGGTAGCCGCCGCAAAACTCGATCAAATCCCGAATGGGCGTACCGATGGGTACCAATACGTTTTTAGGGTTGGCAATACAGTCCCCGTCCACGGTCACCGTGCGCTCGACGACCGGCATTCCGTGGGCAAACGCCTGATAGACCGAAGCGCAGGTCTCGGCGTTGAAAATAACGCAGCCCGCGTCGGCCGGCAGTTTGCCGACAGGCAGCTGTTTTCCGGTCAGCACGTAAATGAGTTGACGCTCGTCGCCCTGGGGGTATTTGGTTTTCAGTACCCGCACCCGCAAAAGTTGGTCGCCGTCCAGTAACTGCTCCAGCTTGTTGGCCGCGTCCAGTTTGTTGTCCTCGACGGCCAGCACCCCCCGGGTGACGCCCAGCGCCTTGAGTAAGATCTTGGCGCCGTTGATGACCGACGCGGGGTTTTCAAGCAACAGGCGGTGGTTGGCGGTGATAAACGGTTCGCACTCGGCGCAGTTGACAATCAGCAGTTCCGCCTTGCCGCGTGCGCTGGATATTTTTGCATACGCGGGGAAACCCGCGCCTCCCATGCCGACGATACCCGCCTCCCGGATCAGCTCGATCATGCGGTCGGGATCCGCCTCACAAAGCAGTCCCTCGTAGGGAGCAAGGTCGGGACAGAGGGTATTGTGTCCGTCGTTGTCAATGCATACCGTCTGGACCGCCCGGCCTCTTGCGTCGTGGCGCTCGGCAATCTCCCGCACCACGCCGGACACGCTGGAATGCACAGGACACCCAAGGCCCTCGGTCCTGCCGATCACCTGACCGCGCGTGACCGTGTCTCCCGGCGCCACGCAAGGCGTGCAGGGCGCGCCGATATGCTGGGACAGCGGGATCATCACCCGTTCGGGCGCCGGCATTCTGCGAATCTGGGAACGGCGGGTGTTCTTGTATTCGTCCACGTGCACTCCGCCCTTAAATGTAAATGGCAATTTCGTTTACCTCAAATCGTTTTTGGACGCAGCAAACCCTACGTCGTTTTCATTATACAATATATTTAATTTTTTTACAATGTTTTTTTGGGCTTTTTCAAATTTTTCTCTCATTGACAAAAAAAGGTGGGTGTGATACAATATTCAGGTAAGAATATGCGGGTGTGGCGGAATTGGCAGACGCGCCAGATTTAGGATCTGGTTCCCCGTGAGTGCAGGTTCAAGTCCTGTCACCCGTACCAAAAATCGGCAGAGCGCCAGCTCTGTCGATTTTTACTTCTTCACTCTTCACTGCGTCGGCGCAAACTCCGCTTTGCTCCGGCGATTTTTCCTGCGGAAAACCACCGTCCGCACGCTTGGTTGCGCCTCCTTTTCCCCACAAAGTCGCAGACTTTGTGGGGGCCCCATGTCTTGCCGATTTTTGGAAGTAATAGGTAATAGTAAATAGTGAAGAGGTGTGGTGTCCGCTCCGCGGACGAATCAAAAAGCGTAAGGGCTGTTTTGCTTTGTGATTTTAGGCGATTGCGAAAGCAACCGCCTTTTTATTGCGACCGCAGGGAGCGACATCATACCGCCGAATGCGGTACATCAGTAAAATCTTCAATTACCGCTCAGTTCATTCTTTTTTCAAACCTGTCCTGCTGAATCCTGCAATTTCATTTTTCTGTGTTGAATATCGATTGGTTTTGTGTTACAATATTGAAAGAACCACAAAACGACGGAGAAACCTATGGCAAATTACAGAAAAGGCCGGGTCGACGAGCAAATGACCCGGGAAACGGCGGCTATCCTGCGGGAAATCAAAGACCCGCGCATACAAAAACACCTTGTCACTGTGACCGCAAGCGAGGTCACGGCAGATCTCAAATATGCGAAGATTTATTTTTCGGTGGTAGGCGCGGACGCAGACCCCGCCGAGGTCAAGGCGGGCCTTGAGAGCGCGCGCGGCTTTATCCGCGCCCGGCTGGCACGCACTCTCAACCTCCGCCTGACCCCGGAGCTGTCCTTTCACTACGACCCCTCCGCCGAACACGGCGCTCACATTCTGCATTTGCTGCGGGAAACCGAGGTGCCTTCCGATGACTAACGCCGCCTACGTCTGCGAACAAATCAAAGCCGCAAAGGCGGTCTGCATTCTCTGCCACACCCGCCCGGACGGAGACACGCTTGGCTCCGCCTTTGCCCTTGCGCGCGTCTGCCGGGTGCTGGGCACGCCCGCACGGGTACTGCTTGCCGATCCGCCCGCGGCGCGTCTTTCTTTTCTTTGCTGTCCGGACTTTCTTGCGGCGCCCGGACAGCCGGACGAGTTGGTGATCAGCGTGGACGTGGCCTCCCCCGCACAGCTGGGCTCTCTTTGCGAAACATGGTGCGACCGGGTAGACCTGAAGATCGACCACCACGCGACGGCCGTCCCCTTTGGCCGCTTTTGCTGGGTGGAGCCGGATGCGGCGGCCACGGGTGAGTTGATCTACGAGATCGCCCGGGAGGCCGGAGCGCGGGACGCACGCACCGCCGACCTGATCTATGCGGCCGTCTGCTCGGACACCGGCGGATTCCGCTATTCCAACACCACCGCCCGCTCTTTTGGCGTCGCGGCCGACCTGATCCTGTGGGGAGCAAACGTCGCGGACGTGGCCGAGCGGCTGTTTGACAGACAGAGCGTCGGCGAGTGCCGGGCGATCGGCGACGTATACGCCAATATGCGCTTTGCCTGCGGCGGTCGCCTGGTATCCGTACTCATTCCCGCCGAGCGGCGGGCGGCGCTGGGCACGACCGAAGAAGATTATTCCAACGCTTCGGCCCTTCTGCGGACCGTCGAGGGAGTGGAACTTTCGGTTTCCATTCGCCAGCAGAGCGACCAACCGACCAAATACCGTGTTTCCATGCGTTCCCGCGACCCGATCGACTGCGCCGCGCTCTGCGCCCGACTGGGCGGAGGCGGGCACGTCCGGGCGGCGGGCGCGACGCTGACCGCACCGGGCCCAGCGCAGGCCGAGGAGCAAATCATACGGCTTTGCGCGGAGGTTTTCCATGCGTGAGCCGGACGGCGTACTCTGTCTTTACAAGCCGGCCGGTATGACCTCCCACGACGCCGTGGCAAAAGTGCGGCGGCTGTACGGCACAAAGCGTGTGGGTCACACCGGCACGCTCGACCCCATGGCCACGGGGCTCCTGGTCGTGCTGATCGGCCGGGCGGCAAAGGCGGCGGAATTTCTGACCGGAGCGCAAAAAGAATACCTCGCCGCCCTCAGGCTGGGCCTTACCACCGACACGCAGGACATAACCGGAACGGTACTCTCCGAATACGCCGGTCCTCTGCCGTCGGCAGAGCAGGTCACGCGCACGGCGCTTGGCTTTTTGGGCGAGGGCAGTCAGATTCCGCCCATGTATTCGGCCGTCAAGATCGGCGGGCGCAAATTGGTGGATCTGGCAAGACAAAAGATTGAAATCGAACGCCCGCCCCGCCCGATCACGGTATACGAGCTGCACATAGAGCCGGAGAGCGCGGACGTCTACCGTCTGCGCGCCCGGGTGAGCGCGGGCACCTATATCCGCACCCTGTGCGCCGACATGGGCGCGGCGCTCGGCTGCGGCGGGGTCATGCAGTCCCTCACGCGCACAGAATGCGGGCGTTTTTCCATAGACCGAGCGCTTACCTTTGAAAGGCTGGAAGAGATGGGACCGGAAGAGCGCGTCAAGGCGCTTTTGCCCACCGAACGCTTGTTTGCCGACTGTCCGGCCGTCACGCTGCCGGCCTTTTACGAGCGGCTGATGCACGCAGGGGCCGCCGTCGAACAAAAAAAACTGGGGCTTGATTTTCCCGTGCTCACCCGAGTGCGCCTGTACGGCGCACGGGGCTTTTTCGCTCTGGGCGAAGTGCGCGGGACAGAGGAGGGGACCGTGCTCAAACCCATCCGGCAGTTTGTATTGGAGGAAAGCGAAAACACATGAATCTCTTAGCCATCGGCGACGTGGTTTCCCCCGCCGCCGTGCAACACCTTTCCCGGCGCCTTTCACAGGTGCAGGACGCATACAAGATCGACTTTACCGTGGTCAACGCGGAAAACGCCGGCAACGCAAACGGCCTTGACCCGGACGAGGCGCAGGCGCTGCTGGACGCGGGCGCGGACCTGCTGACCGGCGGCAACCACACCCTGCGCAGGCGCAAATTGTATCCTCTGCTCGACTCCGATCCCCGCCTGCTTCGCCCTGCCAACCTGAGCGCCCATGCCCCCGGAGTGGGGTACGGGATCTATCGGGCGGGAGGCGACCGGGTGCTGGTGCTCAATCTCATCGGACGTATGTTCATGGACGCGGCCGACTGCCCCTTTGACGCCGCCGACCGCGTTCTTGCGCGGGAGCAGGGACGGTACGACTATGCCGTAGTCGACTTTCACGCCGAGGCCACCAGCGAAAAGATTGCGCTGGCAAGATACTTAGACGGCAGGGTGAGCGCGTTTTTCGGCACCCATACCCACGTGCCAACGGCGGACGAACAGATCCTGCCGGGCGGCACGGGATATATCACCGATCTGGGCTTTACCGGCGTGCAGGACTCTGTGATCGGCGTGCGCAGCGAGATCATCATCGACCGATTCCGCACCCATCTGCCCGCCCGCTTTGAATTTGCGCAAGGACCGGTCACCGCCCACGGCGCACTCTTTACCCTCACCCCCGACGGCAAATGCGCCGCCGTGCAGAGAGTTGTGTTCTGACGCCAAAGGCGGGGGTTACAAAACAAACCACGAAAGGGAGCGTTTGCTCTTTTTCGTGGTTTTTTCCTGCCGCGCGGGTCGAACGATAGAAAACCGTCAACGTTTTCTGCGGTTTTTGAGGGTGGCCGCGTAGGTTGGGTGGGGGACTTCGCCGACCGGGTCGGGCTTGCGTATGTAAAGCGCTTTGAGCAAGAGCGGCACGCTGACCGACGAAATGACGATCAGAAGAATGACCGCGGTAAAGTACTTGCTCTCTACAAGGCCTGCCGCAAGCCCCTTTTGCGCCACGACCAAAGCCACCTCGCCGCGGGTCATCATGCCCACGCCGATCTTGAGCGAATCCATCCGGTCAAAGCCGCACAGGCGTCCCATGCCCGCGCATCCGATCACCTTGGTGACCATGGCTACGGCCACAAAGGCAAGGCAAAAGCCAAGCAAACTCAGGTCAAACTCGGAAATATCGGTTTTCAGCCCGATGGAAGCGAAAAAGACCGGGCCGAACAGCATATACGAGTTGACGTCCATTTTGCGCTCGATATAGGCCGAATCCTCCAGCGAACAGAGAATAATTCCGGCCACGTACGCGCCGGTAATGTCTGCAATGCCGAACACCCGCTCGGCGGTATAGGCAAAACCAAAGCAGAGGGCAAGCCCCGCGATGGGCACCCGGCGGGTGTGCGGAAAACGGCGGTCTATGCGCTTGAACACCTGATAGATCGCCATGCCCGCGAGCACGGCAAAGACGAAAAACAGTCCGGTTTTGGCAAGCACCGTCAGCGGATTTGTCGTGCTGTCGCGCAGACTGATGACCAGCGTAAAGACCAGAATGCCGATCACGTCGTCGATGATGGCAGCCGACGTAATGACCGTGCCGACCCTGCCCTTGAGATAGCCCATTTCTTTGAGGGCGGCCACCGTGATGGACACCGAAGTCGCGGTCATAATGCACCCGATAAACACAGCTTGTACAAAACGGGGATCGCCTGCGGACGGGAAACCGCTGTAAGCCAAAAAGAGCAGCGTCCCCCCGGCCAGCGGCACCGCCACCCCCGCGCAGGCGATCAGGGTGGCCTTGAAGCCTGTGCGTGCCAGTTCTTTTAAGTCTGTGCCCAGCCCCGCGCTGAACATTAAGAGTACCACGCCCACCTCGGCCAGCTTGGTAATAAATTCCAGATTGGGGTCGCCCGGGAAAGCGACCAGAGAAAGCGCCGACGGGCCGATGATAAGCCCCGCCGCGATTTGTCCGACAACGGCGGGAGCATGGAGTTGTTTTGCCAGCAAACCAAAGAGTTTTGCGGCGATAATAATGATAGTAAGATCGCGGAATACGGTATATGCTTCCATAGAATATGAATGTGCTCCTGAATGCTTCTCAATTTTCCTCAAGAAGAGGGCGGATCTTCTCCATGCCGATCTCGGCCTTTTGGCAAAAGGCGCGGGAAACGGCACGCAGAGACTCTCTGTCGGAGGCCATGGCACGGTTGGCAAGATCCAGCAAACGCCCGGCCGAAAGGTCGGAGGCCGAAAGACAATCGGGACGGCCGATGTCGGAGAAAAAGGCGTCGATCTTGGGATCGTAGGAAAGGCCGAGCACGGGCACCGCCGCGCTGACCGCGTAGATCAAAAGATGCAGACGCATGGCGCACACCAACTGCGCGCCCCCCACGACCGTCCGGCACTCGGCGGGAGAAAGATCGTACAAAAGTGCACCGTTACAGCGGCGGGCGGCCGCAGAACAAAGGTCCAGATCTTTTTCGGCGTGCATGGAGATAAACACCGGTTTCCAGCCGGTTTTGGCGGACAGGCGGACGCAAAAATCCGCGATCCTGCTCTCGGCCTCCGGGTCCAGCTTGCGCCATGTGCGAAGATTGACCGCGAAATACGGCTGTCCCGGCTCCACGCCCGCCGCTCTCAAAAGATGTGCGCACCATCCGGCGTCGGCCGGGCGCATGAGAAACGCGGGGTCGGCGGCAAACAGCGCCCGATCGTGCGTGACCCCGAACTCCCGCAGTTTTTTAAGCGACCCCGAGTCGCGCAGGGTGATGAGATCTGTGGCGGAAAGTTCTTTTGCCACCCGATCGCAGTCCTTTTGGGTGGAAAAAGGGCCGAGTCCGTTGGCAAGCAGGGCAGTGCGCACGCCCATTTTGCGGGCGGTACGCAGCAAAAACAAATAATAGGTCAGCGAACGGGAGGAGGTCACCGACTGCAGCTGACTTCCGCCGCCGAAAACCAGCAGTTTTGCGCCTTTCAGGGCGCGGCGGACGGCAAAGAGCGAAAATCGTCCCACGCTGTCCACAAGATAGGTGCGTGCGGTGGCCGCCGGCCGCCGGGAAAGCACGCAGTATTCCGCCTGCGGGTACCGGTCGCGCATCTGCTCCAGAATGACCTGCAAAAGCGAATCGTCCCCCAGATTGGAAAAGCCGTAATAGCCGCTGATCACGATTTTGCCGCCGTCCGGGCGGACGGGGGGCAGGGAGGCGTACAGCCGCTCGGCGTCCTCGGCCATGCGGCGAATGGAATAGTGCTCCTCCACCACTTTGCGGTTGAAAGCGCGCATCTCTGCCCGCTCCCGCTCGCTCATGGAGAAAAGCGTGAGCAAATCGCGGCGGATACGCGCGCTGTTGGCGCACCGGTATCCGCGACAGGTAAAGTTGGTTTCAAGCGCCGCCGGCAGAGTGCTTGCATCGAGAATGCCCAGCGCTCCCTGTGCGCCGGACAGCACCGCAAGACATCCGGCGCTCATGGCCTCCAGAATCGACCGGGAGACACCCACCGCCACCTGCGCCCATGCGCAGAACTTTTCCACGTCGGTACGGCGGCCGGTCATGGTGACGACCGGACGGCGGGCGGCGGCATTGATCCGATCGGCCTCGGCACGGATAGCCTCCGCGTCGTCGCCGTCGCCCACGATTACAAGCTGAAAATCCGCAAACGTGCGGGAAAGGGACTCGGCCGCCAGCAAGAGCGAACGGATGCCGACCGAATAAAAGCGGTCAAGGCGCGCCACGTAAAGCACGCGATGATCGGAGGCAGGCAGTGAAAATTCGCGTACCACGTCCTCCGCGGCCCCCTCCGGGCAAAAGCGCCGGGTGTCGATGCCGTTGACGGTCAGGGCGATATTGTCATGCGGAAGATGATAATTCCGGATCAGATAATCCTTGATGTCGTAACTGACCGCCAGAGTCTTTTCCCCCCAGTTGGAAATCAGTTTCCAGGGAGGCGCCACGCTGAAGGTACCGTGGGCTGTGGTGACAAACCGGAAATGCAGACGCTTTGCCAGAATCCCGCAGATAAAGGCGGGAATGCGGGCGTGGGCGTGCACGACGTCGAATTTTTCCTCCCGGATCAGGCGATACAGTCCCCGATAGGCGGCCAACACCTGCTTTGGACGCTTGCCGGCAAGGGGGAGGGCGACGTGCCGCACGCCCGCGCGCCGTAACAGTTCCTCGTATACGCCGCCGGCCGAGGCGACGGTGACCGCATATCCGTCCTGAGCAAGAGCGCGGCAAAGTTCGGCGATGTGGGTCTCCGCGCCGCCGATATCCAAAGACATGGTCGTCATTAAGATTTTCTTTGCCATGGTTGTTGTGAGCGTAGGTTATTGCGTATCGGAAACGCTTGCGTCCGGTTCGCTTGCGTCCGAAACGCTTCCGTCCGGCTCGCGGGCCGTGCCCCCGCCGGCGACGATCATACCGTTCTCAAAACTCCCGGTATAGGTACGGCCGCTGGTGGCGGTAAAGGTACCCTGACCGTGCATTACGTCGTCCTTGAACTGGCCGGTGTACTTCTCGCCGTTTGCCCAGAGATAGGTACCCATGCCCTCGCGTTTGTCGTTTACAAACTGTCCCTCATAGCTGTCGCCGTTTGCGTAGGTGATCTTGCCGTCTCCGTTTTTCAGATCCTCCGAAAAACCGCCCTCGTAGACGCTTCCGTCGGCATAGACCTGCTTGCCCTGACCCGAACGCTTTCCGTCCGCAAAAGCGCCCTCATAACTGCCGCCGCTTGCGTAGGTCATAACGCCCTGTCCTGCGCGTACGCCGTTTACAAACTCGCCTGTGTAACTGTCGCCGTTTGCATAGGTATAGGTGCCCGCGCCCGAGATCACGTCGTTGACAAACGTGCCCTCGTAAGTGTCGCCGTTTGCAAAGATCAGCTTGCCGGTGTTGTGCTTGAGCATCTTGTTGAGTCCCCCGCGATAGACGTCCCCGTTGGAATAGGTGACCGTGCCCTCGCTTGCGTTGACCGTTGCGGTCTTGTCCGGATAGATCACCTTGCCCTTGCTGGGATTGCCGTCCCGGTCCACCCGGCCGATATACTTGACCGTGACCGTCTGATCATAGCGCACTACCTTGTAGGACATATAGCGGAACCCCGCAAGAAAGAGCACGAAAAAGACAAGAAGTACGCAAAGCAGTGCGGCCACAAACAACCGAAGAATGACCGCTTTGGTGGAACGATGCTTTTTGGGACGGCGTGCGGGCGTGCCCCTCGACGGCGTGCGGCCGCCCGGCACACGCTGTGCCTGTCGGGGTCCTCCGGTCTGCGGCCGGCGGGCGCCGCCCTGAGCCGGACGCCGGGTCTGCGGGCGTTGATTGTTTCGGTTATCCATATTTTTTCCTTCCCCCGACCGATTTATTTCAGGTCAGATTGAAATATTGAAATAAAGTTTTTGCACATCTGCACAAGATCCCCGATGACCGTGTGCATGACGACGGCGGCAAGGCCAAAGACTACGATGGCCGCAATCAGCGCGGGAACGGTCGCCTGCCGGGTCTGGTACCGGACGGCGGCACGATCGCGGGTCTGCGGATACAGGTAGTAGCGGGCGTCGGCATACCGGGGACGGAGCTTTTTGCCCCGCCGGATGTGCGTTTGCGGCAGTACGCCCACGTATTTTGCCAACGCGCCGTTTGCGCTCATCATAAAGCGCAGAATCCACTCCCTGTGAAAGCCCGCCTGCCCGGCGGTGACGGCTTTTTCCGGGCTGTCCGCTCCCGCTTTCAGCAAGGCGCGTACCATGCGTCCGGGCAGTTTGATCTGATAGAGCATACCAAGGCAGGCAAGCATAATCCCGACAAAGAACGCGGTAAGCACGAATGCCAGCGTGTTTTGCCCGTCGTAAGCAAAGAAATCAGCCATTCAGGCGATCCTTTCCTCCCATATAGGGGCGCAGGGGTTCCGGAATGGTAACGCTTCCGTCGGCTTGCAGATGATTTTCCAAAAAGGCGATCAGCATACGGGGAGGAGCCGCGCAGGTATTGTTGAGGGTGTGGGCAAGATAGTTTGCACCCTCGCCCTTGACGCGGATTTTCAGTCTTCTGGCCTGTGCGTCGCCCAGATTGGAGCAGGAGCCAACCTCGAAATACTTTTGCTGACGGGGACTCCACGCCTCCACGTCGATGCTTTTGACCTTCAGGTCGGCAAGATCCCCCGAACAGCACTCGAGCGTGCGCACGGGGATCTCAAGCGACCGGAAGAAGTCCACGGTATTGCGCCACAGCCGCTCAAACCAGACCGGCGAATCTTCCGGCTTGCAGACCACGATCATCTCCTGCTTTTCAAACTGATGGATCCGATAGACCCCCCGCTCCTCGATGCCGTGCGCGCCCTTTTCCTTGCGGAAACAGGGACTGTACGAGGTGAGGGTATAGGGCAGTTTTTCCTCGGGAAGAACCGTATCGATAAACCGGCCGATCATGGAATGTTCGCTGGTACCGATCAGATAAAGATCCTCCCCTTCGATCTTGTACATCATGGCGTCCATCTCGGCAAAGCTCATGACCCCGTTTACCACATTTCCGCGGATCATATAGGGCGGAATGCAGTAGGTAAAGCCCCGGTCGATCATGAAATCGCGGGCATAGGAGAGCACAGCGCTGTGCAGGCGGGCGATATCGCCGGAAAGATAGTAAAAGCCGTTGCCCGCCACCTTGCCGGCGGCGTCGAGATCAATGCCGGAAAAGCGCTCCATGATCTCTGTGTGGTACGGGATCGGGTAATCCGGCACAACCGGCTCGCCGAAACGCTCCAGTTCTACGTTTTCCGAGTCGTCCCGTCCGATGGGCACAGACGGGTCGATGATGTTGGGAATGACCGACAGCACGTCGGTCAGCTGCCCGTCCAGTTCCCGGACCTCGGCGGTCAGGGCGGTCAGGCGGTCGGCAAAGGCGTTCACCCGGGCCTTGGCCTGCTCGGCCTCCTCCCGTTTGCCCTGCCCCATGAGCGCGCCGATCTTCTTGGAGATGGCGTTGCGCTGGGCGCGCAGTCCCTCCTGCTCCTGCATGGCCGCCCGCTTGCGGTCGTATAACTCGATCGCACGGTCGACAAGCGGCAGTTTCTGATGCTGAAATTTATTGCGGATGTTTTGTCTTACAAGTTCCGGGTTTTCTTTGATGAGTCTGATGTCTAACATGGGTATCCTTTCAATCGTCTCAGTCGTCAAATATATCTTTTCCGCAAAGGGCGGTGAGCAATCCTTCCAGATCCTCGTCGTTTTCATACGACAACTCGATCTTCTTTGCCCGCCCCGTGCGGGTAATCTTTACCTTGCGTCCCAACAGCGCCTGCGCCTTGCGTTCCAGACGTCCGATATAGTCCACCTGCGCGCCCTTTGCGGGCGCGGCCGGGCGGGCGCGGTTGAACGATCGCACCAGCGCCTCGGTTTGCCGCACGGAAAGCCCCTTTTGCAGGACCGTGCGCATACATTCGGAAATCCTGTCGGGATGGGACAGGGCCAGCATGGCTCTGGCGTGTCCCGCCGACAGTTGGCCGCCGGTGATTTTTTCTAAAACCGCGTCGGGAAGTTCCAGAAGGCGCAGGGTATTGGCGATCGCCGGGCGGCTTTTGCCAATGCGCTCGGCCACCTGCTCCTGGGTCAAGCCGTATTCCTCCATCAGCGCCCGGTAGCCCATGGCTTCCTCCACCGCGCTGAGATCCTCCCGCTGGATATTCTCGATCAGGGCGATCTCGGCGGTCTTTCGGTCGTCAAAATCCGAGATCATGGCCGGAACTTCGGAAAGTCCCGCCATTTTTGCCGCGCGCCAGCGGCGCTCTCCCGCCACGATCTCGTAAAATCCTCCGGCCGACGCGCGCACGGCGATGGGCTGGATCAGCCCGTGTTCGGCGACGGACGCCGCCAGCGCCGACAGGGATTCGGAATCAAAATGCTTGCGCGGTTGGTCGGCGCGCGGCTGAATATCCGCCACGCGGATCATGGTTATCCCGGAGGATACCTCCTCCGTGTTGTCCGCGAAAATGGCGCCAAGACCTCTGCCGAGGCCGGTATTCTTTGCTTTGCTCATTCTTGTTTTATATCCTCTGTACCAATTCTTTTGCGATTGCGTCGTAGGCCTGCGCGCCCTTGGAATACCCGTCGTAATATTGAATGGGTTTTCCGTAGGACGGCGCCTCGGACAGGCGGACCGTACGGGGCACGGGGGTTGCGAAAATGCGGTCGCGGTAGTATTTCTTGATTTCCTCCAGCACAGAAAGGGACAGGTTGAGCCTTCCGTTGAACATGGTGATCAGAATACCGGTCACCTCAAGGGAGGGATTGTACAGTTTTTTGACCTGCCGGATGGTCATGGTGAGCTGGGAAAGCCCCTCCAGCGCGAAATATTCGCACTGCATGGGGATAATGACCCCGCCGGAGGCGGCAAGCGCGTTGATGGTCAGAATGCCCAGCGAGGGCGGGCAGTCGATCACGATATAGTCATAGTCGGCCTTGACTTGGGCCAGCGCGTCCCGCAGACGCGCCTCTCTTCGGTCGGCCGTCACCAGTTCAAACTCCGCGCCGGCCAGATTCATGTTGGCGGGCAAAAGCGACAGTCCCGCAAAGGGGGTGTTGACAATCGCCTGTGCGACGGGCGTGCGGGCAATCAGCACGTCGTACACGGTGACCCGCGCCGAGCGCTTGCCCACTCCTACGCCGCTGGTGGTGTTGCCCTGCGGGTCGAGATCGACCAGCAGTACGTTTTTGCCCAGTTTTCCCAAAGCCGCCGCCACGTTGACCGCCGACGTGGTCTTGCCGATCCCGCCTTTCTGGTTGGCGAAAGTGATGATTTTTGCCATTTGGTGATCCTTTTCTCGTATTGCTTTTATTATATCGCTCTTTGGGGCAAAAGTCAATACGCTCTCTCTTTGTTTCACGTGAAACGCGGGGAAATCTTTGTTTCACGTGAAACATGGAGAAATCCCCCTTGACAACAGGCAAAGATCATGCTACAATGGTAGCAAGGTAGAGGTGCGCCTTGTCAAGAGTACCTGCCGTGCAAGCGATGCGCGTCGCGTTGCGGCAGAAAAAGGGACGGGCGCCGAGCGGGGCCACAAAGCGGACGTCGTCCGCCCGGTCGCCGGGCGTTGATCCGGCGATTTTGAATGCGCAGGGCCGCCGCGGTCCGGCGGAATAAGATCCGCCCGACTGTCGCAATGTTTGCGGAGGGCTATCCATACACCGTCGGCCGGGCCGACGGATCCGGCCGCCTCCGCGCGGTCGTTTTTCTTTCGGAGGAAAAAGAACATGAAAAAAACCGTATTTCGCGGGGTTGCAACCGCGCTGATTACGCCGTTTACCCCAACCGGCATCGATTACGAGCAGTTCGGCAGGCTGATCGACTGGCAGATCGAGAGCGGCGTCAACGGACTGGTGGTCTGCGGCACCACGGGCGAGAGTTCCACCATGACCGACGACGAGCACCGGCAGGCCATCGGCTTTGCCGTCAAGCGGGCGGCAGGCAGAGTGCCCATCATCGCGGGCACCGGCTCCAACGACACCGCCTACGCCCTCGATCTTGTGCGCTGTGCCCAGGAGGACGGCGCCGACGCGGCGCTGGTGGTCACCCCTTACTACAACAAGGCCACCCAGCGGGGCTTATATGAAATGTACACGTCCATCGCTGATTATGCCAAAATCCCGATTATCTTATACAACGTCCCCTCCCGGACGGGGGTCAACATCGAGCCGACCACCTACAAGGCGCTGGCCGACCACCCGAACATCGTGGCCATCAAGGAAGCAAACGGCAATATTTCCAAAATCGTGGAAACCATGTCCTACGTCCACGGCAAACTGGACCTCTACTCGGGCAACGACGATCAGATCCTACCGCTGCTGGCTCTGGGCGGATGCGGCGTGATCTCCGTGCTCTCCAACCTTTTGCCCGGCAGGACGGCGGAAATCTGCAACCGCTTTTTTGCCGGCGATCTTTCGGGCGCGGCACAGTTACAGTTCCGCCTGCACGCGCTGATTACCGCCCTGTTTTCGGAGGTCAACCCCATTCCGGTCAAGGCGGCAATGGCGGCAATGGGCTTTTGCGACAACCGGCTCAGACTTCCCCTGACCCCCATGGACGAGGCCAAGCGGCAGGTGCTGCTTGCCTGCATGAGAGACGAGGGTTTAGCCGTATGAAGATCATCGTGACGGGCGCCGCCGGGCGCATGGGTCGGGAGGTCTGTGCTCTTGCGGGAGAGGAGCTTGTCTGCGGAGTCGACCCGAACGGAGCGGTTGGGGATATCTCCGATTACGACGGCCCCGCCGACGGCATCATCGACTTTTCTTTTCACGCGGCCATTCCCGCGATTGCCGGTTATGCGGTCACGCACGGCCTGCCGCTGGTTGTGGCCACCACCGGGCACACCCCGGAGGAACTTACCGCAATCCGGACGGCGGCAAGGTCGGTCCCGGTCTTTTTCTCGGCCAATATGTCCATCGGCATCGCAGTGCTCTGCGAGCTGGCAAAAGAGACCGTAAAGGCGTTCCCCGACGCGGACGTCGAGATTGTCGAAACCCATCACAACCGCAAACTGGACGCGCCCAGCGGCACGGCGCTTATGCTGGCCAAATCCATTGCCCAGGTGCGAAAGCAGTCGACGTTTGTCTACGGGCGGGTGGGTCACGCAAAGCGCGACCCCTCCGAGATCGGCATTCACGCGCTTCGCATGGGCAACGTCGTGGGTGAGCACGAGATCATCATCGGCACAGACACCCAGCGCATCACGCTTAAACACGAGGCTTTCACCCGTACCGTTTTCGCCGAGGGGGCGCTTGCCGCCCTGCGGTTTCTGGAGGGCAAGGCTGCCGGTCTATATGAAATGAGGGATATGATAGAATGAACATTCCTTTTACCAAAATGCACGGCATCGGAAACGATTACGTTTATATAAACTGCATGGACGGCCAGCCGGCAAACCCGGCGGCTCTGTCGGTCGCCCTCTCCCCACGGCACGTTTCTGTGGGCGCGGACGGGCTTGTGCTGATCTGTCCCTCTAAGGCGGCCGACGCCAAAATGCGTATGTTCAACGCCGACGGAAGCGAGGGAAAAATGTGCGGCAACGCAATCCGCTGTGTGGGCAAATATCTTTGGGATAACGGCCTTGTCAGGCGAAAGACCCTGACCGTCGAGACGCTTTCCGGCGTTAAAACCCTGCATTTGCAGACAGAAAACGGAAAAGTGATAAGCGCGTCGGTAGACATGGGGCGGGCCTCCTTTGCGCCGGAGGACCTTCCGATTGACAGCGACCGCGAACAGATCAACGCTCCGCTCACCGTGGACGGCAAAGAATGGAAGATAACCTGCGTTTCCATGGGCAATCCGCACGCGGTCGTATTCGTGGAGGACGCCTGTTCTCTTCCCCTTGCCGAAATCGGCCCCGGCTTTGAGCATCACCCTTTGTTCCCCGAGCGGGTCAACACTGAGTTTGTGCAAGCGCTCGGCCCGGCAGAGCTCAAAATGCGGGTGTGGGAGCGCGGAAGCGGCGAGACCCGGGCCTGCGGCACGGGAGCGTGCGCCGCGGCGGCGGCGGCAGTGCGGCTGGGCATATGCGCGCCCGACGCGCCCATCACCGTACACCTGCGCGGAGGGGATCTTACCATTCTCTGCGGCAAAGACTATGCCGTCACCATGACCGGCCCCGCCGCAAAAGTATATGACGGAGTGTATGAATATGAAGATCAACCTGAATGATAATTTCCGGAATTTGGCACAATCTTATCTTTTTTCCGAAATCGGCCGCCGGGTACGGGAATACCAGGCGGCAAACCCGGACAAAAGCGTAGTGCGGCTGGGCATCGGGGACGTGACCCTGCCCCTGCCCGCCTGCGTGACGGCGGCCATGCAGACGGCGGCGGCCGAACTGGGGGACAAAAAAACCTTCCGGGGCTATCCCCCGGAATACGGCTATGATTTTCTTCGGGAGGCCATCCGCGCACACTACGCCTCCTTTGGCGTAAGCGTTGCGCAAGAGGATATCTTTGTGTCGGACGGAGCCAAGAGCGACTGCGGCAATTTCACGGACGTTTTGGGGGACAACACGGTCTATATGCCCGATCCTGTCTATCCGGTCTATATGGACTCCAACGTCATGAGCGGCCGGACGGTCGTTCTGCTTCCCTCCACCCCGGAAAACGGCTTTCTTCCCATGCCCGACGAGCGGTGTTCGACCGGCGTGTACTACCTCTGTTCGCCCAACAACCCGACCGGCGCGGCCTACTCTGCCGGACAGTTAAAGGTTTGGGTGGATTTTGCAAAAGCGTCCGGCTCGCTCATCCTCTACGACGCGGCATACGAGGCGTTTATCTCCGACGACAGCCCCCGCTCGATCTATGCCGTCGAGGGGGCAAACGAATGTGCGGTGGAAATTTGCTCGTTCTCCAAGACCGCCGGATTTACCGGAACCAGGTGCGGCTATACGGTCGTGCCCGGGACGCTTATGGCGGGGGACGTCTCCCTGCGGGCGCTGTGGGCGCGCCGTCAGGCCACAAAGTTCAACGGCGTCTCCTATCCGGTCCAGCGGGCGGCCGCAGCGGCTTACAGCCCGGAGGGCATGGCCGCCTGTATGGAAAATATTGCCTATTATAAGGAAAACGCCCGCCTGATCGCCGCCCTGCTCGACCAAAAGGGGATCCCCTATACCGGCGGCAAAAACTCGCCCTATTTGTGGCTTGCCTGTCCGGGGGGCATGAGCAGTTGGGACTTTTTCGATTATCTTTTGCAAAGCGTACAGGTGGTCGGCACGCCGGGCGCGGGCTTCGGAGCCTGCGGCGAGGGATTCTTCCGTCTTACCTCTTTTGGAAGCAGAGAGGCGACGGCCGAGGCGGTCCGCCGCCTGAGAGGAGCGCTGTGATGTTACATACCAATCTGGATATCAACGGCGCAGGCCACCTGACCATGGCAGGCAGAGACACGGTGGAACTGGCGGGCAAGTACGGCACTCCGCTTTATTTAATGGATCAGGCAAGAATCCGGGAGCGGTGCCGGGAATACCTCTGTGCCATGCGGGAGCATTTCGGCCGGAACGCCCTGCCCCTTTATGCCTCCAAGGCGCTCTGCTGTAAGGAATTGTATCGGATCGTGGCTGAGGAGGGCTTGGGCTGTGACGTCGTCTCGCCGGGCGAGTTATACACAGCCCACGCGGCCGGCTTTCCCATGGAAAAGGCCTATTTCCACGGCAACAACAAGACCGACGCAGACGTCCGCTGTGCCATGGATCTCGGAATCGGGCATTTTGTGGCCGACAACCGGGAGGAACTGTACGCCATCAGCCGTGAGGCGACAAAGCGGGGCAAGGTGCAAAAGGTCATTCTTCGGGTGACGCCGGGCATCGATCCCCACACCCATGCGGCCATCACCACAGGCAAGGTGGACTCCAAGTTCGGCACGGCCATCGAAACCGGGCAGGCGCTCGATCTCACACGGCAGATTCTCACCCTGCCGGGCGTCGATCTTGTCGGCATTCACTGCCACGTCGGTTCGCTCTGCTTTGATTCCGGGCCGTTTGAGGCCGCGGCGGACATTATGATCGCCTTTATGGCGCAGGTGCGCAAACAAACCGGGCACACTTTGTCCGTGCTCAATCTGGGCGGCGGCTACGGCGTGCGGTATATCGAGGGACACCCGTCCATCGACATTCCCGACAATATCCGCAAAGTGGCCGAACGGGTACGCGCCCGCTGTGCGGCGCACGATTTCCCCCTGCCGCAGGTACTGCTGGAGCCGGGGCGGTCGATCGTGGCCGACGCGGGGCTGACCCTGTACACAGCCGGCTCGGTCAAGACCATCACCGGCTACAAGAGTTACGTGTCGATTGACGGCGGTATGCCGGACAATCCCCGCTATGCCCTCTATCAGTCGGACTATACAGTGCTCAACGCCTCCCGCGCAAGCGCCCGGCCGGATCTTACCGCCACCATCGCCGGGCGGTGCTGTGAGTCGGGCGACCTGATCCAAGAGGACGTGCGCATCGCGCGCCCCGAGCGAGGCGATATCATCGCCGTGCTGGTCACCGGCGCGTACAACTATTCGATGGCGTCCAACTATAACCGCATTCCCCGCCCGCCGATCGTCATGATCGCGCCGGACGGAAGCGACTACGTCGCCGTCCGCAGAGAGAGTTATGAGGATCTTCTCGCAAACGATCTGTAAAGGGCCGCCTCAGAACGACAAAAAAACGACTGCAAGGCAACATAGCCGGGCAGTCGTTTTTTGCTTTTGGTTTTTGTCAATGCACCACATTCAGATGAATGGAGTTGCGGTTGACGTCGTCGGCGGTGTATACGTCGTACTCCATGCGGGTGTAAAGATAGGTTTCATAGAGCGCCCGATCGGTCTTGTCGGTCAGATGGCACTTTGGATCAAAGCTGTCCTCGGTGATCGGCCGGTCGTATACGTTGAGATAATTGTTGATTACGTCGATGGCGTCGCTTTTGAGAATGGTGACGTTTGCGCCCACGGTGGTCGTAGGCATGGTAACCATGCGAAGATGGCTCATGTCCATATTCAGCGCCTGAGATGCAAAGTAAAAGCAGTTGTCGGCGGTCAGGTTGGTGGCCACGTCGTTGATGGCGATGTCGATGAGTCCCTTGAGGGTGTTCACGTCGGTCAGGTTTTGCTGGACCTGCTCAAGAAGCGCCGACAGGAAGATCTTCTGCACGTTCATGCGCCCGTAGTCGGCGTCGGCGTAGGTGTGGCGGTTGCGCACCATACACATGGCGTCATAGCCCGACAGGGTCTGTTCGCCCGCCCGAAGATGGATATACAAATCCTGCCATGGGTCCTCGTAATCCATATCACAGGGTACGTTGACCTTTAAGCCTCCCATGCCGTCAATCAGGTTCTCAAAGGCCGACAGGTCCACCAGCACCGAAAAATCGATTTTGACCGCGAAGTTGGACTCGAAAAACTCGCAAAGCCTAGCCATTCCCGCCTCTCTGCGCTCGGCCTTGGCGCCGGAGGTCACATTATAGCCTGCGGCGAATATCGAATTGATCTTGTGGAAATTATAAGATGCGTTGATATATGTGTCGCGCGGGATCTGAACGACGTTTGCATACTGATTGCCTGTGTCGTATTGCGCCAGCATGATGGTGTCGGTGTTGTTGCCGGTATCGTCATTCAGCCCCACCACAAGGAAGTTGAACACCTTTTGCTTGCGGTTGCCGTCCAGCACCGGCAGTCCGGTCTGGTCGTCGGTCCAGGTGGACGAGGGCGACACGTCCGGCTCAAAATTGCTGCCGACCCCCGAAACAAACCCTTTGAGTCCCCCTCCCCCAAAGAGCGGAACGCCAAAGGCGCTGAGTGCGACGCATACGACGATGGCCATGGAAAGCACCATAATGATCACGGTAACCAGAATCTTCCATGCGGGGATTTTCTTTTTGGGCGCCTTTTCGGCGGCCTTTTGCCGCTGCACGGACTGCTGCGGTCGGTTGGGATTTGACAAACTCACTGTTTTTACCTCTTTTTTCTGTAAATCGAATGATGCGCGAATGGATTACTTGCCGGGGTCGATGAGCGGGAAATAGCGGATCAGATATTCCACGCCCGAATAGACGGTCATAAAGGTCATGGCCGCCATGGTAAGATAGGAAAGCCATGGTGTGCCGCCGTAGACAAAAGAGAAAGTCGGCTCCACCATACAGACGGTAAGACATACCATTTGCGTGACCGTCTTTACCTTGCCCGACCATTGCGCCGCGATGACCGTGCCGTCCTTGCCTGCGATCACAAGCCGCATACTGGTGACGGTCAGCTCCCGAAGAATGACGACAAAGGCCGCCCAGCAAAAGAGCGCACAGAAGGATACCCCCGCACCTGTGGCAAAGGAATAGTATAAAAGCCCGAGCAGCGCTCCGAACACCATCAACTTGTCTGCCAGCGGGTCCATAAACTTCCCGAAATCGGTGATCAGGTTATACTTGCGGGCGATCTTGCCGTCGAGCATATCGGTAAGAGAGGCCAAAAGAAAGATCACGGCCGCGCACAGGCGTGCGGCCCGTTCGCCCAAAGCGGCGTAGAGCGGCTCCACGGTCAGAAAAATCAAAAACACGGGGACCAGCAATACCCGAAGAACGGTCAGTTTGTTCGGCAAATTCATAGCGCTTCTCCAATCAAGTCGCAGTTGATCGCGTCGGTAATCTTAACATTTACCTGCGCACCCTCTTTTATACCCTTTTCCCCGGTGAAATATACCAGAGGATCGATCTCGGGCGCGTCGGCGTCGCTCCTGCCGTAATAGCGCTCCGCGATGGGATCGTAGCCCTCGCAGACCACCGGCAGAACCTCGCCCACCCGCGCATCGGCATAGGCGGCGGAAATCATCATCTGATTGCGCAAAAGGATCTGTGCGCGCTCCTCGGCCACGCTCTTGTCGATCTGATCGGGCATGTCGTAAGCCGGAGTGCCCTCCTCGCGGGAATAGGGGAATACCCCTAAGCGCTCAAAGCGGGTTTTAGCCACAAATTCGCACAACTGCCCGAACTCCTCCTCGCTCTCGCCGGGAAAGCCTGTGATCAGAGTCGTGCGAAGCACAATGCCCGGCACCTGCTCCCGCAGGCGTTTGATCGCCCCGCGAACGGCGGCGGAGCCGCCCCTGCGGTTCATACGGCGGAGCACCGTGTCCGAGATGTGCTGAATGGGAAGATCCACGTACTTGATCACCCGGTCGTTGTCCCGGATCTCGGCGACCAGCTGATCCGTGATCTGATCCGGGTAACAGTAAAGCAGTCGGACGCGCACCTGTTCCGTATGTTCCGTTATATCACGAATTAATGTCGAAAGTGTGACGTTTTGGGAAAAATCTTTGCCGTATCTCGTCGTGTCCTGCGCGACAAGGATGAGCTCGCGTGCGCCCAACGCTTCCAGTTCCCGCGCCTCGGCGATAATCTCCTCCGGCCTGCGGGAGCGGTAGCGGCCGCGAATGGAGGGAATGGTGCAGTAGGTACAGCGGTTGTCACAGCCCTCGGCGATCTTGAGATAGGCGTAATGGGAGGGAGTGGTGACCAACCGCTCACCGCCGAGGCCAATGCTCTCGATTGCCGGGAAAAGAGAATACTTTTCTTTGCGGGCGACGCTCTCAATGGCGTCCAGGATATTGTGAATGCCTCCACATCCGAGTACCGCGTCCACCTCGGGCAGTTCTGTGAAAATCTCCTCCCGATACCGCTCGGCAAGACAGCCGGTCACGATAATGCCGGAAAGATTGCGGTTTTCTTTGAGCCATGCCACGTCTAAAATATTGTCGATGGCCTCTTGCTTGGCGCTTTCGATAAAGGCGCAGGTATTGATGATGATCACATCGGCCTCTATGTCCTCGGCCACGATCTCATATCCCGCGTCGGCCACCTGTTTGAGCATGACCTCGCAGTCGATCTGATTTTTCGGGCAACCGAGTGAGATAAAGCCGATTTTCGGTTTGTTGTTCATAATTGTTCCCTTTCGGAGTGCAATGCCTCGCGGACAGTGCAGGCGTCAAAGCCGCAGCGAAACAGGGCGGCGATCAGTTTGTCGGCGTCCGCGCGGTCTGCGGGCGGCCTGCGTCGGATCCGGGCGCGGCAGGCGGCCACAAAGTCCACCCGTTCCATCGCCGTTTGCAGATACTCCTCCACCGTATCGGCGGCAAAGCCCTTTTCCCGCACGGCGGCACGGATGCGGCGCGGCCCGTAGAGTTTTTTGTTGCCCAGTGTTTCCACAAAGCGCAAGAGATAGTCGGCTTCGTCAAGGTATCCCCGCGCCGCAAGCGCGTCTACCGCCTTTTTTGCCTGCTCCGGGCTTGCGCCTTTCCGGCACAGCTTGCGCGCAAGCTCCGCCTTTGTCTGCGGGGCGTAGGCCAGCATATTGTACGCCCGCCGCATGACCCGCTCGATATCTTCCGCCATTAAAGATCCAGCACCGAGATGTCGAACTCCTCGTCGTCGTCGGTATCGGCGGCGGCAATCGCGTCCGCGTCCATGGTCATATCCAGTTCGGCGGACTTTGCGAGGATTTTCTGTTCCAACTCCCGCGCCTTTTCCGGGCGTGCGTCGAGATAGGCCTTTGCGTTCTCGCGTCCCTGACCGATCCTCTCGTCGCCGATGGAAAACCACGCGCCGCTCTTTTCGATCAGGTTGAGTTTTGCGCCCAGATCGATCACCTCGCCGGTCCGCGAAATGCCCTGACCGAACAGCATATCAAATTCCGCCGTCCGGAAAGGCGGGGCGACCTTGTTTTTGACCACCTTGCATTTGGTACGGCACCCGTACTGCTCGGCCCCGCGCTTGAGCGCTTCGCCCCGGCGCACCTCGATGCGCACGGACGAGTAGAATTTGAGTGCCCGGCCGCCGGGGGTGACCTCCGGGTTGCCGTAGACCACGCCCACCTTTTCGCGCAGTTGGTTGATAAAGATAAAGATACAGGATGTCTTTTCGATAATACCCGACAATTTTCGCATTGCTTGGCTCATAAGGCGCGCCTGTAAGCCGACGTGGCTTGCGCCGATGTCGCCGTCGATCTCCTGCTGGGGCACCAGCGCCGCAACCGAGTCCACGACCACAATGTCCACCGCGCCCGAACGAAGCAGGGTGTCGGCAATGGAAAGCGCCTGTTCGCCCGAATCCGGCTGGGAAACCAGAAGATTGTCGATATTGACCCCTAATTTTCTTGCGTAGACCGGATCGAGCGCGTGCTCGGCGTCGATAAAGACCGCCGTTCCTCCGCTCTTTTGCACCTCGGCCACGCAGTGAAGCGCAAGGGTGGTCTTACCCGAGGATTCCGGGCCGTAGATCTCCGTGATCCTCCCGCGGGGAAGCCCGCCGACCCCAAGCGCAATGTCCAGACCAAGCGAGCCGGTCGAGACCGCGCTGACCTCCATGTGCGGGTTTTCGCCCAACTTCATGACCGAGCCCTTTCCGAAGTCCTTTTCTATCTGGGAAAGCGCCGCGTCCAGCGCCTTTTGCTTTTGCTCGGGCGTACCCGGCGCTTGGGCGGTTTCCGCTTTCTTTGTCTTGCTCTTAGCCATTGTGATGCTCCTTATCTTGCTGGTTTGTATGGTCTGAGGGCGCTTGATCGCGAGCGACCGTCGAGAAACTGACCGCGCGTCCGCCGTCCTTAAGGCGCATGATGATTACGCCCGCCGCGTCCTTGGAATAGAGATTGACGCCGGCAACCGGAGTGCGGATAATAACCGCAGACGCGGTCACGATCATGAGATCCTCGTCCTCGCTCACGGCCGCGATGCCGATTAAAGGCCCGGTCTTGTCGGTGATCTTCTGACAGCGCACGCCCATGCCGCCCCGTCCTTTGGTGTTGAAGGCGTCAAAGGCAGTGCGTTTGCCGTAGCCGTTTTCTGTCAGGGTCAGAAGGGTCTTGCCGGCCGTCACGACGGCGGCGCCCGTCACAAAGTCGTCTCCCCGCAGGCGAATGCCCCGCACCCCGCGCGAGACCCGGCCGGAGGCGCGGATCTGCTCCTCGCGGAAGCGGTTGGCCATACCCGTGCGGGTGGCGATCATGATCTCCTGCCGCCCGTCGGTGTTGAACACAAAGGCAAGCTCGTCTCCCTCGTCCAGATTGAGCGCACGCTTTCCTCCCTTGCGCTGGTACTCGTATTCGGAAAGAGCCGTGCGCTTGATAATCCCCCGCCGGGTGATCATGGTGAGGTACCGGTCGCCGGAAAACTCCTGCACGGCGATGGTCGCGGTCACGGCCTCGCCCTCCTCGAGTTCCAGAAGATTGACGATATTGGTGCCCTTTGCAGTGCGCGATCCTTCCGGCACGGTGTATGCCTTGCGCACGAACACCTTGCCCTTATTGGTGAACAGCATGATAAGATCGTGACTGCCCACGACCTCCACGCGCTCGATATAGTCTTCCTCTTTGGTGGTGGCCGCGCGCACGCCCATGCCTCCCCGGTTTTGTGCCGAATAGTCGGAGGCGGGCTGGCGCTTGACGTAACCCGCGTGGGAGATGGTGATCACACAGGTGTGCCGCTCGATCAGATCCTCGAGGTCGATGTCGTCCTGCGACTCGACAATCTCAGTGCGCCGCTCGTCGGCGTATTTGCGCCTGATCTCCAGCATTTCCTCCCGGATGATTTGCTTGATGCGGGATTCGTTTGCCAGAATATCCTTATAATCCGCAATTTTGACCCGCAATTCGTTTAATTCGTCCTGCACCTTCTGGGTTTCCAGACCCGAAAGACGGCCGAGCGGCATATCCACAATCGCCTGCGCCTGCTCCTCGGAGAGCGGGAAACGTTCCCGCAAATTGACCTTTGCGTCCGGAATGGAGGCGGAGGCGCGGATAATGCGGATGACCTCGTCGATGTGGTCGATGGCGATCAGGTAGCCCTCCAGGATGTGCGCGCGCCGCTCGGCCTTGGCAAGTTCATAGCGGACGCGGTTTGAGACGACCGTCTCCTGATGGGCAATATAATGCCCCAGAATCTCGCAAAGCCCGAGGGTCTTGGGCTCGCCGTCCACCAGCGCCACCATATTCATGCCGCAGGTGTCCTGCAACTGGGTGTATTTGTATAATTGGTTGAGCAAAATCTGCCCGTTGACGTCCCGGCGGTACTCGATGACAATCTTCATGCCCCGATAGTCGCTCTCGTCCCGCAGGGCGGTGATGCCGTCCACCCGCTTGGCCTTGTGCAGTTCCGCGATGGACTCGACAAGAGAGCTCTTGTTGACCTGATAGGGAATCTCTGTGACCACAATGCGGTGTTTGTCTTCGTCCACCTCGCACTTTGCGCGAACCATGACCTTGCCCCGGCCGGTCTTATATGCCTGACGAATGCCGGCCGTGCCGTAAATGGTCGCCCGGGTGGGGAAGTCGGGGCCCTTGATGTACTCCATGAGATCGGACACTTCCGCGTCCGGGTGATCCATCAGGTAGAGGGTGCCGTCGATGACCTCGCCCAGATTGTGAGGCGGGATATTGGTGGCCATACCGACCGCGATGCCCACGGAGCCGTTGACCAGAAGATTGGGAAAGCGTGCGGGCAGGACGACCGGTTCGCTGCGGGAATAGTCAAAGTTGGGGGTAAAGGGCACGACCTCTTTGTCGATATCCGCGAGCATCTGGTCGGCAAGGCGTGCCATGCGCGCCTCGGTATACCGGTATGCCGCCGGCGGGTCGCCGTCTACCGAGCCGAAGTTTCCGCTTCCCTCGATCAGGGGATAGCGCATGGAAAAATCCTGGGCCAAGCGCACCATGGCGTCATAGACCGAAGTGTCCCCGTGCGGGTGATACCGGCCCAGCACGTTACCGACCGTGGTCGCGCTCTTGCGGAAGGCGTTGTCGTGGGTAAGATGGTCCTCGTACATGGCGTACAGGATCCGGCGGTGCACAGGCTTGAGCCCGTCCCGCACGTCCGGAAGAGCACGGGAGGTCAGCACCGACATGGCGTACGCTAAAAAGGAACCGCGTACCTCGCCCTCTACCTGCTTTTCGATAATTTTTTGTTTATCCAATGGGTAATTTCCGCGTTGGTTTTCCATCAACATACCTTTCTAAATATCCAGATTCTCCGCAAAGCGTGCGTTTTGTTCGATAAACTGCTTGCGGGGCTCGACCTTGTCGCCCATGAGCAGGGAGAAGATCTGGTCGCACTTTGCCGCGTCCTCGACGGTCAGGCGCACCAGCGTGCGCTTTTGGGGATCCATGGTGGTGTCCCTCAGTTCGTCCGGATCCATCTCACCAAGACCCTTGAACCGCGACGCTTTGGCGTTGCCGCCCAGCTCGGCGATCATAGCGTCCCGCTCCTCGTCGGAGAAAGCGTAGCGCTCCTGCTTGCCCTTGACAATCTTGTAAAGGGGCGGTTGGGCGGCGTAAATGCGTCCCTGCTCAAGCAAAGTGCGCATATAGCGAAAGAAGAAGGTGAGCAGTAAAATGCGGATATGGCTTCCGTCCACGTCGGCGTCCGCCATGATGATGATCTTGCCGTACCGCAGTTTTGCCGGGTCGAACTCCTCGCCGATGCCGCATCCCAGCGCCTGAATGATCGGAATGACCGACGGGTTTGCGTACACCCGGTCGATGCGGGCTTTTTCCACGTTGAGCACCTTGCCGCGCAGGGGCAGAATGGCCTGAAACCGGGAGTCCCGCGCTCCCTTGGCTGACCCTCCCGCAGAGTCTCCCTCCACAAGGAATACCTCGGTCAGTTCTATGTTCTTTTCGTTGCAGTCGGCGAGTTTGCCCGGCAGGGTCATGCCCTCCAGCGCAGATTTGCGGCGGGTGGACTCTCTTGCCTTGCGGGCGGCTTCTCTTGCACGGGAGGCTAAAATGGATTTTTCGATGATGATCTTGCCGACCGCCGGGTTTTCCTCTAAGTATTCGCCTAATTTTTCCCGGATTAAGTCGTTGACAAATTTTTTGATATAGGAGTTGCCCAGTTTGGCCTTGGTCTGTCCTTCAAACTGCGCCTCGGGCAGTTTGACCGACAGCACGGCGCACAGCCCCTCCCGTACGTCCTCGCCCTTGAAAGACTCGTCGTCCTTGAGCAGTTTTTTGTCGTGGCCGTAGTCGTTCAAGGTCTTGGTCAGCGCGGCCTTGAAGCCGTCCTCGTGCATACCGCCCTCCACCGTGTGAATGTTGTTGGCAAAGGACATGATCACGCTGTTATATTCGTCGTTGTACTGGAATGCGATCTCGGCGGTCGCGCCCTGCTCGGGCAGGGAAGCGGAAACCGAAATAATATCGTGCAGGACGTTTGCGCTCTTCTGGGTATTGAGATATTCCACAAACGAGCGGATTCCTCCCTCGTAGCACAGGTCGTCCTCCCGCGGCTCCCTCCCGCGCTCGTCCCGCAGGACAATGCGCACCCCGGCGTTGAGGAAGGCCTGTTCGCGCAGGCGGTCGAGCAGGGTGTCGTAATCAAAGGCGATTTCCTCGAAAATCTCGGCGTCGGGATAAAAGCGCACGCAAAGACCGTGCTCGTTTGTCGGACCGAGGTCTTTGTATTCGCTTGCGATTTTGCCGCGTTCAAAGCGCTGGGTAAAGTGACGGCCGTCGTTATAGTCAATATATTCAAACCATTCGGACAGGGCGTTGACCACGCTGGAACCCACTCCGTGCAACCCTCCCGAAATGGCGTATCCGCCGCCGCCGAACTTACCGCCCGCGTGCAGTACGGTAAAGACCACCTCGGGGGTAGGTCTTCCCTCTGTGTGGTGAATAGCCGAGGGAATGCCGCGTCCGTTGTCCCGCACCGAACAGCTTCCGTCCGCGTGCAGGGTGACTGAAATCCTGTCGCAATAGCCGGCCAGCGCCTCGTCGATCGAGTTGTCCACAATCTCGTACACAAGATGGTGTAACCCGCGCACGGAGGTCGAGCCGATGTACATTCCCGGCCGTTTGCGTACCGCTTCCAGCCCCTCAAGGACCTGTATCTGACTTTCGTTGTATTCGTTTTGCATGGATTTTTTCCTCTTTCGGATAGATTGAGATAGAATGGTTTACTTTTTTCCCGGACTGCGCTCCGCGCGGGCGCGCAGGGTTCCGGCGTTGGTTTCGCAGAGCAAAACTTTTTCTTCACAAAGAAGAAAGGATCGCGGGATATCCTCCCCCGCCGTCTCCAGCTTGCCCTCGTTTTGCTTGTCCCTCAAAAAGAGTTTGGTTTGTCTTGCGACGGTCGCGGTGTCCAGATCAAAAATACCGATGATCTCTTTTTTCCGGATTACCCTGCCGCCGATTGAAAGATACATGTTTGCCTGCGCCTCGCGGAAGTTTTTTTGTGTGACAGCAACAAATGCTGGGTTTTTCGCTCGTTTTGCCTATGCAAAAGTACCCGAGTGGACATGGATCAGGTTGCCGGACAGTTTTGAGACAAGTTCCGGCTCGCAGGCGGTCAGAACAATCTGCCCGCCCAAAAGGCCTGTGAGAATATAGTTTTTTCTTGTCTCGTCCAGTTCGCTGAGCACGTCGTCGAGCAGCAGTACCGGCCTCTCTCCCGTGCTTTTCCGGGAGATCTCGGTTTCGGCCAGTTTGATCGCAATGGCAAGCGAACGCTGTTGTCCCTGACTTGCATAGGCGCGTGCGTCGTACCCGTTGAGGGTGATGGCAATATCGTCCTTGTGTACGCCGGCGTTTGTTGTGCCCGAGCGCAGGTCTTTTTCCCGGTGTTCCCGAAAAAGGACAGCAAGCTGCTTCGCCGTGCGCGGGCGGCGATAGACAAATTCCGGTTGTTCGGCGCCTCCCGTCATGTCCGCAAAAAATCGCTTGGCGCTTTGCCCGACCTGTTCGGTATATTCCGCTCTTGCCTCGGAGATTTTCTCGCCCGCCGCCGCCATCTGCGCATCGAGCAGGTCCAGCGTGTCAAACAGGGTTTTTTGTTGTCCCGGGTATTGCAAGAGCAGGCGGTTTCGTCGGGCAACAAGCGCGGAATAGGTCTGCACCGCCCGCAGATAGATCGGGTCAAGCTGACTGATCGCACCGTCTAAAAACTTTCTTCGCATGGCCGGCCCGTCTTTGACCAGCGACAGGTGATCGGGACAGAATACCACCGCCCGGAACGAGCCGATAAACTCGCTCATCTTCCGTATGGGCACCCGGTTGCGGGAAACCGTCTTGCGTCCGTTTTTGCGAAAGGCCATCTGTGCGCTCTGGCTCCGTCCCTGTGCGTGATAGTCGGCGGTCAGGCGGGCGTAGTCTTTTTGCTCCATGATATATTCCCGCTCTTTTGCCGTGCGGAACGACCGACCCTGCGCAAACAGGAAAATCCCCTCGAGAGCATTGGTTTTGCCTTGGGCGTTGTCCCCGCACAGCACGTTGATCCCGTCCGATAAGGTCAGGGTCTGCCGCTCGATGTTGCGGAACTGTTCAAAAAGGATCCGATCGATTTGCATCAACTCATTTTGACCGGAAGCACCATATATAAAAACCGGTCGTCGCCCGCCGAATTTGTCCCCTCAATCTGCATACTCATAAGGGGGGTGGACAGGGATAGCCTGAGCGAGTCCTCGGGGCAGGCGCGCAGCGCTTCGATCAGGTACCGGCAGTTAAAGCCGATAAAGAGATCTTCTCCCTCTTTTTCAATTTCAATGTAATCGTCCACGCGGCCGTTGAGATTATCGGCAAAGATGTGCAGGCTCTGCCCCTCAAAAGAACATTTGAGACAGGATTTTGCCTGACCCAGCGTGCGCTCCTCGGTGACAAGCGACGCCCGCTCGGCCCCCGCCAGCAGGGCCTGTCTTGACGCATAGACCGTGATCTTGCTCTCCTTGCGGATAAAGCGGTTGTAGTCGATGTATTCCCCGTCGATTAAGCGGGAAAATACGGTCATATCTTCAAGGAAGAAAATGGCGTGCCGGAAGGTGGTGGCAACCACGATCTCCTCGTCCCCGTCCCCGATCAGGCGGAGCAGTTCGGCAAGCGTCCTGCCGGGCACGTCAAACCGTAAGAGCGGCTCGCCGCTTTTGGTGGAAAACGTGCTCATGGCGCACGCGCACTCTCTTACGGCCAGCCGGTTGCCGTCACAGGTCACCAGTTTGATCCCCTCCGGTCTTACCTCGAAAAAGGCTCCGTTCAAGCACATGCGCTGTTCGTTTGACGCAATGGCAAACTGTACCTCATTGATCAGTTTTTTGAAAAGCGACTTTGAGATGCGGAAGGAGTTATCTCCCTCCAAAACCGGAAGATGGGGAAAGTCGCTTCCCGGCAGGGCCGGCATTTCATAACTGGAAGAAAAGGACGAGATTTTACAAAGATACCGGTCGTTGATCTCCAAGGTGATATTGGGGCCGGGAAGCAGGCGGATAATCCGGGAGAGCTTGCCGGCGTTTACAATAAAACTGCCCGCCGCCTCGACTACCGCCTCGATGGTTCTTCGAATGCCCTTTTCTCCGTCAAAGGCGCTCATGACGCAGGCACCCTCCGCGCAGTCAAAGAGAATGCCCGCCATGGCCGTGACGGTATTGTGCTCGGACACGGCCGACAGCGTCGGCAGGACCGCCTCGGTCAGTCTGGCCTTGTCAAAGATGATTTTGATCATGATGCCTCCGTCTAAGAATAGATAAGAATAGATTACAAAATAGCAGTAGTAGTATTAAGGTCGGTGCAAACGGTGGAAAAGTCCCGGAACGCCCGCCCGCAACGGGAAAAATCCGTCGGTGCGCTGTGGAGCAAACCGGAAAAACCCGGTGGGAAGAATGTGGAAAAGTTTTGCAAGTGACATTTCAAAAAGTTACCTGTGTATTTGTGGATTGTTTTGGTTTTTTGTGGGAGGCCGCGCCGGGATTGGTTTTTCCGGCAAGTGAAAGAAAGTTTTGCACGGCGGGCAAAATCGGACAAAACAAAACGCACGGGAAAGGGGGAAGTGCAAAGGTGCAAAACCCACGCAAAAAAGCGGGGAAATTTTTCTTGGCCGTGCAAAGTGTCAAAAACCGTTTGCCCTGGCAGTGCGGGAAAAGACGGCGTTATGCACAGGGAAAAGTGCAAAAAAGAGGGTGGGCGGTGCAAAGGGCGGGGCGGCAAAACTTTTGCACAATCGGGGGGTTAGTCCCGAATCTCCTTGATCATTTCTTCGATCTCCAAGTCGAGCAGGGGAGAGTTTTGCTTTTCCTTTTCAATGACCTCCAGACTGTTCATAATCGTGGTGTGGTTGCGGTCAAACTCCTTGCCGATATCCTCAAGGGAAAGCTCGGTGATGCGGCGAATGATATGAATGGCGATGTTGCGGGGGCGCACGATATTCTGCGTGCGCTTTTTGCCGCGTATCTCCTCGGGGGTAACCCCGTACTTCTGGGAAACCGCCGAGATAATGCGTTCCACCAGCACGGAGTCCGGCTCTGTGCCGAACACAAGATCGGCGATACAGTGGGTGGCCATTTCCACGGTCACCGGCTCCTGATTGAGAAAGGCAAGCGAGGTGATTTTCTTGATGGCGCCCTCCATCTGGCGCACGTTGGTCTTGAGATGCTCGGCCAAAAAGGCAAATACCTCGTCCGGGATCTTGGCCTGCATGGTCTTGGACTTGTCTTTCATAATGGCGATGCGCAGTTCGTAATCGGGGGGCTGAATGTCGGCGCAAAGACCGCTCTCAAAGCGGGTGCGCAGACGGTCCTCCAAAGGATTGATGTCCCGTGCCGGGCGGTCGGAGGTCAGCACAATCTGCCGTCCGTCCTCGTACAGAGTGTTGAAGGTATGGAAAAACTCCTCTTGCGTGGAGGGCTTGCCGGCCAGAAAATGAATGTCATCGATTAGAAGAATGTCCGCCCGACGGTACTTTTCCCGGAACTGGGCGGTGGTCTTTTTGGACAGGGCATCGATCATCTCGTTGATGAAATCATCCCCCTTGGCGTAGACAATACGCACGTTCGGGTCCCGGCGCAGGGTGGCGTTGATGATAGCATACAAAAGGTGGGTCTTGCCCAAGCCCGAGTTGCCGTAGATAAACAGCGGGTTGTAGCCGGAATTAACCCCCTCTCTTGCCACCGCCTCGCAGGCGGCGTGCGCAAACTTGTTGGACGCGCCCACAATGAAATTCTCAAAGGTATACCGGGGGTTGAAAAAGTTCCCGAAATGCAGGTTTCCCTGCTTGATACGCTCGGCCGGAGGGGCGGCGACAGATGCGGACAGAGGTGCGTCCAAGTCGGGAAACAGGGCGCGAAGATCGACCGGGCCGTGTTCCGCGCTCACAAAGGTGACCCGCACCGTGCGGTCGATCACGTGGGAAAGGGCGGCCTGTACCGAATCGGTATAGGCCGAACGAAGAGAGGCCGCGTATGCGTCGCTGTAGTTTTGCACGACGGCGTCGGTTTCACTTAATAAGACAAGTTCGGTATCCCGGAAAAAAAGTTCCATGGTCACCGAGGGGTGGGTTTGAGCAAGGCGCTCCAGCGTGTCTTCCCAGATGAGCTGCAGGCGTAAAGGATCCAATATACTTCCTCTTCCTTGGGGGTTTCCTTGGTAAAAAAACAGTCCTCTTTTTACAAATACATTATACCATATCAGCGCAGGAAAAGCAAGCAAATTTGCCGACTTTTCCAAAAAGTCGGGCGGTGCGGTCGGGGCGCGCCGCACCCGTGCGCGCACGAAAAACGCAAAATTTTCCGCACAAAGGTCGGAAAAATTGTAAGAAACCCTTGACAAAGGGGCGGCCGGATAGTATAATAACAAAGCCGCAATTTACAAAAAGACAAAAACGTATGATCATGCAAAGAAAGAGAGGTGCTCAAAATGGTAAGAACCTATCAGCCGAAAAAGCGTCAAAGACAGAAGGAGCACGGTTTCCGGAAGAGAATGCGCACCGCAAACGGCAGAAAAGTATTGCAAAGACGCCGTGCAAAGGGCAGAGCGAGACTCAGCTACTGATCGCAAAAGCAAAATCACCGAGGCTCTGTCGGGCAGATCGGTGTTTTTTGTTGTGAGACAAATAAGGCATGAAACAACCGGCAATTTGTGAAAACCATCTTTACTCCAAGGCCTACGCCGGGGGAAAAAAAAGCGTACAGCGGGACGTGGTCGTGTACGTACTGCGGGACAAGGCGGCCTATCGGATCGCAAAGGCGCGCAGGGACCGCGCACGGGTCAACCGCGTGGGACTTGCGGTTCGCAAAAACGTGGGAGGAGCCGTGCGGCGCAATCGGGTCAAGCGGGTGCTGCGGGAGGCCTATCGCCTTTGCGCGGACAGGCTTTCCATCCGGACGGGCTATTTAATCGTCCTTGTGGCAAGGCCGCGCGCGCTTGACGCATCGAGTCTTCAGCTGGCCTGCCAGCTGGAGAGCGCCTTTGACGCGCTGGGTTTACTCTCATGAAGCGCCTCGCTCTTTCTCTCATTGCCTTTTACCGAAAGGCGATTTCCCCTGCCAAGCCTCCCTGCTGCAGGTTTTATCCTACCTGCTCGGCCTACGCCGAACAGGCCGTAAAGGAATGGGGCCTTTTGCGCGGCGGCGCGCTCGCCGTCCGAAGACTCTGTCGGTGCAATCCCCTGTTCAAGGGAGGGTATGATCCCGTTCCGGAGCGCGGGAAAAAAGAAAAGAAACGCAAAAAGGATCGCGTCAAACGCTGACCGGCGCCCGGCCGACTGAGAGCGTTCAACCACCACCCGGCTGACCGTGAACGTTCAACCACTGCCCGGCCGACCGCGAGCGTTCAGCCACCGCCCGTTCAACCATCGCCGGGCCGACCGCTGCCTATCAACCACTGCCAACGAGGTAACCACATTGTTAGATTCTCTATATCGTCTTCTGGCCTACCCGCTGACCCTGTTTTACAACTTCAGCGGAAGTTATATTCTCGCCATGATCCTGTACGGCGTGCTGATCAAGGTTGTGCTCTTTCCCTTTGGGATCAAACAGCAGAAAGGCATGATCCGACAGGCGCGAATGCGTCCCAAGGAAATGGCCATCCGCAAGCGTTACGCGGGCCGGGACGACCGGAAGACCCAAATGAAATTGCAGGAGGACCTGCAGAAACTCTATCAGGAAGAGGGATACAATCCCCTGTCCGGCTGCGGCCCGATGCTCTTACAGCTTCCCATTATCTGGGTGCTCTACCGCATTGTGTACGAGCCGCTCAAGTATATCGCGGGCGCGACCGCCGAGCAGTGCAGGCAAATGGCGGAGCTTGCGGGAAATATCGCGCAAACCAAGTTTTCCTCCGCCTCTCAGGTTCAGTTTTTGGACGTAATCGGCAAAAACTTTGCCGCGTTCAAGGACGGCGTCGACGGCTTTGCGGATCTTTTCCCCACGGTGGAGGACTATTCCCGCTTTTTCCGGGGATTTACCCTGTTTGACGTCAACCTGACCAAAAACCCCTCGTCTGTGCTGGGACAGATCGGGGAAAACTGGGTGGAATTTTTCCTGCTCATTTCCATTCCGATTCTGGTTTTCGCGGCGCAGTACGTGTCCATGAAGGTCATCCGCCGCTACTCCTATCAGCCGGTGCAGGACGCCCAGGCGGCCGCATCCATGAAAATCATGGACTTTGCCATGCCCCTCATGATCACCTTTATGGCGTTCATGTTCCCGGGACTTCTCGGCATTTACTGGATTGTCAACTCGGTCCTCTCCATGGTACAGCAAATGTTGCTCAAAAAACTCTATCCCATTCCGGTCTTTACCGAAGAGGATTACAAAGAGGCGGAAAAGCAGATCAACGGCAAACACAAGCCCGTCAAAAAACCCGTCGGGAGCAAAAAGAAAAACCCCAAGTCACTACACCACATTGACGACGACGAGCAGGACGAGCGCCAACAAAACGACAAAGAAGGTGAGCAAGAATGAACAGCGAAATGATCTGGACGGGTAAAACCGTCGAGGCGGCGGTGCAATCGGCGGCAAGACATCTGTCGATCGATCCCTCCCAAGTGGAATACGAGGTGATCGCCCAGCCTAAAAAAGGCTTTTTGGGCATCGGCGAAGTGCCTGCCAAAATTCGTGTCAAAAAGAAAGCGGCAAACGACCCCGCCGAGCGGGCGCTCGACTTTATGGAAACGCTGCTTCGCAATATGGGCATTACCGCGCGACTGGAACTTGTGGACGGCAAGGACGACGACAAGCTGATCCGTGTAAGCGGCGAGCAGGCAAGCGCCCTGATCGGCCACCATGGGGAGACTCTGGAGCAGCTGCAGTATTTAGTGGGTCTGGCGGCCAACCGCCGAGCCGAGGACGTCGAGCAGGAGTACGTGCGCATCACGGTGGACATCGAGGACTATCGGGTGCGCCGGGAGGCCGCCCTGCGGGCGCTGGCACAGCGCATGGCCGAGAAATGCAAACGGACCGGCCGCAACGTGATCTTAGAACCTATGAGTCCCGCCGAGCGCCGGATCATCCACACGGAACTGCAATCCTTTGACGGGGTGAGCACCAAGTCTATCGGACAGGAAGAAAACCGCCGGGTGCTCTTGTATAACGAGCAGGACGGGCCGGAGCAAATCGGGTAAAAACAAACCACGGGAGCAGATGGTGCGATCTGCTCCCGATTTTTCTTAGGCAATATAGGCAATACAATCAGGGTGCCAACGCGTTTTTCATGGAATGCCTGCCGCATTTGCCATATTACCGCATTCTCGTAAAGCGCTCGTAGGCTTCCGGGTCGGCGTCCAGTAACATATGCTCCAGTTCCAAATCGCCCATAACGGTGGTGCGGCCGCCCGCGTAGAGCGCGTCGATCTGCTCTTTCATGGCGACCACGAAGGGCGCGCGCTTGTCCACGGTAATGCCGCGATCGTCCAGCCGGAAAAAGCGGGTGATCCAATGGGCGATGCCCGCAAGGCCGCTGTGGGCGTCCACGGCGACCGCCGCCGGGCGGTTGAGGATCTTTTCGGTGTTGAAGATATTATAGATTTCCTCGTCTTTGAGAAGACCGTCTGCGTGAATGCCCGCGCGGGTGACGTTAAAGTCTCTTCCCACAAAGGGGGTGCGGGGCGGGATTACATAGTGAAGATGATCTTCAAAATACCGCGCGATCTCGGTGATGACCGAAAAATCCATGCCGTCGGCAGATCCTCGCAGGGAGGCGTATTCGATGGCCATGGCCTCCAGAGGACAGTTGCCTGTGCGCTCTCCGATGCCGAGAAGAGAACAGTTGACGCCCGCGGCGCCGTACAGCCATGCGGTGGAGGCGTTGGTGACCACCTTGTAGAAATCGTTGTGCCCGTGCCACTCGAGCATATCGGAGGTAATCCCGGCATAGTGCTGTAAGCCGTAAATAATGCCCTGCACGCTGCGCGGCAGCGCCGAGCCGGGGTAGGACACCCCGTAGCCCATGGTGTCGCAGGCGCGTATTTTGACCGGAACTCCGTACTCCTCGCCCAGCTCTCTCAGCGCGGAGGCAAAGGGTACCACGAATCCGTAGAAATCCGCACGGGTGACGTCCTCAAAATGACAGCGGGGACGAATGCCGTGCTCAAGGACCGAGCGTACCACTCCGAGATATTTCTCCATGGCCCCCGCCCGCGTCAGTCCCATTTTCTTGTAGATATGATAGTCCGAGCAGGAAACCAGCACGCCGGTTTCTTTTAAGCCCAGATCCTTGATAATCTGAAAGTCGCCCTCGCTTGCCCGAATCCAACTGGTCACCTCCGGAAACTCGTATCCCAGCGCCATGCATTCCTCGACGGCACGGCGGTCTTTTTCCGTATAGACGAAAAATTCGCTCTGGCGGATTAAGCCGTTCGGCCCGCCCAGTCGGTGCATCATCTTGTATAAGGCGACAATCTGCTCTACCGAAAAGGGAGAGGTCGACTGCTGTCCGTCCCGGAAGGTGGTGTCGGTCATCCAGATGTGCTCGGGCATATGAATGGGGACGCTGCGGTGGTTGAAGGCCACCTTGGGAATGGAATCATAATCAAAAAGATTGCGATAGAGCTGCGGCTCGGCGCGTTCCTGCAAGCGGTACTTGTAGACCGCCTGTTCCAGAAGATGCGTATTTTCCGAGAAAAACAACTCGCCTGAATGGTCCTTGTGCATGGGCGCTCCTTTTCTACTTTTTGTAATAGTCGCTTTCCAGAAGATATGTGTTGCACTCGATGCGGCGGAAAGTGTATTCGATCATGTCGTGAATCTCCTCCTCCGAGAGCGGATCGCCGAATTCCTTGTAGACCTCGTCGTGCCAGTAGGCGTCGTCGGTCAGCCACGCATAACAGGAAAAGATCACATAGCCCGGATAGGTCGGGTCGAAAATATCGTGTCCCATGAGATTGTCCGGCACGCCCAGCCCGAAGAGATTGGCGATTGTGGGGAAAAAGTCGGCGTTGGAGCAGAGTTTGTCGACCTGCATGGGGGTAAAGTCCGGATCCTTGCAGTAGAGGAAGAACGGGGTGTTCTGTCTGAGCGGCCATTCTTCGCCTTTGGTCTCAAGCAGGGTTTGCTCTTCAAGGCCGTAGGCAAAGTGGTCGGTCACGCAGATGATCACCGTGTTCTCGTCCACCGCGTCGAGCAGTTCTTGTAACATCTGATCGGTAATACGGGTCTTGGCCATCAGGCAGTCAAGATCCTCACGCCCCGCCAAAGTCTCGCCCGGCCGGACGTAGTTCTCGTATGCGTACGGCTCCAGTTCCCCGTCGTAGACGTAGGGAAGATGGGAGGAATAGGTGATAAAGAACGAGAAGAACGGACGGTCGTCGCCGTCTGAGCGGGAGAGTACAAGATCCAAGACCTCGGGCGTCCGGGTCAAGAAGGTGTCGCGGATCACCTCTTCCCGGTCGTCGGTCCAGTCGTAGAACGAATAGTAGTTTTCATAGCCGAAAGCCTTGTGCATCAGGCCGCGGTTGTAAAACCAGCTGTGATTCTGGTGGAAAGAATTGGCTGAATAGCCGGCGGCACGGAAGAGGTTCGGCAGGCTCTCGGAATAGGAGTTGCGGATAAAGGAATAGGACGCGGCGCCGTTGGAGGGCGAATAAATGCCGGTGTTGAGCACAAACTCGTTTGAGAAAGTGGCTCCGTCCCCGAAAATGGAGGAATAGTAGTTGGTAAAATTGATGCCCTCCTGCATCATCTTCCACATGGTGGGGGTGTTTTGCTCGCTGACGGCCAGGTAGTCCACGCTCTCCATCATGATAAGAATCGCGTTCTTGCCCTTCAAAAGGCCGGTCATGTCGTTGTCGGTGTGCCCGCTCGGGTAATCCTCGAAGAACTGTTGCAGCTGCGCCTGCGCCTGCGTGTTGTCGGTGCGCAGCGGGCGTATAAAGCAATGATAGAAATCCACCCCTAAAAACTGATAATATCCGCAAAGGCCCATGCACTTCTGCGGGTTGGTATAGTTGTCGTAGACATAGCGGGGGTCCTCAAAGGAGTTCCAGACCGCGTATTCGGTCTTTGGGCCGTAGGCGCGGGGCAGGAGAATCTGGGCAAGCACCAGCGCCGCAAGCGCCGTCGGCAGTAAGGCGATGCGAGTGCCGGTGGGCAGGGGGGCGATGCGGGGAATTCTGAAAAAAAGATAGATACCCAGCGCAAGAAGAAGCAGGAAGCAGGCGGCCTGAAGCGGCCCCAGATAGGAGATGGAGGCGCCCATATATCCCGCGCCTTCGTGGAGATTGGACAGGGCGGTAAAGGGAAAGAGTTTGTTGAAGATTTTGAAGTAGATATACTGTGCCGTGCCGTAGATCAACAGTGCGAGATAGAGCACTAAGAACACCCATCTGCCGGCGCGGCGGGGAAGAATGAGCACCAGCGCACCGAACACGAAAGACCAGAACAGCGTAAACAAAATGCTGACCGGATGGAAAAATTTAAGGCTCTCCGTGGCCGCGCCCGTGAAAAAGGCCACCGCCAGCAAGGCAAAGAAAAGAAGCCCTGTGACAAGGGCGCTTGCCTGCGCCGGATCGTAACGGACCGCCCGCTCTCTTTTGGACTTTACGGCCGACTGTATTGTTTCTTTCAAAGACGAAAGTCTGGTATGCATGTTTCCTCGAATACGCGAATCATACGGCGCGTTTGGTAAGGCGCGCGCCGGCGTCTTTTTTCAATTCTGTATTATATCACATTTCCTGTTCTTTTGCAAATGAATATTCCGGAAAAACCGGACATATGCATAGTTCGGTGATACTTTTGGTTGCGGATTTTTCTTCTCCCTGTGATTACGGGTTTTTGCAGAGGGCACTGGCGGCTCTTACGGACGACTATCCCTTTGTGCGGCGGTATGCCGTGGGGCGGTCGCTTTTCGGTCGGGAAATTCCCCTTTTGCAAATCGGGCGCGGCGGCAAAAAAATATTGCTTGTGGGAGCGGTGCACGGAAGCGAGCACATGACCGCCGGCCTTTTGCTGCGCTTTGCCGCAGACTACTGCTCGGCCGTCGACGCCGACGCCTCGGTCTATTCCCTGTCCATGGGATATTTGTTTGAAAAGCGGACGCTCTGTCTGCTTCCCATGCTCAATCCCGACGGCGTGGAACTTTCCCTGCACGGTCCCGCGGACGACTGCCCGCTTTTGGAGCGGCTTATGCGTATGTGCCCGGATGGGGACTTCACCCACTGGCAGGCAAACGGGCGCGGGGTGGATCTCAATCACAATTTCGACGCCGATTTTGAGAAATACAAGCGGCTGGAAGCAGAGCGGGGGCTTTGCGCCGGGCCGACCAGATACAGCGGGGAATATCCCGAAAGCGAGCCGGAAACGGCGGCCGTCTGCGCCTTTTTGCGGGCCGAGCCGGTGGAAGGACTAATCGCCTTTCACACCCAGGGGGAGGAGATCTATTACGACCGGAACGGCTACGTTCCCACCATGGGACGGGCGGTGGGCGGAGCCCTTGCCCGTATGTGCTCCTATCGACTGGCCCGCCCGGAGGGCGGCGCGCGATACGGCGGGCTCAAGGACTGGTTTATCGGCGCTTTTGACCGGCCCGGCTTTACCGTGGAGTGCGGAAAGGGCGAAAATCCCCTGCCGCAGACGGCGTTTTTCTCCATTTACGCCACCCTGCGCAAAATGCTTTTTCATTCGGTTGTGCTTTTGTGAGCAAAATCCCGTGCGGGCGGTGTTGTAAAGCGGGCAAATTCATGCTATAATATAGGCATGGATACAAGTCGACGGGTCCCCGAGCTTCTGGCTCCGGCGGGCAACATGGAAAAACTGAAAGCCGCGCTTCGCTTTGGCGCGGACGCGGTCTATCTTGCCGGCAAACGCTTTGGTATGCGCGCCGCCGCGGACAATTTTACCCCGGAGCAAATCGCCGGGGCGTGTACCTATGCCCACGCCATGGGCAAAAAGGTCTACGTCGCGGTCAATACCATGCCGCGCACGGCCGAATACGCCGCCCTGCGGGAATATCTCGCCGCCCTCGGCGGGACGGGCGCAGATGCGCTGATTGTCGCCGACCCGGGCGTGCTTTCCCTCGCCCGCGCCCTGTGTCCGCACATTCCCCTGCATCTTTCCACCCAGACCGGCACGGTCAGTGCGGCCGACTGCCTGTTCTGGGCGCAGCAGGGGGTCAGCCGTGTGGTGCTGGCAAGGGAACTTTCCCTTGCGGAAATTGCGGACGTGCGCGCGCATATCCCGGAAAGCCTTGAACTGGAGGCCTTTGTCCACGGCTCTATGTGCGTTTCCTTTTCCGGGCGGTGTCTTCTCTCGGAAAATCTGGCGGGCAGGGACGCCAACCGGGGAGAATGCGCCCAGCCCTGCCGCTGGGAGTTCGGCTATTACGAGATTGCCGAGCGCACGCGCCCGGGGTCGCGCTTTCCGATCGGTCAGAGCCCGGACGGCACCTTTATCCTGTCCAGCAAGGATTTATGTATGATCGATCACGTAAACGACCTGTGCAAAAGCGGCCTTGCCTCGCTCAAGATCGAGGGGCGCATGAAAAGCGCTTACTACACCGCCGTTTGCTCCAACACCTACCGCATGGCGCTCGACCGCTGGCGGCAGGAGGGCGACGGCTGGCAAAGCGATCCCGCATGGCGGGCGGAACTTGAGAGTGTCAGCCACAGAGAATACTCTACCGGATACTTTTACGACCGGCCGTCGGACAACGCGCAACTCTGCGAGGGGACGGGATATATCAAGGAAAAAGCCTTTCTCGCCGTGGCAACGGCAGACTCGGACGCAAACGGCTGCGCCCGCTTTTCCCAGCGCAACAAATTTTCCGTCGGCGATCGGGTGCAACTGCTCACCCCCGGCAGTTGCGGGAAAACCTTTGCGGTAGAGCAACTGTCCGACCCGGACGGCACGCCGCTTTCCTGCGTCCCGCACCCATATATGAACTTTACCGTGCGCGTGCCTTTCCCTGTGCGGGAGGGCGACATTCTGCGCGGCGCACAGGAGGAAATGCGACCATGAAATCATGCGAACACTGCGGGTGTCTGAACGACAATATCAACCGCTACTGCCGCAACTGCGGCACTCTTTTGGATAGGCACGTACAAAAGACAGACGACGTTTCTTCCGATCCACTCGCACAACCGCAAGAAGAGCGCATTCCCGAAGAATCCGGCGACCCCCAGCCGACAACGCCGATCAAGTACACCCCGCTCATTGACTTTGATTTTTCGGACGAGGACGGACTCCCCCTGCCGGACGCGCCCGCGCAGGACAAGCCTGCGCCGCGTATCTATTCCACGCATCCGGCCGTGCAAGCCTGCAAGCGTGCGGGCGGCCGCGCGGACTTCCTTTTGCTGTGTATCTTTCTTTCCGCCCTGACCGCGCTGTGCTGTTTTGCCTCGGTATCAAACTATATCCGGTCGGGCATCGGGGGCGGCTTGCTCTTTTCCCTTGCGCCGGTCCCGCCGCTTGCACTGCTCAGTGTGGGCGGGTGGCTGCACTATGCCGCGTCCCGCAACATCGCGCAAAATCACCTGCGCACCTCCGGCCTTACCCTGCTCTTTGTCGGGTGTATTCTGCTGACAGCCGAACTCATTCTCGCGACGCTTGCGCTGTTCGGGCTTTGTGCAATGGCGGCCCGGCGGCTGGCCGCGTTCGGCGTACGGTATGATCCAGACGCCCTCGCGGTGCTTTTGATCTTTGCCGTCCCTCTTGCCATGACCGTTCCCCTGACCGTTTGGCTCTCCCTTGCCGCCCGGGGGTTTTACCGGCTCAGGTCTGTCGCTTCCGACCGACTGCCCAAGCGTTGTTTTTCCCTTTTCTGCGGCGTGTTTGCCCTCCTGCTTTCCCTTGCCCACGGCTGGCTGATCGGCTTTGCCCTCGCACAGGCCGATCTTCTCTTGCTTGCCGGGGCGCTCTTGTGTGCGGCGGCGCTGTTCTGTTTCGGCGTCTGGACACTGCGCTTGCGCGCAGATCTGCGGTCTTTATCACTTTCCCCTTGACTTGCCGTGAGGAATATAGTATAATAGCGCTGTAATCTTGCCGATAGAGGAAGTGATTGGTTTTATGGATACCGGCGACGGTCGACCTTGGCATTTGGTATCGACCATTGCGGGCTTTTTCTCGCAAAACGGAGCGGTGCTCGCTCTTCTTGTTTTGTTGCTTTTACTGAGCGCGTATTTTTCCGGCGCGGAAACCGCCTACTCGGCGGCAAACAAACTCCGGCTCAAGAGTTTATCCGACAAGGGGGACAAACGCGCACGCGCGGCCCTCGGCCTGACCGAACGCTTTGAGGTCACGCTGACCACGGTGCTGTGCGGAAATAATCTTGTGAATATGGCGACCGCATCGGTGACCACCCTGCTCGCACTGCGTCTGGGGATTCCGGAGACGGTCATGACCCTGTGCATCACGGCGGTCGTGATCTTGTTCGGCGAGGTACTGCCCAAGACGGTCGCAAAAGCGCGCGCCGACCGGCTTGCGCTCTCCCTTGCACCTGCCCTGAAGTTTACGGGAACGGTGCTCTTTCCGTTTGCGGCGGTTTTTCAGGCTTTTTCTCGGGCGATGACCCGCTTGTTCTCCCGGAACGGTACGCCGCAGATTACCGAGGAGGACGTGCACGACATGATCGAGGACATCGAAGAAGGCGGCACGCTGGATTCGGACGAGGTCGCTCTTCTCTTCTCGGCCTTTGAGTTTGACGAGATCACGGTGGGGGATATCTACACAGCCAGCTACGACGTGGTGGGCGTCGACCTTGACCGCAGTACCTCGCAGGACGTGTTAAAACTCTTTCGGGACAATCTCTATTCCCGTATGCCGGTTTACCGCGGCTCGCTCGACCGGGTGGTGGGTATCTTGCGTCTGCGCACCTTCTTAGAAGCATACGCACTGGACGGCAAAACCGACTTTTCCGAACTGATCGACCCGCCCATGCTGGTCGCACCCGACCTGCCGGCTGACCAACTTCTGGCAACCATGCAGCAAGGCAGTACCCATATGGCCGTCGTGACCGAGAACGGACGGACGCTGGGCATTATTACCATCGAGGATCTTTTGGAGGAACTGGTAGGCGAGATTTTCGATGAAAGCGACGTGGTAGAGGACAAATTCCGCACTCTGCCGGACGGCGGTTACGAGGTGGCGGCCGATCTTTCTGTGGTGGGCGCGTTCGAGTTGATGGAATACGAGGATTTCGACCGGGAGGAGTGCGGACATAAGACCCTGTTAGCATGGGCGGACGAGTTGAACGGCGGCAAACTGCGCCGCTCCCAGAGCGTACGGTACAACGACCTGACCGTCACGCCGGGCAGAATGCGCCACGGGCGGATTGTTTCCTTTCTGATTCGGGTAAAAGAACCCGCCGAGGTGCAGGCATGAGCGGTTATATGGTTATTTTAGTGCTTTGTACGGTCTTCGGCGCATTTTACGCCGCCGCCGAGACCTCCTATAATTTTGCAAACGCCAACCGGATTGCCGACCGTGCGGAAGAGGGCAAGGGGTTACGATACCGTGCGGCGGATTTTGTATTGAAACATTACGATTTTGCCCTGAGCGCAGGGCTGGTGGGTGTGAACGTCGCGCATTTCGGCATGTCGGCTTGTGCCACGGTCGCGCTCTACCGTCTTATGACGGCGTCGATGGGCGCGGGAGCGGAACAGCTGGCGGCTTCGCTCGCCACGGTGATCACCACCGTGTTTGTGCTGGTGGTCTGCGAGATCCTGCCCAAGACCTTTGCCTCTACCCACAGCGATCTGGTGGCCGCGTGGTCGGCGCCGGTCATGGTGGTTTCCATGGTGTTGCTCAGTCCGGTCGTTTTGCTGATCAACGGCATCGTTTGGTTGATCCGCAAGCCGTTGGGCGAGGACGCGGAACAACCGGTCACCGGAGATCAACTGGCGGCGGCGCTTGAGCAGAGCGAGCAAGAGGGCGGCATGGAAGAGGAAAAAAGCGAGCTCATCCAGTCGGCCATCGAGTTTCCGCAGACCGATATCCGGAAATTGATCGTGCCGCGCGTGGATATGCTCGCCTTTGACTTGAACGACGGAGTGGACGCGCTGATCGAGGTGGTGCGCGGGACCACCCATTCCCGCATTCCGGTCTATACGGAGACGGTCGACCGGATTACGGGGGTGTTGTACGCCAATCTCTTTTTGTGCGAACTTGCCGAGCACGGCAAGGAAAACGTCGACTTTACCCGGTGTATCAAAGAGCCGTGCTTTATCTATCCTTCCGCTTCCCTGCCCGACGCATTGGAGCAACTGCGCAAGCGCAAGGTGCATCTGGCGGTCGTGCCGGACGAATACGGCGGAACCATGGGCATCGTGACCATGGAGGACATTCTCGAGGAGCTGGTAGGCGACATCGACGACGAGACAGACCCGGACGAGCCGGAACTCGTGCCTGTGCGCGAGGACTTGTACGAGGTCAACGGCGACTTAAGCGTCTACGACGCGCTGGAAGAGATCGGCGCCGACCGGTTGGCGGACACGCTGGACAGCGACTATACCACGGTCGGCGGCTGGGCAATCGAGGGTTTGGACGGCTTCCCCGAGGTGGGAAAAAGTTTTGAATACCAAAACCTGCGGGTGACCGTGACCGAAATGGACGGTCTGCGGGTGACCAAGGTGCGCTTTGAAATTCTTCCGACCGAGGACGACGGGGAACAGTGAGCGCGGTCGGCAAAAAATCCGCGCCCCGGCCGGCTTTCACCCGATTGAGTTTGAAACCGTGAATCAATCAACGGAAGGAGTTTCATGTACTACACTGCGGAATACCTCTCTCCCCTCGGAAAATTGCTGCTCGCCTGTGACGGGAAGGCTGTCACGGGGGTATGGTTTGAGGGGCAGAAATATTTCGCCCGCACGCTTGCGGGTGAGGCCGCTTGCGGCGGGCATGACCCGCTTATGATCCGTCTGCGGGACTTTCTGGATCGGTATTTTGCCGGTGAGCAACCTCCTCCCGATCTTCCGCTTGATCCTGCCGGAAGCGCATTCCAAAAGAGCGTATGGGCAAAATTATTACAAATTCCATACGGTCGGGTCACGACCTACGGTGCGATTGCAAACGCGCTCTCGGAAGAGCGCGGGGCCGCCGTGTCCGCCCGGGCGGTAGGCGGCGCGGTCGGGCGCAATCCCATCTCCATTCTCATTCCCTGTCATCGGGTGATCGGTGCGGGCGCAAAACCAACCGGCTACGCGGCGGGACTGACGGTCAAGCAGGCCCTGCTGGCGCTGGAAACACAAGGAAGGGCGGCGTGTACCGATGATTGATCGCAAAATCGCCCGGCCGTTGAGACCTGAACGGGCGCATGGGAGAACGAAGTCCGCAGGATGACCGATCCGCGCAGGTGCATGGACGCCTTTGCCGCCTTTGAGGCGCGTACCCTGCCGCCGGATATCGCGCTGCATTTACTTTGAAAATTCACCAAATCAAAAATTTTCCCGTTCACGCTTTACAATGGTGCAGATTTGTGGTACAATATTCCTTGCGGGTATGCCCGCACAAAATCTGCCCGTGGCACAGCTGGATAGCGCGTCAGACTCCGACTCTGAAGGTCGAAGGTTCGAATCCTTTCGGGCAGGCCAAAAATCGGCAGAGCGCCAGCTCTGCCGATTTTTCACTTCTTCACTCTTCACTCAAAAATCGTTTGCCCGATCGAGCAAATGATGTTGCCTTCGGCAATGATGTGGGCTTCGCCCATGATGTGTGCCTGCGGCACATGAGGGCAAACATTGCATCATATCGCCACAGGCGCAGCATCATACCGTCGCAGGCGCACGACCGCAACAGAATCATAAAATGTGAGCGAGCAAAAAACATTCGCTCATATTTTGTGAAAATAGCGTTGATTTTCCTCAGAAAAATGTGTATAATAGTTGTAGAAAGCGTTGTGGAGGTACTTTGTATGTATTTGAAGAGAAAGGTTGACGCCTTTTTAGAGGAATGGAAAGCCGATCCCGGCCGAAAACCGTTGATTGTCAAAGGAAGTCGTCAGGTTGGCAAGACGGAATCGATTCAACATTTTGCCAAGCGGCACTATGAAAGCGTCATTGAAATCAATTTTGTAAGAGATGAAAAATACAAGGGAATTATTGCAGACGGCTATGAGGCCGCAGACATTATAAAAAACATTTCGCTTCTCGATCCTTCTAAAAAGTTTATACCCGAGAAAACGTTGATTTTCTTTGACGAGATCACCGAGTTTCCGGAAATCGCCGCCTCGCTCAAATTCTTTGCAATTGATGGAAGATTTGACGTGATTTGCAGTGGATCCATGCTTGGTGTGAACTACAGGAAAATCCAAAGCAACAGCGTAGGATATAAGAAAGACTACGATATGTTTTCGATGGATTTTGAAGAGTTTTTGTGGGCAAAAGGGTATGAGGGAAAAACGGTAGAACAAATGCTTGTTCATATGCGTGAATTTCGCCCGTTCAACGCGCTGGAAATGGACGTTTATCATTCTCTCTTCCTTGACTTCAGCATTCTTGGAGGAATGCCTGCGGTAGTGGTAGAATATATTCAAAAAAACACGTTTGAGGGTTCTCTCGATACACAAAGGCAGTTGATAGCCGACTACAAGGAGGACATTCGCAAATACGCCTCCGGCATCGATCAAACAAGGATTGTCAACATGTTCAACCGGGTCGCCCCACAGCTTGCAAGAGAAAATAAGAAGTTTCAAATATCCAAGGTCGCGCCGGGGGCAAGATTCCGCGATTATCGCGGATGTGCGGAGTGGCTTGTTGACGCCGGAATGGTCAATATCTGTTATTGTATGGATTTTCCCGAACTTCCGCTTGGAGGAAATTATAATCCCGATATATTCAAGCTGTACTTTGCAGATACGGGACTGCTTGTTTCCATGCTTGACCAAGAATCGCAGGAAGATTTGCGCGCCAATAAAAACCTCGGGGTCTATAAAGGCGCTTTGTATGAAAACATGGTCGGAGAAGCGCTTGTAAAACAGGGATATAAACTGTTTTATTATAAGCGCGAGGATTCTGCCTTGGAGACGGATTTTTTTGTGCGATCCAAACGGTCGCTGATTCCGATTGAGGTGAAAGCCAAAGGCGGAAAAGCAAAATCCATGGCAACCTTGATCCGTTCCGACAAATACCCCGATATTCGCTATGGCTTTAAGTTTTCCCAAAACAATATCGGGCATGACAATGGAATATACACATTTCCGTATTTCTGCGCGTTTTTATTGAAGCGATTTATGGCATCGTTTTGCCCGGAAGAAGAGCGAGAGGACAACCGATGATTTCTCATGACGAGCGCCTTCGGCAATGATGTGGGCTTCGCCCATGATGTTGCCTGCGGCGTGACGAGCGCCTGCGGCAATACGGGCAAACATTGCATCATTGCGCCATAGGCGCAACATCATACCGCCGCAGGCGATACATCATCGAAAGGTTCACAACTTCCGCATCTACGGCGTGGGAGTTCAAGTCTTGCCACCAAAAAGCCGATCTTGCGCCGATGTTGAAATTTTTGGCCGGGAGGCATTGACAAGCGGAACGTTTTGTGATATGATTTTATGGAATCGATGGAGGCATAGCTCAGTTGGTCAGAGCGTTCGGTTCACATCCGAGAGGTCGCAGGTTCGAGCCCCGCTGTCTCCACCAGAAAAAGGCGAATGCGAAAGCAATCGCCTTTTTTAATGACGTTTGCCCTGCGGGGCAAACGGCGCATCATTGCGCCATAGGCGCAGCATCATTCTACCGACAGGCGCAGCATTGTATCGCCGCAGGCGATACATCATAATAAAAACCTGATGGGCACAAATCAAAAAATTGCGGAACATATTTTGAAAATATTGCTGAATAACATTGCAAAATTCTGCTGAGTATACTACAATAACGTTGAAATAAAAAAGGAGTCTTTCTTGATGAGTGCAGCGGATAAGAAACGGTACAAACAAAGAGTAATCGACACGCAGATGCAGAGATATTTGAAAACCTTTGGCGCCGTCTGTGTGGAAGGACCGAAATGGTGCGGGAAAACCTGGACCTCATCGTATCACAGCAAGAGAGAATTTTTGATTGGCGATCCGGCGGGCAGCTTTCAAAACAGACAGCTTGCACAACTGTCCCCGTCGATTGTATTGGAGGGGGAAACGCCGAGACTGATTGACGAATGGCAGGAAGCGCCTTCGATTTGGGACGCCGTTCGATATACGGTCGATCAAAGGGGGAAAAATCGCAGTTTGTACTGACCGGTTCATCTACGCCCAACGGAAAAGGCGTGCTGCACAGCGGTGCGGGCAGAATCGGAAAACTGCGCATGAGAACCATGTCTTTATACGAGTCGGGCGATTCGTCCGGGAAGGTATCTTTGGCACAGCTGTGCAGCGGGGAATTGACGCAGGCGCTGACGGGCGAGGTTGATCTGCGGGATTTGATTTATTATACGGTGCGCGGCAGATGGCCGGGAAACCTCGGCGCGCCTGTCGAGGACGCACAGATTTTGCCCGAATCGTATCTCAATGCGATTATCGACGATGACGCACAGCGAATCGACAACATTCAATACGATAAGCACAAAATGCGGCTTTTGCTGCGTTCTCTGGCACGAAACGAAAGCACAACGGCTTCACAAAGCAAGCTGATCGGCGATATGCAGGGCTTTAATGACGAGGAGATTGACAGAAATACGGCCGCCCAATATCTTGACGTGTTTGCGCGGCTCTTCCTTTTGGATAATCAGCCCCCGTTTGCAAGCAATATCCGATCGTCTGTACGGGTAAAACAGGCTGAAAAAAGGCATTTTTGCGATCCCGCGCTCACTTGTGTGCTCTTAAAGGCGACGCCCGAACGGCTATTGAACGATCTGAATACCTTTGGCTTTCTGTTTGAAGCAATGTGTGAGCGCGACTTAAAAATTTACGCGGAATCCTTTGACGCAAAGGTGTTTCACTATCAGGATTATCAAAACCGTGAGATCAACGCGGTCGTTGAGCTTGCGGACGGTCGATGGTGCGCGTTTGAAATCAAACCGGGCGAAAACCAAATTGACGCCGCCGCCCAAGAACTCCTTGCCATTCGATGCGATATTGCAAACCAAAAAAACGGCGTTCCGCCGTCCGTTCTTTGCGTCATATGCGGACTGAGCAACGCCGCCTATCAGCGACCGGACGGCGTGTTTGTCCTGCCGATCACCGCGCTGAAGAATTGAATCCGCGTTGTTTCAGAAAACGTGTTTGACGCTGTGGGGAGTGCGCGGGGATTTTGCCGGAACAGGAGGAAAGAATTGAACGAAAAACCAATTAAGCGGGTGGTCGTTGCGGGAAGCAGAGACTTTAACGACTACGCGCAGGCCAAGGCATACATCGATCACTGTATTGCCGAGATACGCAAGACAAATACCATTATTATTCTGTCGGGGGGCGCGTCGGGTGCGGACGCGCTGGGAGAGCGCTATGCAAGAGAAAACGGCTTTGCGGTCGAGCTGTACCCCGCCGACTGGGACAGATACGGCAAAAGCGCCGGGCCCCGCAGGAACAAACAAATGGCACAGGCCTGCGATTACGTCATTTGTTTTTGGGACGGGCAGAGCAGAGGCACCAAGTCCATGATCGGCTATGCGAAAAAGTGCGGCAAGCCGGTCAGAATAAAAATGATCTAACCGCGCCCGTACGCAGTCGCTCGGACGGCAAACCACATGGTGTCGGGGGTTCTCTTTCTTGCCTAAGAGATTGCCGGAATTTTGCCGCGCCCGAATCTGCCCGAAGGCGGGGGTTTGCAACAAAAAAGCCGGGAGGACCGAACAGGTCCTCCCGGTTGGCTTTTACTATGCGCCCGGGTCGTCTATGAGGGCATAGCCGCTTTCCACGTCCTCGGAGCTGACCGTGCCGGTGGCGTTTTCCGAAAACTCGTCGATCATGGCAAAGGCAAAGCGGATCTTGGAAGACAGCTCGGTCGCGTCGCCCAGCAGCACGTCAATGCGTCCGTCGTAGCGAAAGGACAGGGCATAGCGGCTGGACAGGTCGATGGAATTGATCTTGTCCGCATATTCGCCCGTCGTCAGCCGGTCGATCATCTCGTTGATATAAAGTTCGCTTGAGGGGTTGAAATAGCGAATGGGGCTTCCCACGACGGCGCCGGCGATGGGCGGCAGTTCCAGCCGCAGAAGGGCGCCGTAGTTCTCCTCCAGCGTCTGCCGCTCGGCGGGTATGCTCTCGAGCACCCGCATTTCGGGCGAGAGGATATAATACCGCCCGGCAAGTTCGGTGTAATAGCCGGGCTTGTCCTCCTCGGCAAAGATGACGACGCCGGTGGGAAGATCATAGCCCACGCGGACGTTTTTCAAATATGGATACTCGGCGCTCAGACGCGCGGCAATGCCCTCCCGGTCCACCCGGTAGAGTTGTGCGCCGACCTCGACGCCGGCGCGTGCGACCATCTCGTCCGGGTCGTAAAGGGTAATCCCCTCGCATCGCACGCTCTCCACCTTGAAGAAAAAAAACATTCCCGAAAAGACCATTCCGCCCGCCAGTGCGGTCACCAGCAGGGCGATGAAAATGCTCCATGCGATCTTTTTGCTTCGTTTGCGGGCGCGGATCAGGTCGATGGCGGCAGTTTTCGGCAGATCAAGCTCCGGGTGCGAGGAGCGATCTACGTTGATGGTGTCCTCGTACAGAGTGCGTTTGGCCCGCGGGCGGGCCGTATCCGTCCGCCTGACCGGCCGGGCGGCCGAACGGCGACGGGAGGATACCCGTACCTTTTGGCGGGGTACGGGTGAGGGTTTTTCCTGTTTGAATTTTTTGTTTTTTTGAAAAACCTTTAATGTGTCGCCCATGCTGTTTTACTTCTTTTTCTGTGCACGGCTTGCCGTGCTTTGGTCTGCCAGCCGTCTCAGTTCCTTATAAATGCGTTTTTTTGCGTCCGGGACGCAGAAATTGCCGATGGCCTTTTCCATGGCCTGTCGGCGGCCGCCGTCGGTCAACAGTTCTGCCGCCGTGCGCACAAAGCGATCGGGGTCGGCGGCAAAATCCTTTTCCTCAAACACTGCCGCCGCGCCCGCTCGCTCGAGGGCCTGTGCGTTTTTGAGCTGATGGTTTCCGGTCACGTTGGGGGAGGGTATGAGCAGGCAGGCCTTGTTCTGCATGGCAAGTTCGGACAGAGTCATGGCGCCGGCGCGGCAGATGACCAGATCCGCCGCCGCCATCTGCTCGGGCATATCGTAGATATATTCCTCCAAGGCGGTGTTTTCACAGCGGGACAAGCCCATGTCGGCGTATTGGGCCGAGCACAGATCCCGCTCGATGGCGCCGCAGGCGTGCAGGTGATAGATCTTCTTGTTCCCGGCCACGTAGTCCCGCATGAGGGTAAGAACCATATCGTTGACCCGCTCTGCGCCCATGCTTCCGCCAAAGGAAAGAATACGCAGGGCGTACTTGCCCGCCGGGTCCAGTTTGCGCCTTGCCTGCGCCCGATCTATCGCCGAAAAGCCGCCCCGCAGGGGGTTGCCGGTGTGCATGGCCTTTTGGGGGTATTTGAGATATTCCGCCGCCTCCTCAAAATTGAGAAAAATGCGGTCGGCGCGTTTTTCCAGCATACGCACGGCCACGCCGGGAACGGCGTTGGACTCGTGCAGCGCGGTGGGAATGCCCATGTCCTGGGCGGCTTTCAGCACAGGCCAGCAGACGTAGCCGCCCGTGCCCACCACCAACTCGGGCTGAAAGTCCCGCAGCAGGCGCTTTGCCTTGCCGGGGGCGCGCAGCACATAATACGCGGTCTTGAGATTGGAAAGGGAGAGCGAGCGCTTTAAGCCCCGGATCTCCACATGATAGAGGGGATAGGGAGAGCCTGCCAACAGTTTGTTCTCAATGCCCCGGGCGGTACCCACGAAGGCGATCTCGGAGCCGGGCTCGTTTTCCGCAATGCAGTCGGCGATGGCGATGGCGGGATTGACGTGACCTCCCGTGCCGCCGCCGGTCATTAGAACTTTCATGATCTTTCCTATTTCTGTTGGTAAGAGTATCTGGAGACGGCAAGCAGGATGCCCATTTCCGCCATGAGCACCACGAGCGATGAGCCGCCGTAACTGAAGAAAGGCAGGGAGATACCGGTATTGGGGATCGAGTTGGTCACAACCGCGATGTTGAGAAGCGCCTGAAGCGCCACGTGCCCCACCAGCCCGATGACCACGAGGGAGGAATAGGTGTCCGGCGCACGGCGGGCGATGTGCACCCCCCGCAGGATAAAGCAGAGGAAAAGACCGATCACGCTGAGCGCTCCCACAAAGCCCAGTTCCTCGCAGAGAATGGAAAAGATAAAGTCGTTTTGCGGCTGGGACACGAACATATGTTTCTGACGGCTGTTGCCGAGGCCCACCCCCAGCCAGCCGCCTGAGCCGATGGCGTAAAGGCCTTGGGTGGTCTGCCATGTTTCGTCCAGCGCGTCGTAGTTCTCCGGGTGGAGCCAGATGTCAATGCGCTCGCGGGCATAGTTGGTAAACATGATGAGAGCAAAGACCACTACCGAAAAGACCGCGCCCGCCGCGCCGAACCAGAAAACACGGGCGCCCCCTGCGAAAATGACGACCATGCCGATGGCGAACATGATGATGGTGCCGGAAAAGTGGTTTTCGAGGATCATCAGCACACAGACCAGCAGGATAAAGAACGAAGGATAGACCAGCCCGTACTTGGAAGAATTCCAGAAATGCCGATAGTCGGTAATCTGCTCCTGATGGTTCTGGATATAGAGGGCCAAGATCATGACCAGCGCCGGCTTCATGAGTTCGGAGGGCTGAATGGTGATCGGGCCGACGTTGATCCAGCGCACGGCCTCGCCTTCGGCAAGGCCCACCGCCGGCACGATGGCAAGAAGTCCGGCGGATACCAGATAAAAGGGAACGGTCAGCCGACGGATCAGATCCACCGGAAGATTCATGACCGCCACCATGGCGGCCGAGCCAAGCACCAAAAAGCCGATCTGCTTGCGGATATAGTAATAACTGTCGTCAAACTTGAAATAGGCGTATGCGTAACTTGCGCTGAAGACCATGACCGAGCCGAAACAGAGCAGAATGATAATGATCAACAGCATGGGGCGGTCGACCCCCGCCCGCACACGCACGACGTCGGCGCTTGCGGGAAGGTCGCGGGAGGCGCGTTTGTCTTTGACCGATCTTGCCATGCGATGCCCTCCTATTCCGCCAGTCCCGGAAAGGACAGGCCGCAGAGAAGCAGGGTAACAAGACAAAAGACCGCCACGATCTTTACCTCGCTCCATCCGCATTTCTCAAAATGATGATGAATGGGCGCCATTTTGAATAAGCGCTTTCCGTGGGTTAGCTTGAAAAACGTGACCTGCAGCATGACCGAAACCGTTTCCGCAATAAAGACAAAGCCGCAGACGACGATGATCAGGGGATTATCCAGCATAAAGGCCATGCCCGCCAGCAGTCCTCCCAAAAAGAGCGAACCGGTGTCCCCCATGAACACTTTGGCGGGATGGAAGTTGTAGACCAGAAAACCCAGACACCCGCCCGTGCAAAGCCCGGCGAGCACGACCGTTTCGCTCTGTGCGCAAAGGGCGGCGGCAAGGGCGAAAAACCCGCCCACGCAGGCCGAAAGAGAGGCGCACAGGCCGTCGATGCCGTCGCTTAAGTTGACGCTGTTCATGATGCCGGCGATCAGGATCAGGGCGAATATGTAGTAGAATAGCCCGAGTTCCACCCATACGTCCACATAGGGAAGATAAAGAGCGGTGGAAAGACAGCCGGCGGCGCGCATACAGAATAAATAAAGCCCGGCGAGCGCCACCTGTAAGAAGAATTTCTGGCCGGAGGTCAGTCCCTCGTTGCGTTTGTGGCGCAGTTTGGCAAGATCGTCCACTACGCCGATGCCGCCGGACAGCAGCGCCATGCAAAACGTAAGAGCCAGTTTTTGGGGTCGGGCAAACAGGGGAAAGGCAAAGCGGTCGACGGCAAAGCAGATCCCGAATACCACCGCCATGGCGGCGATAAAGGCAAGGCCGCCCATGGTGGGAGTGCCCTCCTTGCTCTTGTGCCAGCGGGGGCCGATGTCCAGTATCTTCTGCCCGGCCTTCATGCTCTTTAAGAGCGGGATCAGACGGCGCAGCAAAAGCACGGTCAGACCAAAACTGCCCGCAAGGGTAAGACAAAATACGGTCAGGATAAAATTGTCACGGAAAATCGGCATAAAAAACTCCTTGGGAAAGGTGGGGTGGCAAGCGGCCTCCGGAGTGGCCCGGAAAGATCGCTTGTTATTCTTCTTTCAACAATTCGATCACCCGCTCCATGCGCACGGCGCGGCTGGCCTTGAAGAGCACCGCGTCGCCCGGACGCACCTGCTCCCGCAGAGCGTCGGCCAGAGTCTCGGGCGAGTCCAGACGCCGAAAGACAAAGATCGCCTGCTCGGGCATACCCGCCTTTTTTGCCCCCAAGGCAAAGAACGCGGCGCTCTCTCCGAACGTATAGAGAAGATCGATGCTAAGCTCGGCCGCTTTGGCGCCCACCTGCTCGTGCAGGGTGCAGGAAAAGTCGCCCAGTTCCCGCATATCGCCCAGCACGGCAATGCTTCGGCCGTGCTCTCTGCGTGCGATCATGGCAAGCACCGAAAGGGCCGCGCTCATGGAGGCCGGTGCGGCGTTGTAGCAGTCTTCAATGACGCTCACGCCTTTGACTCGGAAGATCTCCTGCCGCATTCCTGTGTTTTTGAAATTATTCAAGCCCGCCCGGATTTGCTCCTCGGTCATGCCGATCTCACAGCCCACGGCATAGGCAAGGGCGGCGTCGAACACGTTGTGAGAGCCGATGACCGGAATGGACAGGTCCCGCACCGTATGCCCCGCATGGGACAGATCAAAGGTGGTGCAGGTTTCATGGTCGGTGATATGAGATATGTAATAGTCGGCCTCCGGGCGGGCGGCGGATACGTACACCCCGTCGGGGATTCCGGCAAGCAGCGGCTGGTCGCCGTTTAAGATCAGTTTGCCGCCGGGTGCAAGCGCTGTGCGCACCTCGAGTTTTGCGTCCCGGATTGCCTCGCGGGAGCCGAGCGTTTCAATATGGGAGTCGCCGACGTTGGTGATGACCGCCATGTCCGGCTCGGCGATCCGGGAAAGGGCGGCAATCTCGCCCCGGGCGCTCATGCCCATTTCCAGTACCAGATAGTCGCAACCCTCTTCCAGACGCAACATGGTCATGGGCATACCGATCTCGTTGTTGAAATTGCCCTCGGTCTTGTGGGTCTTGCCGGACTGCCCCAGAACCGCGTAGATAAATTCCTTGGTGGTGGTCTTGCCGGTAGAGCCGGTTACCGCCACGGTAAAGGGCGCCACCTCTCGCTTGCGCTGTCGGGCGATCTCCCCCAGCGCACGCACGGTGTCGGGCACCAGCACGGCTCCCGTGCCTGCGGGAAGGCCCTCCGGCAGCCGCCGGCAGAGCACACAGCTTGCCCCGGCTTCCAGCGCCGGGAGAATGTATTCGTGGCCGTCAAAGCGTTCGCCCTTGATGGCGATGAACATCGAGCCGGGCTCTGCGCTCCGCGAATCGGTGGTGACCGTATGGACCGCCCGGTCGGCGCCGATCAGCGTCCCTCCGGTCACGCGCGCTATTTCCGATAAGAAGATTCCCTTTTGCGCATAGATGTTCATCTTGCTTGCTCCGTTTGTCATTCCGTTAAAATTTTATGAATGATTTCCTTTTCCGAGAACGGGTGTTCCCCGTCCGGAAGGATTTGATATTCTTCATGTCCCTTGCCGGCAAACAGTACCGTGTCCCCGGGGGACGCTTCCCGCAGTGCGTAGGCGATGGCCTTTTCTCTTTCCCGCACTACGGCGAACTTGCCGCCTTCCATGCCCGAGAGGATATCCGCGATGATGGCGTCCGGGTCCTCGGTGCGGGGATTGTCGGTGGTCACGACCGTAAGGTCGGAAAGAGCGGCCGCGACCCTGCCCATAAAGGGGCGCTTTTGCTTATCCCGATCCCCGCCGCATCCGAATACGGTGATCAGCCGGCCCTTGTGATAGCGGCGCAGTTCGGTGAGGACGTTTTCCAGCGCCGCCGGGGTGTGCGCGTAGTCGATATAGACGGAAATGCCCCGGTCGTTGGGAATGCGTTCCATGCGCCCGGGCACCACCTTTACGGCGGCAATTCCGGCGGCGATGGAGGCGGCGTCCACGCCGGCCTCGTATGCCGCGGCCGCGGCGGACAGGGTGTTATAGACCGAAAACATACCGGGCAGGGCGCTTTCCACCCGGAAGAGTTCCTTCCGGGTCATGAGCAAATAGCAAATGCCGCCCTCCGGGGTAAATTCGACCTCTTTTGCCGTGTAGTCGGCCGACTGGGTGACCGAAAAGGTGCGCACGGGGCAGGAGGCTCTTTCGGTCACGGCCGGATACCAGCGGTCGTCCCGGTTGGCAAGACCGGTTTTGCACATACCGAACAGCCGCGCCTTGGCGGCGGCGTAATCCTGCATGGTGGGATGAAAATCCAGATGCTCGGGGCAGAGGTTGGTAAACACCCCGCACGCAAAGGTCAGCCCGTGCAGACGGTCTAAGGCCAGCGCGTGGCTGGAGGCCTCCAGCACTACGGCCCTCGCTCCCGCTCCCCGCATTTCGGAAAGAAGAGAAAAGAGCAGTTCGGGGTCGGGGGTGGTCATGGGATTGGTCGGCAGTGAAAGGTTTCCGAATTCATTGGACACAGAGCCGATCAGCCCGGTGGGATATCCCGCGTGTTCCAGAATGGATCGCAGGATAGCCGATGAGGAACTTTTGCCGTTGGTGCCGGTAAAGGCGTACAGGGTCAGGTCCCGTTCGGGATGCCCGTACCATGCGCTCCACATACGGGCAAGCGCCCGTCTGGTCGACCGGGTGATCACGTAGGGGATCCCCGTTGCCCGCAGGGCGTCGGTCGGGCGCTCGGCCACGACGACCGCCGCGCCGCGCGCTGCCGCGCGGTCGATATAATCGTGTCCGTCGTGGCGGATGCCGCTGACGCAGACAAACACACACCCGGGGCGTACCCGGTCGGAACGGTCGGTGATCGCCTCTACCTGCGCCGAAAAATCGGCGATGTTGGTGTAGTCGATCTCCACCTCTTTGAGCAGGGTATATAAGCGCAAACAGACTCACTCTCTTTTGCAAAGAATTTTCGTTTGCAAGTTCCGTGATTTGGCTCTTCCGTTTGCTTGGCGCTCTTGTTTTTGCGCGTAGCGGATCTTATCCGTCCGTAATGCCTCCGGTCACCATTTTGACCTTGACGACCGTGCCGCGCGGCACCATGGTTTCGGGTGCGATATCCTGGGTGTATACGAACGCGGCCCTTTCGTCCAGACCCGAGAAGGAGATGTTGAGCCCCAGCTCGTACAACTCCCGCTTGGCGTTGGCCGCACGCAGGGTATAGAGGTCGGGCACGACTACCGTGTCCTCGGGAGCCTCGGCTCCGGTATAGAGCACGACTCTGCCGTCCGGCTCCATCCGGGAGCCTGCCGCCGGCACTTGGGCGAGCACCTGAGCGCCCTCTCCCACCACCTCGGTGTGTAAACCTAGCTGCTCAATCTCGGTTTCGGCCACCGCAAGCGATTTGCCCACGTAGGTGGGTACGGTCACCTGTTGGTCCACAATCGACCGCTCTATGCCCAGATAGGGCAGGATCTCTTCCAGCAGGTTGGAAACGAAAGGTGCGGCGATATAGGAGCCGTACAGGTTTTCGCCGCGCGGCTCATCCACGATGATGATGACCGCCACCTGTGGGTCGTCCGAGGGAGCGTATGCCACGGTCGAGCAGACCAGATACTGGGTGTTGCCCTCCGGGTCGATCTTGTTTCGCTTTTCACTGGTACCGGTCTTGGCCGCGATCTTGTAGCCGTTGACCCGGGCGTTCTTGGCTCCTCCGTCGTGCGCCACGCCGTCCTCGAGTACCTCCGAGATCTTCTCGCACACCTCGCCGGACACCACCTGATACTTGACCGAGTCGCCAAAATCGGCCACCACGTTGCCGTCGTCGTCCACAAGGCGGCTGACCACGTGGGGGCGTACCAGATACCCGCCGTTGGCCACCGCGCTGATGGCCGTGATCTGCTGAAGCGTTGTGGTGCTGAAGGTCTGACCGAACGAGTAGACCGCCAGGTTGACGTTGTTGAAGGCGCTGAAAGAGGAATAGATGCCGTGCGCCTCGCCCGGCAGGTCGATGCCGGTAATCGAGGTATATCCAAAGGCCTCGAAATAGGAGTAAAAGCGGTCTAAACCGATGCGTTCGCCCACCTGCATGAGGGTGGGGTTGCAGGACTGCTGTAACATATACCAGAACGGGTGGGTGCCGTGGCCGACGTGCTTGTGGCAGTTGATGGGCTTATTCCAGCCCTCTACCCGATAGGAGCCGGTGCAGGTAAATTCCGTGTCAAAGTCCACCACGTTCTCTTCCAAGGCCATGGAAGTGGTGACCACTTTGAAGGTGGAACCCGGCTCGTACAGGTCGGTGATGGCCTTGTTCTTCCACATCTCGTAAACCAGATCCGTGCGCTTCTGGGCGTATTCCTCGCTTTGGGGGTCCAGATTGAGCGCGTCCAGAGAAACCTGGGAATCGTAGTCTAAGGTATAGGGATCGTTGAGATCAAAGGTGGGATAGGTGGCCATGGCGTAGATCTCGCCGTTGTTGGGATTCATGACCACCCCGGCGATCCGGTTGGTGGGCAGGGCGTTGTTGTAGGCCGCCTCGAGTTGTTGCTCCAACGCCGCCTGAATGGCGGTGTCCAGCGTGGAAACCACGTTGTAGCCGTTGATGGCGTCCACGTAGGTGTCGTATTTGAAAGGCAGAGCGCCGCCGTTGCCGTTCTTGGCGGTGATATACCGCCCGTCTGTGCCGGTCAGAGCCTCGTTATAGGAAAGTTCAATGCCCGCAAGACCGGCGTCGGTGCCCGAAAGCCCGATGACCGACGACGCAAGCGAGCCGTAGGGATAATACCGCTTGGACGAGGCCTCTAAATAGATCTTGTGGGCAAGGTCGTTTTCGGCGATAAACCGACGCACTAAGTCCGCCGTGTCGGGATCCACGTTCTTTTTGATGGTTTCGTCCGCACGATTGCTGCGCTGGGTGCGCTCATATACCGTGTCGTAGTCCACTTGCAGTGTGTCGGATAAAAAGCGGGCGATAAACTGCGCCTCTTCCTGATTTTCGATCCGGCTGGGGTCGATAAACACCCGATAGGTGGTCATATTGTAGGCGAGCTGTACCATGTTGCGGTCGTAGATGGTGCCCCGGGTGGCGCTGATGGTGGTCTGACGCTCGATATTGTCGGCTACCGCCGCCCGATAGGTATCGTAACTTAAGACTTGCAGATAGAACAGCCTGCCGATCAGTGCGCCCCAGCATACGATACAGAAGCCGACGATGGCCGCTCTTCGCTTGTTCATAACACGTCCGGTTTTTGCACTCAGCATTCCGTATCCTCCTTTCAAGGCGCACCGGCGGACCGGAGCGCATATTCCATTTTACTGATTTTTTTGCGAAAACATTCTCTTTTCAGAAAATTTTCGGATAACGCCCGGTCTGTTGCGTTTCAAAAATTTTCAGAAAAGCGCTCACGATCCGGTTTATTGCTTTTCAAAAATTTTTTCAAAAAAATCTTTTACCGCGTGACCGGCTTGGGAAAGCAAGCGGGCGACCGGACCCTGCTCGTCCTCGGGGACCTCGATCTTGTCGGCGTTTTCCATGCGGATATACCGCTTTTCCACCCGGTCGCTCTTGACCATGCCCGCCTGTTTGGCCGCTTGCTCGAATGCCAGAAGATCGTTCTTTTGCTCTAAAGCAAGGGACAACTTCTTGCGGTCGGAGGACAGGGAAATGACCTCGGCCTGCAAGGTACTGTACCGGTTGGTCAGTTCGTTCAGGCGCACGTAGTTAAAGACCATGACCATGATGATCGCCGTACAGCAGAGTGCGGCGGCAAGCACAGACCGGGGCAGGCGTGCGCTCCGGACCCGAACGGTACGGATGCGCGCGCGTGCGCCGGGCGACTTTACGCCGGTTTTGCGCCGACGGCGCAGCGGGCCGATCCGCCCGAACTGCGCGGTGACCTCGGTGGGCCGGCGGCGTGGGGTGGGCCGGCGCATGACGCGGGGGGAGTTCCCGCGCGGCGCGAGCGTGCGCCGTGCCCTCGGCCGCGCGCCCCCGCGGCCGTTATTTGCCTTGTTTGCCCGTACGGGCAGGGTTTGTTTGTTGTTGTTGCTCATTGTGTTTGATTTGCGCCTTCCGCCTGTGCGCCGTCCAGCTTTTCCACGCACCGCAGTTTGGCGCTGTGGGCGCGGGAATTTTCCGCAAGTTCTTTTGGGTCCGGCAAAATCGGCTTGCGGGTGAGCAGGCGGACGCTCGGCCGCTTGCCGCAGACGCAGACCGGGAAATCCGGCGGGCAGTCGCAGCCCTTTGCAAAGGCGGCGAAACATTCCTTGACCGCGCGATCCTCAAGCGAATGAAAGGTGATGACCGCCAGCCTGCCGCCGACCGTCAGACGCTCGGTCAGGGCGGTCAGAGCCGGTCGAATAGCGGAAAGCTCGCCGTTGACCTCCATGCGTACCGCCTGAAAGACCCGGCGGGCCGGGTGATGGTCCCGCTCCCGACAGCGGGCGGGAATGGCGGCTTGAATGAGAGCCGAAAGCTCCCCCGTCGTGCGAATGGGAGAGCTTTGTCTTACCGCGCAGATTCTGCGCGCGATGAGCGCGGCAAAGCGCTCCTCTCCGTAGTCCCGGAAAATCCGCGTGAGCGCGCTTTGGTCGTACGTATTGATCACCCGCTCGGCGTCAAGAGACTGTGTGCGGTCCATGCGCATATCCAGCGGCGCGTCCTTAAGATAGGAAAAGCCCCGCTCTGCCGTGTCCAGCTGATAGGAGGAAACGCCCAGGTCGAGTAAGGCCCCGTCGATTTGGGAGAGGCCGTATTGGTCGAGCACCTTGCCGACCTCGCGGAAATCCGCTTTGACAAGCCGCACCCGCTCGCCAAAGCAGGCCAGCCGCCGTCCTGCGGCGGCAAGCGCGTCCCCGTCCCGGTCAAGGGACAGCAAACGCCCGGTCGTCAGGCGGGATGCGACGCCGAAGGAATGTCCGCCGCCGCCGACGGTACAGTCCACGTAGGTCCCCTCCGGGCGTATGTGAAGATACTCCATGCATGGCTCAAAGAGCACGGGATGATGCGAAAATTCCATCTAAAAGCCCAGCTTGATCAGCATATCTTCCATGCCCGCCGGGTCGGCGGCGGCCTCAAATTCGGCAAGAAGCGCCTGCGACCAGATCTCGGCGTGATCTCCCACGCCCAATATGATAATCTCTTTCTCGATTTTTGCATAGTCCCGCAGGCCGGTCGGCAGTATGACCCGCCCCTGGCCGTCGATCTTTGCCTCGACGGCAGAGGAATAAAGAAAACGCTTGACGTGGCGGGTCTCGGTCTTGGGAAGAGCCTCAAGGCGCGCGCAAAAATCCTCCCAGCAGGAGGCGGAATAGACCGCGATGCAGGCGTCGATGCCGCGCACCAGCACGATCGTTTGTCCCAAGGACTCCCGCAGTCTGGCAGGAACGAATATGCGGTTTTTTGCGTCAAGAGAAAAGTCGTATCTTCCCGAAATCATTTCCGAATCCTCGCCTGTATGTGCAAAAGTGCAAAACTTTGTGGAAAACTCCCCACTTGTATGCCACTTGGCTCCACGTATACACCATTATATACCATACGCGGTTTTTTTTCAAGTCTTTTTGCAGGTTTGCAGGATTTTTTCGGAAAAAACGGGCTTGCAACAAGACAGGGAGCGGAAATCCGACGGATTTCCGCTCCCTCTGAATCTAATCAAACACTTGCGCGATCCGGCCGCCGCCGATGACCGTGTCGCCGTCGTAGAGCACGACGGCCTGTCCGGGGCAGGCGGCGCGGGCGGGGGTGTCGAAGGAAATCTCGGCCCCGGCGTCCGACAGGGCGCGCACTTGTGCCCCATAGACCTTGCCCTGATAGCGGACGACCGCCTGAGCGCGCATCCCGCCCGTGGGCGGAGGGCAGGCGATCCAGTTGAAGTCGCGGGCGATCAGGCGGGAGGCGCCCGCAGACGGGTCCTCGCTCAGCACCACCTGCCCGGTTTCGGGAAGAATGCGCTTGACGTACATACGCCGACCCAGCGCGACCCCCAGCCCCTTGCGCTGACCTACCGTATAGCGGACAATGCCCGCATGCCGTCCCAGCACCCGACCCTGCTCGTCCACAAAATCCCCGGGCGGGAAGACCTTTCCTGTGTACTCTTGCAAAAAGGCGGCGTAGTCCCCGTCCGGCACAAAGCATATGTCCTCGCTGTCCGGCTTGTCCGCGTTGAAAAACCCGTGCTTTGCGGCATAGGCGCGCACGGCGGCCTTGTCCGCAAACGCACCCAGCGGAAAGCGGGTACGGGACAGTTGCTCCTGGGACAAAAACGCCAGCACGTAACTTTGATCCTTTTCCGCACAGCGCCCTCGCTTGAGAAGCCATCTTCCGCTTGCGCCGTCGTATTCCACGCGGGCGTAATGGCCGGTCGCGACGGCGTCACAGCCCAGCTGTTCCGCCCGCTCGTACAGGCGGGCGAATTTGAGATATCGGTTGCAGTCGATGCAGGGATTGGGGGTTTGCCCCTGCTCGTAAGCGCGCACAAAGCGCTTAATGACGCATTCCTCAAATTGCTCGGAAAAATCGAACACATAATAGCGCATTCCAAGGCAGGCCGCAACCGCCCGGGCGTCCTCTGCGTCGGAAAGGGAACAGCACGCGCCCTGCCGCTCGGCGTGCAGTAAGCGCATGGTAGCGCCGATGCAGGTGTGGCCTGCGTCGGTCAGCAGGGCGGCGGCGGCCGAACTGTCCACCCCGCCGCTCATGGCCACCAGAATCTTCTCGCTCATCCGTCCAACTCCAAATAAATTCTTCGGGAGGAAAGATCCACGCCGGTGACGCGCACCCGTACCGAATCCGCCAGACGGTAGATTCTGGTACGGGATTGCAGGGTCATGTTCCTCTCGTTATAGGTAAAGAATCCGGGCAGGGTATTGACCGGCACCATTCCCTCGCACAGGTTCTCCAGTTCCACAAAAAGCCCGAAAGCGGCAAGCGAACTGATCCTGCCGCAAAAGTGCTGACCCACCCGGCTCTGCATATACACGCATTGACAGAGCTCGTCCATGGCACGCTCCGCGGCCAGCGCCCGCCGTTCGTTCTCGCCGGAGGCGTCCGCCGCACGGGCGGCAAAGCGCGCCATACGGTCGCGCATCTGCCGGTCGGCACTTCCGGACAGCGCCGCGCAGACCATACGGTGGACGGCAAGATCGGGATAGCGCCGGATGGGCGAGGTAAAGTGGCAGTAGCGGGGGGCGGCAAGCCCGAAATGCGGCATACATTGGGGGGAATACCGCGCCTTGGTCATGGAGCGAAGCAGTACCGTGCCGATAATTCCGTCAATGCCCCGGCTCTTTGCCTGATCGAGCAGGTCCCGCAGGGCACAGGCGCGCACAGGGTTCTCGTTCAGCGCCCGGACGTCCATGCCGGTATTAAAGGCAAACACCCGCAGGGCGGCGAGTTTTTGTTCGTCCGGGGGCTCATGCACCCGATAGACGCAGGGCATATCCCGCTCGTACAACCAGCAGGCCACAGCCCGGTTGGCGCAGAGCATGAATTGCTCGATCATGCGCTCGGACACGCCCCGCTCCCGGCGGACCAGGTCGATGGGCATACTGTCCTCGTCCACGACAATCTCAGTTTCCGCCGTCTCAAAATCCATCGCCCCGCGCACGCGGCCGGCGGCGGCCAAGATCTCATAGAGCGCACGGGCGTCGGACAGCATTTGACCCACAGGCCGATACTTGTCGGCATAGGCCGAGCGAAAACCATTCCCGAAATAATCGTTGATCTCCTCGTATACCCCGCGCACGCACGAGCGAATGACCGTGCGCGCAAGGGTGGTATCCAGAAGATTGCCCCGCTCGTCGAGGGAGATAAAGGCGGAGAGGGCATAGCGGTCCTCTCCGGCGTGCAGGGAACAGGCGCCGTCTGACAGGGCCGCCGGTAACATGGGAACCACCTGATCGGCAAAATAAACGCTTGTCCCGCGCGCAAAGGCTTCAAGATCCAGCGGGTCGCCCTCGGTCACGTAATGGGAAACGTCGGCGATGTGTACCCCCAGTTCGTACCCCTCGTCCGTGCGCACTACAGAGATCGCGTCGTCAAGATCCTTTGAATGTGCGCCGTCCACCGTGAAGATGACGGCGTCCCGCAGGTCGAGCCGGCCGTCCGGCAGGACGGGCGCGGCCGCCCGCTCTTCCGCCAGCCGGACCACCCCCCGGTCAAAGACCGTCTTGATGCCGTACTCGTGCAGGATGGCGGTATAGTTTGCGTCCGCCGAGTCGGCAGGGCCAAAAACGGTGGTGATATGCCCCAGCGCGTCGTGCTCCCCGTCCGGGTAGGCGGTAATACGCGCCTCCGCTTTCATGCCCGCACGCGCGCCCACGTCGGCGGCGTTGTCGGTATAGACCAAAAAGGAAAGCTGTTTGCGGTCGGGCTGCAGGGCAAAGCGGATGCGCCCCGAGTGGGGGGAGCGGATCTCGGTCAGCGTGCCGATCACGCTTTCCACCGCGTGCGCAAGCACGGCGCTCACCCTCCCCTCCGTGCGCCCGCCCGGTCGGTCGGAGGTCACCGTGTACCGGACCGTGTCCCCGTCGATGGCTCCGAGGGTGGCGTTGGGCGGAATAAAAATCTCCTCCGCGCCGTCCTCCCGGCCGCGCACAAAACCAAACCCCCGCGTGGAGGCCGAGAACCTGCCGCACAGGTACTCCTCGTTGTTCGCATAGACCCGCCCGTGCTTGCTGACGCGCACCTCGCCCGCCGCACACAGGGCGTGCAGGGCCCGCTGTGCGTCGGCGCGCTGCCCGTCGGCCATGCCGAGGGCGGAAAACAACCGGTCCTGTGTTACGGGGACGTAGTCTTTCCCCGTGATATATGCCATGATTTGCGCTTTGATCTCTGACATGATACTTGCAAGAAGTCCGCCGGAAACCGGCGGACTTTTCGGTTGTTTTTATTCTGCGACCTGCGTCGTGTCGCTCGCATCGGTCGCGTCGGTCGTGTCGCTCGCATCGCTTGCATCGCTTGCGTCGGTTGCGTCGGTCGTGTCGCTCGCATCGGTCGCGTCGGTCGTGTCGCTCGCGTCGGTCGTGTCGCTCGCATCGCTTGCATCGCTTGCGTCGGTTGCGTCGGTCGCGTCGCTTGCGTCAGTCGCGTCGCTTGCGTCGGTCGTGTCGCTTGCGTCGGTCGCGGCGGTATCGCCGCCCGGGGTCGAGGATGTTCCTCCCGTGCCGTCATTTCCGCCCAGCTTGCCCTGTACCATAAACAATACGATGACCAGCACGCAGAATATAATCGCCACCACGGTGGTCACTTTGGACAAAATCTTATCCAGCGTCTGTGCCTTTCCTTTTCCGAAGAAGGTTTCCGCTCCGCCCGAAATGGTGCCGGACAGACCGTAACTCTTTCCGTGTTGCATCAAGACCGCCACGACCAGAAATACGGCCGCGACAAGAAGAATAATCCCAAATGCAAGTTCCATTATAATCCTCCTACATTCCCGCCCGCGGGCGGGAATTCCTTTTTGTGAAGCATACTGCTTTGACCGGTTGGTGGGCCATCAGGGATTCGAACCCCGGACCGACCGGTTATGAGCCGGTTGCTCTGACCAACTGAGCTAATGGCCCGAATGGGTCAGAAAAGACGATTTCGCCCAGTCTGACCAATAAATTATAGCACAAAAGAGCCGCCTTGTCAACCGGTTTTGCAATTTTCCCTTTGGGACGGCCCTCCGACCCGGCCATGGGTGAAAAATGCCCAAAATGCCTTGACAAATCGGAGAATTTTTTGTATAATAAAAACAGAAATATGGAAGGAGCGCAATATGAAACTTCAAATCACAGCACGCGGTACCACCGCGCTTGACGACGCTCTGCGCCGTGCGACCGAGAAAAAACTGGGAAAACTCGAAAAGTTTTTCGGCTCCGACGCCGCCTCGGCCACCGTTACGTTCCGGGAGATCCGTTCAACAAAGATGGTTGAGATCATGATTGTTTACGGAGGAACGTATTTCCGTGCGGAGGAGAAAGACCTCTCATTCCGCAACGCCCTCGACCGCGCGGTCGAGGTGATCGAGCGGCAGATCCGCAAGAACAAGACCCGTCTGGCAAGGCGACTGCGCGGGCAGGGAGTGTCCATGCAGCTGCCCGACGACCCGCAGGAATACGAATATGACGAAGAAGGCGAATTTGAGATCCGCACCAAGTCCTTTGCGGTCAAGCCCATGTCGCCCGAGGAGGCCGTCTTGCAGATGAATCTTCTGGGACACGCCTTCTTCCTGTTCCGGGACGACCGGACCGGGCAGATCTGCGCGGTCTACAAGCGCCACGACAACACCTACGGACTGATCATACCGGAATAACAAACAAACGCCCCCGGAAGCAATTCCGGGGGGTTTTTGGTTGAGAGGGAGTGTCCGCGCGTTCTCTCGGGCGGCTTATTTCCCGTATTGTTCGTCTGCTCTTTTGATATCTTCCGGTATCTGGTCCAGGGTTACCTCAAAGCTCGGAGAAGCATAGACGACGCTTGCGTCTTGGCCGATCGGCGCCACGTCCGTTTCTTTTGGTTCAAACAGGCCTTCGTTTTGAAAAACCACTTCATACATTGGCTGGTTGTCGTCTGTGGTAAAAGCATCCTCGAGTTCTAACATAAATACCCCACGCTGTCCGTCGTGCAGATAAAATTCTCTTTCGTTCTCAATTACGACCTGATTTTCATCTCCGGGATATATTCCAAGTTTGTTCCATGTGCAGACAACAACCGTGTCTCCTTCTGTCAGGACGCCCCGATAGGACTTGTCGACCCGAACGACATACGGTGTGATCCATGCATTCATAAGACCGGGGATCGAATCGTCCGGGTTTGAGTATCTTCCTTCAAGGGTTTGTATTACCTCTCCTAAAATCACGTCGTCCGACAGGTACAACTGGTATTCATAATCGGGTGCGGCATACGAAATTTCTGCTATCACGATATCTTTAGGAATTTCTTCTGAAGAATTCGGATTGAGCGCGTCTTGTTCGGGCGTTTGCTCTGAAGAATCCGGGTTGAGAATTTGCTCTTTGGGTGTTTCTTGTTCAGGGGCCGCTTTTTCTTCGGCTTTTTGACACCCGCAAAGACCGATCATTGCAAGCGCGAGAACACACGCCGTAAAGATATAACGTTTTTTCATGATTTGCTCCCTTCCTTAGGCAATACAGTCAGGGTATCGGGAAATACCCGCCGCGCGTTCTCTCGGGCGGCTTATTTTTCGTATTGTTCGTCTGCTTTTTTGATATCTTCCGGTATCTGATCCAAGGTTATTTCAAAACTCGGAGAAGCATAGACGAGCGCTCCGTCCTTTTCTTTTTGCTCAAAAAAGCCCTCGTTTTGGCAAGCGACTTCATACATTGGCTGGCCGAAGGTTGTGGAAAGAAAGTCTGAGTACACCAACTGAAATACTCCGCGCTGTCCGTCGTGAAGATAAAATTCGTGGGAAGTATCGACTATGGTAATACTGTCGTCATCTTCGAGATACGATGCAGAGTAGTTCCATGCGCAGACAAGGACCGTGTCTCCTTCCGTCAGGGAGCCCTTATAGGACTTGTCGATGCGAACGACGTACGGGGTAATCACCTCATTGATCTCATCGGAGGGCCTGTCCGGATATAAGAGTTTTCCTTCAAGGGTCTTTTCCACTTGCCCTAAAATCACATCGTCCGACTCGTACAACTGGTATTCATAATCGGGCGCGGCATAATCGACAATCGTTGTAATAACGTCTTTTTTAAGGAAATTTTCTACTTCGGGGGTTATTTCCGGTTCGGGGGGTGCTTCCGGTTGGGATGTTGCCTGTGAATCCGGATTAAGCGCGTCCTGCCCGGGCGTTTGCTCTAAAGAAGCCGTTTTGAGCGCGTCTTGTTCGGGTGTTTGCTCTGAAGCATTGGTTTTGAGCACTTGCGCTTGTTCGGGGTTTTCTTGTTCAGGGGCCTCTTGTTCCCCGGTTTTTTGGCACCCGCAAAGACCGATCATGGCAAGCGCGAGAACACACGCCGTAAAGATATAAAGCTTTTTCATGATTTGTTTCCTTCCTTTCTGCGCACTATTTTTGCGCCTCTACTTTACTACTCGTAAAAAAAATTCAATTTCTTTCACAAAAAACGAAAAATTTTTGAAATTTTTTTATTTTTTCTCCGGCGCAAAAGAAAGTGAGCGCGGAATCCGGGAGAATGCAAACCAAACGCGCAAAAATCCGTGAGAGTGCAAAGCAAAGACCGGAGCGTGCAAAGCGCGGGCAGGGTAAAATAAAAGCGCCGAGGGAAAGAGAGCACAGCCCGGGCAAAGCGCTTTCGCTTTCGGCAAACGGAGGAGAGGAGCGATGGAGATGAAGGAAAACGGGCGTCGCCGCCCGCGCACGACTGCCCGGACGGGGAGTGATACTTGGCAGAGTGCGCCGGGCGCAGTGAGCGGGGCATGAGGTTACGCATCGACCGTCCCAATCCCAGACAGCGGGAATTTATGCTCTCGGACACCCGCTACGTCGCCTACGGCGGCGCACGCGGGGGCGGAAAGAGCTGGGCGGTGCGCACAAAGGCCACTCTGATGGCCGCCCGCTATCCCGGCATCCGGATCCTGCTTTTGCGCAAGACCTATCCCGAACTGCGGGAAAATCACATTCTGCCGCTGACCGCGTCTTTGTACGGCATGGCCGACTACAACGAAAGCAAAAAGGTGTTGACCTTTCAGAACGGAAGTCGGATCAAGTTCGGCTATTGCGACGCACAAAACGACGTGGGTCAGTACCAAGGGCAGGAATACGACGTGATTTTCATGGACGAGGCCACTCACTTTACCGAGTATCAGTTCAACGCACTGCGGAGCACCTTGCGCGGGGTCAACCATTTCCCCAAACGCTTCTATCTTACCTGCAATCCGGGAGGCGTGGGGCATGCGTGGGTCAAGCGGCTGTTCATCGACCGGGACTACCGGCCGGGGGAACACCCCGAGGATTACACCTTTATTCCCGCCCGCGTGTACGACAATACCGCCCTGATGGAGGCCGATCCCGGCTATGCCGAGAGCCTGCTGGCTCTGCCGGACGAGATGCGTTCGGCATGGCTGGACGGCAACTGGGACGCCTTTGCGGGTCAGTTCTTTCCGGAATTCCGGAGGGAGATCCACGTGGTACAGCCCTTTGCTCTTCCGCCGGGCGCCCGGATCTATCGGGCGCTGGACTACGGGCTTGATATGCTGGCCTGCATCTGGGTGGCGCTCACGGAGGACGGATGCGCCTACGTCTTTCGGGAACTGCACGAGAGCGATCTAATCGTGTCCGAGGCGGCAGAACGGGTACGGCAGATGAGCCGCGAGCAGGTCTACGAAACCCTCGCTCCTCCCGATCTGTGGAGCCGCCAAAGAGAAACGGGTCGGAGCATTGCCGAATTGTTTGCCGAGCACGGGGTGGACATGGTGCGCGCGGACAACGCCCGCACGGCCGGCTGGTTGTGCGTCAAGGAATGGCTCAAGGTGCGAAAGGGCGAGGACGGCCCTACCTCCCGACTGCGCATTTTTGCGAGTTGTCCCTATCTGATCCGGTGCATTACCGCCCTCTGCTACGATGAGCACGATCCCTGTGACGCGGCCGTCCGCCCCCACGAGATCACCCACATCACCGACGCGCTGCGCTATTTTTGCGCCGGACGCCCTTTTCCCGGCAAGACCCGGCAGGAGCAGTCGGCTCTGGCCGCCCACAGGCGGGCGGCCATCAGCGCGGCGGGACGGCGCACGCGGCGGGCGTTCAGCTGAGTGCGGACGGCTATCACTCCCAAGAAAGGAGCAAACCATGAAAATCAACGTAACAAAATATGCGCTTGACCCTCGCCTTTCGGACGGAGGCACCAAAGGCTCGTGCGGGGTCGAGCGCATGGAATTCACCTTTTCCGAAGAATGGAGAGGGTTATCCAAAACGGTCACTTTTTTCCCGCCGGGGGGAACGGTCAAGTGCGTGTTTCTCTGCGGGGACACGCTGCCTCTGCCCCCTGAGGTGAGCGCCCACGCGGGACGGTGCGCCTACGTGCTTTGCGGCACAAAAGAGGGCAAGGCGATACTCACCCTGTCCGGGGTGATCGAGGTGCACGACACGCTGTTGCCCACCGAATGCGAACTGGGCGAGCACACCCCGTCGGCGCTGGAAACCGTCACCCGGGCCTGCACGGACGCGCGCACTGCCGCCGAGAGCGCCGCTCGCTCGGCCGAGAGCGCGGGCGGGCACGAGAGCGCGGCGTCGGCCGCGGCCGATCGGGCAGAGGCGGCCCTGCGCGGGGCCAAAGAGGCCGCCGGGGCGGTAAACGACAAGGTGGCGCTGGTGGAAGAGGCTTATGAGGTCTACTGCGCCGAGCACGTGATACCCGGTCGATTTACCAACTACGAGCAGGACAATCTTCGCTTGAACGAGAACGGCTGGCGGCTGTTGGTGCGTCAGCCGGGAGAGGATCGGCTGTGCGTTTACGTCGCCCACGAGGCGCTGCGGGCGGAAAAAGCCACCCGCGCCTTTCAGCTGTTTCTGAAAACCGACCGAAGTTATCTCTTCCAGTGCAACAACGACGCCGCGCAGGGCTATTGCTGGTACGGCATCGACGGAGGGAGCGAGCAGTCCCGGGGCCAAACCGAGATCTGGTGGGATCGGGAGGCGGGTACGCTGGAGTTCAAGTTGGACACGGCGGCCATCGCGTCACTTTCGGACAGCAGTGAATGTCTGTTCAACGTACTGCGGATTGTCGACACGGCAAACGGCTGGGCCGAACTTGCCAAGGCGGAGAAGATCCCCTACCTGATGCCCTTTTCCGGCCTTGAGCAGGCCGCCGGCCGCCAGAGCGAGGTAAACGATCGCAACCGTACCTCGGAACGGTTTTATCCCAGTATGCAGGCGCTGACCGGATACCTCGATACGGTGATCGGCGCCATCTGTCCCTTCCGGGTGAGTTTTGTGACAACCCTTCCCGCCACGCCCGAGCAGGACCGCATTTACGTCCACAACGGAAAGGCCATGCGGGCGGCGGTACGGGTGGGAACCAAGCAGTACTACGAGTGGACGGTGATGGACAACACCGCCGACGCGCCCGAACGCCTGTACACCGACGAGCGGATACCGACCGTGGGCACGTGGTTGTACCGGAACACCGGCAGCGGTTACCGGGCTGAAAACCTGGTGCACTTTGCCACGATCAGCGAGGTGTCGGACGGCTACTACGCCACCGAGCGCGGGAACGTGAACCTCGCCTTGGAGAAAATCGTCAGCTTCGAGATTCTGGAAACCGGCTCGTGGTCGGTCATCGACGCTCAGGACGATCTGGGAGCGTATCTTTCCGATAACGCCGCACGTTATGCGATCGCACAGATCGCGGGAGGCGCGTGATGCGGAGTTTTGCACTTTGCGCCGCGGCAGGCGCCGTGGGCAGCGCCGTCGCCGCCCTGTTCGGCGGCTTTGACGCGGGAATCGCCACCCTGCTGCTCTTTCAATGCACGGACTTTGTGCTGGGGCTGGTCTGTGCGGCGGTATTCGGCAAATCCACCAAAAGCGCGGGCGGGGCGCTGGAAAGCCGCGCCTGCTTTAAGGGGCTGTGCCGCAAGTTCGGCACGCTCGCGCTGATCTTAGTGGCCTGTCGGCTGGACCTTTTGCTGGGAGTAAGCTACGTGCGGGATACGGTGGTCATCTGCTATCTGGTGGGCGAGGCCATCAGCATCGTGGAAAACCTGGCGCTCATGGGCGTGCCTGTGCCCGACGTGGTGCGCCGGGCGCTGGAGATATTGAGAGGTGAGAGTGATGATACCCTTTAAGGAATTTGTCAAACGAACACATATGTGCTCGGTCCCCGGCTGTCACGGACGGGACTCGGTGCGCATCGCAAGAACTGCCGGCGCACAGCGCGCGCTGTTCTTATGCCGGGACTGTATTACGCAGGCCTATGCCGAACTTGCGGCGGCGCATGCGAAAGAGCAGACCGGGCGGAAAGGAGAAAGCAAAGCAAATGGAAGAAAACAAAAACGTTCCGATCTTTGATCCTGCGGCCATTCGCAAGATGAGCGAGGAGGAGATCGACGCATACGGCAAGGCTTACACCCATGCGGTGGACGCCTACGTGCGGGAAAGCGTGGCCGAGAGTCTGGCTCCGGTCATCGAAGATCTGGAAAGCAAGGAGCAAGAGCAAACCCTGCGGGAAGCTGTGAGCGACTTAAAGGAAAACGCCGACTACTACGACTTTTCCGACCAGTATGCGCGTGTGAGGGAGCTGTGCGAAAGCCTGCCCGCTCTGCAGGGAGCAGAACCCCGGCAGGGCCTGACCATGGCCTATCTGATGATCAAGGGCGCCGAGGCCCTGTCCGCCCACAAAAACCCGCCCGTGCGGGAGGCGGCCGAAATTGCCGAGGAGATCTGGGCAAACCCGGAAGTCATGAAACTGCTTGCCCTGCGCAGAGCGGAGGAGGCGGACGAGGATCTTCCGGTCTTTGCCCGCTCGGGCACAGGCGTCATGGCGGCGGAACAAACGCCCAAAACGCTTTCGGATGCAAGTTCCCAAGCAAGAAAACATTTTCATATTTAAGGAGGATTCAATATGTCACAGAATTTGCTTAAAATCAGCGAAATACTGAAAAACGATTACAAACCGGCTCTGGAAAATCAGATCGGGATCGAGCCGTCGCCCTTTCTTGAAAGAGTGAAAAAGGTCCCGCTGACCGCGTCCACCATCAAGGCTGCGGCGCCCATCGGCATCAACGGCGGGTTTGGCTTTGGCTACGAGGGTACCGATACCCCGACTGCCGGCGCGCAGAACTACGCGGCCTTCACTCTGGACGCGGTGGATATGTATGTGGACATCCGCATTTCGGACAAGACGGTCAAACTGGCCTCCGGCAACGCCGGCGCCATGATCAACGCTCTGGACGGCGAGGTGCAGGGCAGTTATGCTTCCGCCAAGTGGAACATCGGCCGCGCCCTGTTCGGCGACGGTACCGGAAAACTGGCCGCGCTCACCAAAATCGGCGCGGACAACCAGCTGACCCTTTCGTCCACCAAGGCGGTCATTGAGGGACTGGTCGTCGACGTTTACAATACCGATACCGACACTCCCACCTACAAGGCGCGCCGCATTGTGCGCGTCGACCGGGCGGCCGGTACGGTGACCGTGGACGGCGAGCCGCTGACCGAGGCGGAGTCGCTTTCCGGCTTTATTACCGTGCAGAACAGTTACGGCCGCGAACTGTGCGGTCTTGGCGCGATCTTTGACGAGAGCGTGCCCACCCTGTACGGTCTTACCAAGGCAGACCACACGTGGATTCATCCCGTTACGGTGGACGCCGGGCACGACTTTACCGATCTTGTCATAAGCCGTGGGGTCAAGCAGGCCTACGACTATAAAAATTCCAAGATCGACATGGTCATGATGGGCGACGCGGCCTTTGCCGCTTATCAGACCTACATGAGAGAGAACAACGTCACTCTGACCGACAAGCATCAGTTTGTGGGCGGCGCCGTCGGCTACAAAGTGCTGGTGGGCAACCGCGAGGTCATCGTGGTCAACGAGCGCTTTGTGCCCGATGGGGAGGCATGGGGCGTGGACACCTCCGCCTTCTCGCTCGAGAGCACAGGCTGGGACTTTGCCTCTCAGGATTCGGGCATCTTTACCCTGATCCCGGGTACCAGCGTCTACCGTGCGCTGTTGGCCTCTTACGGAAATCTCATCTGCCATAATCCCGGCGGATGCGTGAGATTCACCAACTGCGGACAGCAGGACTGAACGGCCGACTCCGACGGCACGACCGAGCCGTTGCCTTCCCCTTCGGGGGAAGGCAGCCGTAAATGTTTCAGGAGGAAATAAGATGGATACAACCCTTTTATATGAACGCCTCTGTCAGGCAAAGCCGGTCACCCACGCGCAGTTTCTCGCGGCTCTCAACGCTACCGTGCGGGAGTTGTGCGCACTGTACGGCGAGAAATACGTACTGCGGGACGGCGCGCTGCGGCCGGTCACCCGGGTGGGGCAAAGCCCCTGCGTCGCACAGGACTACGAGAGCGCGGTGCTCGACAACCTGCTCTATCACGCAACCGGAGAGGAGCGCTACAAAACCGATTTTCTTGCCCACGCCCAGCACGCCTACCACAACCTGTGGCGGGCAAGAACGGCGGGAAAGCGCATCCGACGGGAGGTGTGGTGATGTACGAGAGCAGTATGAGCGCGGCGCAACTGATCGCGCTTGCCCGCGACGGAGTGGATATCGCCCCGGACATCGGGGACGAATACTATCTTTTGTGGCTCAACGCCCTCGAGAGCCTTTTGTACAGCGGGGTCGTCCGGTGCACACGGTCGGCCGAGTGCGCGGTGGAGGACGGTCGGGTGGATCTTGCCATCATCACCCCGCCGGAGGGGGAGAGCGGGCCGCGGGCATGTGATGTGTGCGCGGTGTTTGCCGACGGCAGAGAACTTGTCCGTGCGGACGAGGGAGCGCTCGTGCGCTATCCCGCTCAGCCGGCTTTCTGCGCCTCCGGCCTGACCCTGACCTTACAAAGCCCTGCGGGCATTCCGGACAAGGTGACCGTGCTTTGGCGGGTGCGTCCCGCCCTCAAGACCGAACAAACCATGCGTACCGCCCCGGTGGCCCTGCCCGACGAGTTTTTGCCCATGGCGTTCGACTATCTGACCGGCAAGGCATACGCGCTCGTGAGCGAGGACGTGCAGGCCGCCAACCGGCTGGCTTCCTACAACGCCGCCCTTGCCGACTTTGAATTGTGGAACCGGGCGGTCGGCGCCCGGGCGGGAGGTGAAGTATGAAACTGTTTGAAAAAATCAAGGGCAAACTGACCGGCGTCCCCGGGCCGGAGCGGCAAGAGATCGCCTCAAGAATCTTGGAGGAACTCGAAAAACGCCGGGCCGAGCGTATGCCGTTTGAGTTGCAGTGGCGGCTGAACGCCGCCTTTCTTTCGGGCGCACAGCGGTGCGAGATCAACGCTCCGGCCGGGCGGCTTGAACACACGCTGCCCGCCTACGACTACGAGGAGTGCGGGGTGTACAACCGCATTGCCCCGCTGATGGATACCCGCCTTTCCAACTTGAAAAGCGTGGGCTTTACCATGGCGGTACGCCCCGCCACCGACCAGCCGGAGGACTATCAGAAGGCGCAGATCGCCACGCGGCTTTTGCGCAGCGCCTACACCCGCGGGGACTTTGAACACCTGACCCAGACCGTACTGCAATGGGCGGAACTGACCGGAAGCGCTTTCGTGCTTTCCGCATGGAACCCACGCGCCGGCAGACCCCTGTCGGTTTGCGACCGGGGCGAGCCGGTGCGGGAGGGAGAGTTGACTTATACCCTGCTCTCCCCCTACGAGGTCTTTCCGGAGAATTTGTGGCGGCAGAACATGGAGCAGCAAGGCTCGATCATTCTTGAGCAGGTCATGAGCGCAAAGGAGATCCGGGCGCTGTACGGCATCGAGTGCGAGGGAAGAGAGATCGAGAGCGCGGTGCTCCAGCGGCCGAATACCGAGGGCGGGCACTACCTGCAAGGCAGTGTGACCATGCGGGACAGCGAGCGGGTGATCACCTATATGGAAACCCCGTCTGCCGCCCATCCGGAAGGTTTGACCGTCCAACTTGCGGCGGGACAGGTGGTCTTTTGCGGGCAGCTGCCTCTGGGTCGGCTTCCTGTCACGGTATTCCGCGCCAAGGAAAACGCCGGACAGTTTTTCGGCAAGAGCGTGATCGAAGATCTGATCCCGCTGCAGCGGGCTTACAACGGCTGCAAGAACAAAATGCACGACTATATCTCCACTCTGGCGGCAAATTCGCTGTTGGTGGAGGAGGGCAGCGTGGACGTGGAACAGATGGAGGAAAACGGTACCGCTCCCGGCGCGCCGGTGGTCTACAAGCGGGGGTACACGCCGCCCGTGGCCATGCGGCACGAGAGTATGCCCGGCGAAATCTACGCCGAGTGCGAGCAACTCTGCCGGGACATGGAATACGTGGCGGGCGTGTCCCAACTGATGGTCGTCGGCTCCAGCACTCCGGGGGTGACTTCGGGCACGGCCATCAACAGCCTGCGGCAGATCGACTCCACCCGGATTGCCCTGACCGCCGAAAATATGCGGGCGGGAGCGCTGGCCACCGCAAAACTCTGGCTTGCCCTGTACAAGCGCTACTGCCCCGGCACGCTCACTCTGGCCATCGCCGGCGAAAACGACGCGGGGGGCGTGCTCACATGGTGCGCCGAGGACGTCAATTCCTATGACGTTTACTTTGAAACCGAAAATGAACTGCGATTCTCCCCCGAAGAGCGCAAGCGCGCCTTTCTGGAGGCGTATCAGATGGGTCTTTTCAATCGGGAGGACGGCAGCGTGCCGGGCGAGCTGCGTGCGCGTGCGGCTGAACTGATGCGCATCGGCGACATTTCCGCCCTTGAGGACGAGGCCGCCCTCCAGCGCAAGCGGGCCGAGCGGGAGAACACCGTCTTTTCGCTGACCGGTCGGCTGGAGGGTCCGGGTGAGCTCGACGACGACGAGATTCATATCGCCGCCCACCGCCGCTTTGCCCTGCAAATGCGCTTTGACGCCATGGAGGGCGCGGCCGGTGCGCTGATCGCACACATTCGCACCCACGAGGAAAGGAGGGAGCGCGATGCTGCGATCCAGCCTGCCGAAAAATGAGCGCAGATACGGCCTGCGCCAAACCCTCTTTTCCGGCATTGACCGCACGGCGGAGGGCGGGCAGGGGCTGTGGGACGCCCGGGGCGCCGATCTTTCGGTGCTCAGGCGGATCGGCCCCATGCCCGCATGGGAGCGGGTGTATACCTTTCCCATTTCCCTCTATCCTCAGTCGATGAGCCGCATCGGGGACCGCCTGTTCACCTTCTGCCGGGAGGTGCGCCGGGTGAACGGCTTTGACTATCAGGAGGATACGATCAATCTCACTGCCATGGACGCGGACGGCCGGGTGTTGGTGGGCGCCGGGTTGAGTTATCGGGACAACTGGGACGAGCGCGAACTGCCCTCCGACTGGAATCTTCCGCGCAGTATGGTGCAGTTCAATCACTATGAGGAGGGCGGACGGCTGTCGGACGCGGTCGGCGGAAAATACGACAAAAAACTGCTGGTCTTTCCGGACAAGATGTGGGTGGATCTTCCGCTCTCCAAGGACGGCTTTATCATTCACAAACTGGACGCCGAACGCACCCTGCCCGATCTGCGCTACGTGACCGTGCACGCCGCCCGCCTGTTCGGGGTAGATGCAAATCGCATTTACGCCTCGGCCTATAACGATCCCACCGACTGGGACGTGGACACGTCGGCCGACATCGGCGCCGGCAACGCATGGGTATCCACTACGGGCGCCGACACCCGCGCCGACGGGGATTTTACCGGCATTGCCGGCTACGACGGGGGCGTGATTGCCTTCAAGCGGGACTTTGCCCACACGGTGAGCGGAGATCGCAATCCATTCCGGGTGCGGGATACCGACGCGGCGGGTGCGCTGGACGCCCGCTCGATCGTCCGCATGGGCGGACGGCTGTATTTTGCGGCGGAGGACGGGGTCAAATGCTGTGACGGAAGCAGTGTGCAGACCATCAGCGCCCCGCTGGGCATTGAACGCTTTCACGACGGGATCGCCGCCGGGTGCGGGAATACCCTGTATCTTCTCGAGGAGGGCGTGATCTACGCCTACCATACCCGGCGCGGGGTCTGGAGCGCACTGCAGCCCCCCGACCACGGCAAGGTGATCTCCTTAAGCGAACTGGACGGGCGCCTATACGCCCTGACCCAAGCGTCTATGACCGATAATTGCATTTACCGCCTGAGCGCTCAGCCCGCCGAGTGGTACGTGGAAACCGGGCTGTATGACTTCTCGGACGATTCGGTCAAGCGCATCTGCGCACTGCATCTGGTGTGCGACCTCCAACCCGGCGCACGGGTGCGGGTCTATCTTTTGCGGGACGGAGAAAACACGGGCGAGATGATCGCTGACAGCAAGGACCGCACGGGCGCTCTGTGCCTGCGGGCGTTGGTGCGGGCGGGAGCGGGTCACGCCCATCGTCTGCGAATGGTGTGTAACGGAAATGCTTACATTCGTTCGCTGGAACTGTTCGCCCGAAAGGGGGTGCGCGAAGATGCGTGAGCATACCGGATGGCCGCACCCCTCAGCCCTGCGCGGGGGTCAGGTGCGGGAGGAGGACCTCGGCTTCGTGCCGGTGGTCAACACGGGAAACACCGCCTTTTCCTTAGCCTTGGAGGCCGACACCGCAAGACTTGTCCTGCACAGCGGGGGCAAGACGTACTATATTGATTTGAGAAAGGAAACAGAAACCAATGGCATATGATCCCTATCAGGACATCGTTTCACTGCTTACCGATATTAAGAGCACGAGTGGGAAATCGGCCGCAAAAGCGGTGAGCGATCTAATCAAGAGCAACAACAGTTTTTATAAGTCCACCTATCAGGCCGCCGAGCAGAGGGTGAAAGATACCGCCGACTATATCCGTTCGGGACAGGCCTATCGGGACGAGGGAGCGCAAGCCATCCGCGCGGCGTATGCCGACTATGCGGACACGGCCCGCGACCACTCCGCCGCCGCAGGAGCGGCGGACAACGGAGGCAACCTGGACAGTTATGCCGCCGCTCAGGCCAACCGCTCGGCCGAGGCAATGCTGACGGCAGGCGAGCAGGCGGTAGGCGAGCGCGCAAAGCGCATCGAGAGTGCGCTGACCGACGCGGATACCAACGCGGTAAACGCCGCCAAAGCGGTCATCGGCGCTCTTGTCGACAGCGCGGACACCCTTGCCGACAGCGCGAAAAGCGCTCAGTCGGGCGGCGTCGACGCGCTGGAGGCACTGCTTGACTACTACGGCCTTCTGGTGCGCAAGTAGTCCCCGCCAAGCGAAAGGCGGAGCGCCGCGCCCCTTGCCTTCCCTGCGTTGAAAGACAGCAAAAAACCGCCGGAAGGCGGTTTTTTGTGCGGACGGATCAGTCAACCGTCGTCTGATAACGCATGAGAATGGTTGCAACCTGTGTCCGGGTGGCATATCCTCAGAATTTTCCTCATAAATTCTAAAAAAGACCTGCAATTTTTCCGGGTGATTTGGTATATATAACATTGTTGACTTTTGTCGCAAAAAATGATACAATAACAAATTGGAACACCATAAATTCAAAAGAAACAGAGATGATCAAACCATGACGAAAATCGACATTTTTTCCGGCTTTTTGGGCGCGGGAAAAACCACGCTGATCAAGAAACTGATCTCGGAGGCCTACACGGGCGAAAAACTGGTTCTAATCGAAAACGAATTCGGTCAGATCGGCATTGACGGCGGATTCCTTGCCGAGGCGGGCATCAACATTACCGAGATGAACTCCGGCTGTATCTGCTGTTCGCTGGTAGGCGATTTCAGCCAAGCCCTTGCGAAGGTGATCGACGAGTATCACCCCGACCGGGTGTTGATTGAACCCTCGGGCGTCGGCAAACTGTCGGACGTCATTCGCGCCGTGCAGAATTCCGCCCTTTCGGGCGCTGTGTTAAACGGTATTACCACCGTGGCCGACGCGAAAAAGTGCAAAATGTATCAAAAGAATTTCGGCGAGTTTTACCAAAACCAGATCCTCTTTGCAAAAACCATCGTGCTCAGCCATACCGCCGGACTTGCGGAGGACAAACTGACCGAATGTGTAGACCTGCTGCGGGAAATCGGCGCACAGGCGACCATGATCACCACCGACTGGGACGCACTCTCGGGCGCACAGATGCTCGAGGCCATCGAAGGCTCCCATACGCTGGCGCACGAACTGGAAGAACTGCTTGCGCAGCAAGAGGTCTGCCCGGTCTGCGGACATGCACACGGTCACGACCATGACCACGATCACGACCATGATGAGCATGAGCACCATCACGATCACGATGAACATGAACATCATCACGACCACGACCACGAGCATCATCATGACCACGATCACCACCATCATCACGCGGACGAGGTGTTTGACAGTTGGGGCGTGGAGACCGCCCGCACATTCACCGAGCATGAGATCACGGAGGCGCTGAAGGCGCTTTCCGATGAGAGAAGATTCGGCGCGGTACTGCGTGCCAAAGGCATCGTTGCCGCCGCGGACGGCGCGTTCATTCACTTTGACTACGTGCCGGGCGAGCCGGACGTGCGCTATGGGGCGGCGGCGGTCACGGGACGGCTGTGCGTCATCGGCGCAAAACTGCACGAGGACGCCCTCAAGGAGTTGTTCGGCGTATAATCATGGAGATCCCGGTTTATCTTTTTACCGGCTTTTTGGAGTCGGGAAAGACCAAGTTTATTCAAGAAACGCTGGAAGATCCCCGCTTTACAGACGGAACTTCCACTCTGGTGCTGGTCTGCGAGGAGGGGGAGGTCGAGTACGACCCGTCCCGTTATCCTGCGGCCGGCGTACACATTGAGTACGTCGAGAGCGAGGCAGACTTAACCGAGGCGGGTCTGTCCGCCCTGTGCAAAAAGCACAAGGCAAAGCAGGTACTGGTCGAGTACAACGGAATGTGGCAAAACCTGTCTTTGTTCTACGCCATGCCGAAAGACTGGGTGCTCTATCAGGAGATGTGCTTTGTAGACAGCACTACCTTTGAAAGTTACAACAAAAATATGCGTTCGCTGGTCGTGGACAAGTTTACTACCGCAGATCTGGTGGTGTTCAACCGCTATCTCGACCGCTGCGACAAGACCGAACTGCACAAGGCGGTACGGGCGTGCAGTCGCGGGGCGCAGATTATCTACGAGTATCCAAACGGCGAGGCCGAGCAGGACGAGATCGAGGATCCTCTTCCCTTTGACCGGGATGCGGACGCTTTCGAGATCGAGGATCGGGACTATGCCGTCTGGTACCGGGACTTAAGCGAGCAAATGCAGGCGTACGACGGCAAGACGGTCACGGTAAAATGCCTCATTCTTTCCGAGAAAAAACTGGCGCGGGACGAGCGGGCGGCAGGAAGAAAGATCATGACCTGCTGTGTGGAGGACACCGTATTTTCGGGTCTTGTCTGCCGTTTTCCGGGCGAAATTCCGCAGGACGGCGCGTGGGTGCGCCTGACCGCAAAAATCTCCATTGAGCCCCACAAGGCATACGGCAAGGACGGCCCCGTGCTTGACTGTATCTCTTACCGGCCGGCGGAAAAGCCGGAACAGGAGATCGCAACATTCTATTGATATCCACTGAGAGGAACTGCCTATGACGCAACTCATACAAAACGCACAGCCGTCACTGGGCATTGATATCGGATCGACGACTGCAAAGGTCGTTCTGGTCGAAAACGGAAGTGTCATTTACGAGCGATACGAGCGGCACTTCTCGTTCGTACGAAAAAAAACGCTTGAGATGGTCGGGCAGATGCGCGATCTCTTGCAGGGCAAGCGGTTTACCGTCGCGGTCAGCGGCAGCGCGGGGCTGGGCATGGCAAAGGCGGCGGGACTGCCTTTCGTGCAGGAGGTGTTCGCCACCGGCGAGGTGGTGCGGCGCCTGGAGCCGGACACTTCCGCCGTGATAGAACTGGGCGGAGAGGATGCGAAGATTCTCTTTCTCAAGGGCGGCGCCGATGAGCGCATGAACGGCTCCTGTGCCGGAGGGACGGGCGCGTTCATCGATCAGATGGCCACCCTGCTCGACGTCACCGCAGATGAGCTTGACGCGCTTTCGCTGAATTATACAAAACTCTATCCCATCGCCTCCCGGTGCGGCGTGTTCGCAAAATCGGACATTCAGCCGCTTTTGAATCAGGGCGCGCGCAAGGAGGACGTGGCGGCCAGCATCTACCAGGCGGTCGTCAACCAGACCATCGCCGGGCTTGCCCAGGGGCGCAGGATTTCCGGCAAGGTCATGTTTTTGGGAGGACCGCTCTATTACTGCAAGGGACTGCGCCGGCGCTTTACCGAAACCCTCGGGCTTTCGGAAGAGGACGCGCTCTTCCCGGAATACGGGCGGGTGTGCGTGGCGCTGGGTGCGGCCATCTACGCGGCGCAGGACGGCACGGCGTATACGTATGAGGCGCTTGCCCGGGCGCTGGAAAACGCCGCCGGGCAGGATACGGTATCCGGCAGACTTGCTCCGCTCTTTGCCACCGATGAGGAATACGAGCGCTTTACCGCACGGCACGGAGCGGCTACGGTCGACTTTACCGATCCGGCCTGCTACACCGGGGACGCTTATCTCGGCATCGACTGCGGCTCTACCACCACCAAATTGGTGCTCATGAGCGACGACTGCCGTATCCTCTATACGTACTATAATTCCAACAAGGGAAATCCGACAGAAACCGTGCGGGAACAGCTCGCGGCCATATACGATCTTTGCGCCGACCGGATCCGGATCCGGGGAAGTGCGGTCACAGGCTACGGCGAAGAGTTGATCCGCGCCGCTTTCGGGGTGGACAGCGGCCTGGTGGAAACCATGGCGCACTATCTTGCCGCCCGGTATTTCAATCCCGACGTGGACTTTATTTTAGACATCGGCGGGCAGGATATCAAGTGCTTTAAGATCAAAAACAATTCCATCGACAGTATTCTGTTGAACGAGGCCTGCTCCTCCGGGTGCGGTTCCTTTATCGAGACCTTTGCAAAGAGCATGGGCTACGAAATCGCGGAATTTGCAAAACTCGGATTAAAGGCCGCCGCTCCCGTGGACCTGGGCAGTCGGTGCACGGTCTTTATGAATTCCTCGGTCAAGCAGGCGCAGAAAGACGGCGCGGACGTTTCGGACATTTCGGCGGGTCTTTCGGTCAGCGTGGTCAAAAACGCCATTTACAAGGTCATTCGTGCCTCCGGGCCGGACGATTTGGGCGAACATATCGTGGTGCAGGGCGGCACGTTCTACAACGACGCGGTATTGCGCGCCTTTGAAACCGAGATCGGCCGTGAGGTGATCCGCCCGGCCATCGCGGGGGTCATGGGTGCATACGGCGCCGCGCTCTACGCGAAAAATACCCACACCGGGCGCTCGACTCTGATCACAAGACAGGCGCTGGCCGACTTTTCCCACAAGTCCGCAAGTTCGGTCTGCAAGGGCTGTACCAACCACTGTCACCTGACCGTCAACACCTTTGCCGGCGGCAAAAAATACGTCTCGGGCAACCAGTGCGAACGGGCGCTGGGCATAAGCGCCGCCCAAAGCCTGCCCAATCTTTACGAGTTCAAGCGGCAATATCTTGCCGCTCTTCCCACCGGACAGGGGGACGGGCCGACCGTCGGACTGCCGCTGGCGCTTGGAATGTACGAACTGGCTCCTCTGTGGCACGGAATCTTTACCGCGCTCGGAATGCGGGTGATCTTAACCGGATCATCTTCCAAAAAACTCTACGCCAAGGGGCAGTATTCCATTCCGTCGGACACGGTCTGCTATCCCGCCAAACTCATGCACGGGCATATCGTGGAACTCTTGGAACGCAAGCCGGACGCCATCTTCTATCCCCGGTTGACCTATAACGTCGATGAGCGGGCCGGCAGCAATCACTACAACTGCCCGGTTGTGGCGTACTATTCCGAGGTGCTCGCCGACAACATGGAGGAATTGGAGCAAACCCGTTTTCTCTATCCTTATCTGAATATTAACTCCCAAAAGGAATTGTCAAAGGAACTGCTGCGAGAGTTAAAAGACCTTGTGCCGGGGCTTTCCCTCAGCCGGGTCAGGCAGGCGGTTAAAGCCGGCTTTGCCGCGCTGCACGACTACATGAACGCAGTTTACGCGCAGGGCCTGCAAGCCATTGCTTGGGCGCGTGAGCACGGCAAGCGGATCATGGTGCTTTGCGGAAGACCCTACCACATCGACCCGGAGATCAGCCACGGCATCGACAAGTTGGCCGGCGCGCTGGGCTTTGTGGTGGTCAGTGAGGACAGCATTTTCCCGCTGACCGATCCGATCAAAGTCGACGTGCTCGACCAGTGGACCTATCACTCCCGCCTGTACCGGGCGGCAAAATACGCGGGCGAGCACTCGGACACAGAGCTTGTACAACTGGTTTCTTTCGGGTGCGGCATCGACGCCATCACCACCGACGAGGTGCGCGCGATCTTGGAGGGGCAAGACAAGTTATATACCCAGATCAAGATCGACGAGATCACCAATTTAGGTGCGGTCAAGATCCGTCTGCGTTCGCTGATCGGTGCCTTAGAGGAAAGGAGGACGGCGCAGTGAAAAGCGAATATCCGATCTTCACAAAAGAGATGCGCAAGACCCACACCATCCTCTTGCCCAATATGCTCCCCATGCACGAAAAACTGATGGCCCGCATTTTCTCCGCTTTCGGCTACAAAACGGAACTGCTCACCAACAGCGGCCACGGCGTGATCGAGCAGGGGCAGAAATACGTGCACAACGACACCTGCTATCCCGCCTTGCTTGTCATCGGGCAGTTTTTAGACGCGCTTGGCTCGGGAAAATACGACCCGGACAAGGTGGCCGTGCTGATCACCCAGACAGGCGGCGGCTGCCGTGCTTCCAACTATATTCACCTGCTGCGCAAGGCACTGCGCCGAGCGGGCTACCCCCAGATCCCGGTGCTTTCCTTTAATATATCGGGCCTTGAAAAAGGCTCCGGCTTCCGGATCACGCTGCCGATCCTGCATCGCTTATTGTATGCGGTGCTCTGCGGGGATCTTCTCATGCTGCTGCGCAATCAGGTCAAGCCGTACGAGCTCGAGTCCGGTACTGCCGACGCGCTGTGCGACAAATGGGTGGATCGCCTGACCGACCAGATGGGCGGTAGCCGGATCAGGTACCGCAAGATGAAGGAAACTTACCGCGAAATCATCGGGGATTTTGCCGGGATCCGGCGAGAGGGACCGCGCAAGATCCGGGTAGGTATCGTGGGAGAGATCTTTGTCAAATATTCTCCCCTCGGCAACAACGATCTGGAACGGTTTTTGATGGACGAGGGCGCAGAGGTGGTGGTTCCCGGACTTGCGGATTTCTGTATGTACTGCGTATACAACAATATTGTTGACGCCAGACTGTACGGGGTACGAAAACTCAGCGCCATGGGCGCCCGATGGATCATGCGGATCCTGTTAAAAAAGCAGCGGGACGTCATCGACGCCATCCGATCGCAGGGGGAGTTCGACCCGCCCACGCCTTTTGATCACACCCTGACCCTGGGCGCGGACTACGTGGGATGCGGCACTAAGATGGGCGAGGGCTGGCTGCTTACCTCCGAGATGATCGAACTTGCCGAGCAGGGGGTCAAGAATATCGTCTGCACTCAGCCGTTCGGCTGTCTGCCCAATCATATCGTGGGCAAAGGGGTCATGAAGCCCATCAAGGCCGCCAATCCCGACGTAAACATCGTGGCCATCGACTACGACCCGGGCGCGACCCGGATCAATCAGGAAAACCGCATCAAACTCATGCTTGCAAACGCAAAACGGTAAGTATGGCAAAAGCGTGCAGCACGAAAGGTGCGGCGGGCATTCCCTGAAAAATCTCCGACCCCTGACGAGCGTGATTTTTCGATTTGCAAGACAGCAGGCCGAAGGAATACGATCCGTATTCCGGGGCCGATCACACAGCAAAGCGGGAAATCGCGTCGTCAGGGGCGCGTTGTATCCTGATTGTATTGCCTAACGAAAAAGACCGATTCCAAAAGGAAACGGTCTTTTTTGATATTTGGCTGATTATCCGATATCGGAAGCGGCCAGATGCTCACCGGTGATAAAGCGGTAGAGCATGGTCGCCATCTGGCCTCGGGTGGCGTTGCCCTTGGGATTCATGTTGACCGTGTTCTCGTCAACCTGAATGCCCTCGATCAGCGCGGTCTTGTTGTAGTAGGTAATGCCCTGTCCGGACATATCTTTCTCGGATGCGATCGCCCACTTGACTGCGCCCGTCGCATAGGTCGAGATATCGTTCTTGTCCGCAAAAATAGTCAAAGATGCGTTGCCGCAGGACATATAGTAGCCCTTGATCTGGTCTGCATAGCGGTAGATCATGGTAGCGAACTGTTCGCGGGTGACGTTGTTGTTGGGTGAGAAGACGTTGTCACCGGTACCGTTGACCACGCCCACGTTGCTTGCCCAGATAACCGCGTCGGTGTAATACTTGCCCTCCGGCACGTCACTGAACTTGTTCTCCATGCCCTCGACGCTGGGAGAGCCCTCCATACGGTAGAGCACGGTGACGATCATGCCGCGGGTTGCGGTGCCGTTCGGTGAGAAGTGGGTCGCGTCGGTACCGTTCATGATACCGTTTGCGGTCACATACTCGACGGCCGCGCCGTAGTAACGGCTGAGGTCTGCGTCGCCAAAGGGATTCTTGAAGGTTGCTTTATAGGAGGCGTATACGGTGATATCCTCGGTTACGTTACTGAAATCCGCGTCCGTGCCGTCCTCATTCACCCACTTATCAAAGGCGTAGGTGTAGTAATCGTCCTCTGCCTTGGTGGGATCGGTCGGTGCGGTCGCCGCCGTGCCGTAGTCGACGGTAGAGTCGCCCAGCTTGGTCTTTTTGTCCTCATCAAGGAAAGTAACCGTGTACTTGTTGAGCGTTGCGGTGTAGGACGCGTAGACCTTGGTGTCAGCCGTGACAGCCAACAGCTCCACGGGTTTGCCCTCCGCATCTACCCATTTATCAAAGGTGTAGGTGTACTGCTGGGTGGCCGGCTTTTGGGATGCGGTCGGCGGATCGGCCTTTTGGCCTGCCAGGTCGATCATCTCGCCCTGACGGACACGCCGTTTGCCGATCTCGGTGACTTTGTCCTCTTCGTAGAAGGTGATCTCCCAGATGCGCTCTACCTGCTCGAAGACCGCGTAAACGGTGATATTCTCTTGCGCGATGATCTCTTCAAGATTCTGCGCCCAATCCTCTGCATCCTTGGGAGTGGCGGCAAGGACCTTTTTCTCGTCGGTCGTCCAACCTCTGAAAATGTAGGAATAGTTATCATCAGAGGGCTTGGTGGGCGTAGTGCCGGTGTAGGTGGGAGCGGTTCCGCGCGGAATGCTAAACGGCTCTGCCTCAACGCCGTCGATCGAGAATGTAACGGAAACAGGATCGAGAATGGTTTTCTCGAAGATCGGATAGAGATCCATATTCATATAGACGCCGTCTACACGGTTTCCGTTCGCGTCTTCCCAGCCGACAAACTTGTAACTATAATACTTGTCCTGCTCCTTGGTGGGCTCGACGTATACCTTGTCCGAAGGCTCTTCCGCCTCTTTGAGCGCGGCGTCCTCAGCCTCCGAGGCCGCCTCGAAGATAGACTCGGGGCTCTTCAGTTGCAGGATCTGCTTGCAGTTTATTCCTGCGGTGTTGTTGTCGTTTTTATTGAAAGGCGAGATGTAGTCGTAGGTGCAGGGCTCGCCGATCTGTTTGCTCTCCGCGTCGTGGAAAGTCACAGTGGGCTTGAGGGAGCCTGCGGTGATGGCAAGAATCTGGAAAGTGGCGTTCTCGTTGGTATTGACCGCCTTGGCTTCCGAATCCGTCGTACAGTAGGTGGTAAAGATGCGGATGGCGTTGAGGGTCTTGAAAGACTTGTTGTCAAAGATACGGCTGTCAATATACATGACATAGGTGCCGTCTTTATCAAAGGTCTGATAGCGCGGGGAAGGTGCGCCCGCCCATTCGTTGGTTTGATTCCAGAACCAGTGATAGGTCTTGTCGGTCGCAGAGCCGCCGTTGTATTCGATCGCCAACTGATATGCGTCGATCGGATCGTCCACCCCCTCCAGCTTGTAAACGACCGAGAAACCGCTTGCACCGCCCAGGACTGCATTTCCTTGCCAGAGGGTCTGCGTTGCGGGAGCGGCCTCGCCCTCACTCTTATTGAAAGGAACCGGCTCGCTGTCGGTAAAGTAGACGCCGGTCTGCTGACCGCTGATCTCGATCCGGGTGGTCGCGTCCAGCAGGATAACGACCTCACGGCCGTTGATGCTGGCCTTACCGCTCAGGGTAATGATCGCATTGCCCGCCACGCCGGGAACGGCGTCAAAGGATACGTCTGTGATCTTACCGTCATCGGCCACGCTGTCAAAGGGCACTTCCAGTCTGCCGTCCGCACCGTCCTCGAAAGAGAGCAGGCTGGCGTCGTACTCAACGTAGACCGTACCCGCGTCTATGCCCAGCGACGGGGTTTCCGTACGCAGGGTCAGTTTATTGTCGGTCGAGTTCATCGAAACGACGATCGAGTCACCCTTGAAATGACTGTAGATCTCCGCTTTCTTGTAGGTCGCGTAGAGCTTGTCGGTCAGACCCGGCAGAGAGTTGTGTCCTTTCTCGTCCACCCAGTTTGTGAACGCGTCACCCTCCTTGGGCGTGGGGGTCACAGGCGCGACCACTTGGGAAAAGTTCCAAATCTTTTCGCCGCCGCTCGTAGCGTCGCCTGTTTTCGGGACAACCTTGATGGCTGCCTGCTCCAGCGTCGGTGTGCCCGTGCCGATCGAATCGGTCTCACCAAGCGCATTGTAATAGGTCGCGCTCTGATTCTCCAGAGTCACCTCGCCCGACAGAATGCCCATCAGGGCGACCTCGCAGTCCGCTTCCGCGACGGCGCCGCCGTTGTCGTAAGCGCCCTTGTCGTAGGCGCGTCCGGTCACCTTGGTGATGGCCTTGAATCCGCCCTTTTCTTCTTTCCAGTCCCACGCCAGATTCGTGTTCAGCGGGACACGGAGCAGATAATCTCCATCGCTTTCAATCGGGAACCCGTAATTTTGGAGGTTCACGCCGCCGGTGTTGACCGAGCCGAACGCGGAGCCGTCGTCGGTCTTGAAACCGATGGTTACGGCGGCAAGGTAGATCGGCGTCTTGAGGTTGCGGACGTTGAACCAGAGGGTGATTTCGCGCTGTCCTTTGCCCTCGTCGATGGCTGCCTCGTCGCTGTAGAACGTCGTGTCGGTCGTTTGCGGAACGACGTAGGTGGGCTCTTCATTAAAGAAAACGCCGGCCAGCTTGTCCGCAGCACTTGCTGTGAAGATCATCACGGAAAGCATGGAAAGGACTATGACGATCGCCAAAGTCATTGATAAAAGCTTTTTCTTCATCTTGTGTGTCCTCCATCAAGATTTAGTTTGATTCGTGTTTATTATACAAGAACGCGTCCGAGAAATCAAGAAGAATTCGGAACGTATTTGAATTTCATCATAACCTCTAAAAAAAGGCTTGATTTTTTTCGCACAATGCACAAACAAAAGACGGTTTTCTTTCGAAAACCGTCTTTATAACAAACGTTTGCTGCGATTATCCAGCCAGATGATCGCCTGTGATAAAGCGCTCGAGCATGGTTGCCATCTGAGCACGGGACGCATTGCCCTTGGGGTTCATGTTCAGGGTATTTTCATCTACCCTGACGCCCTCGATGAGAGCGGTCTTGTTGTAGTAGGTAATGCCCTGACCGGTCATATCTTTCTCAGACGCGATTGCCCACTTGACTGCGTTGATCGCATAGGTCGAGATGTCGTTCTTGTCCGCAAAGATGCTGAGCGTTGCGTTACCGGCAGACATATAGTAGTTCTTGACTTCGTCCGCATAGCGGTAGATCATGGTGGCGAACTGTTCGCGGGTGACGTTGTTGTCGGGCGAGAACTTGTCGTCGCTGGTGCCGTTGACCACGCCCTTGTTGCTTGCCCACTTGACTGCGTCGGTGTAGTACTTGCCCTCCGGCACGTCGGTAAACTTGTTCTCCATGCCCTCGACGTTGGGAGAACCCTCCATACGGTAAAGCACGGTGACGATCATGCCGCGTGTTGCGGTGCCGTTGGGTGAGAAGTGGGTCGCGTCGGTACCGTTCATGATGCCGTTTACGGTCACGTACTCGACGGCCTTGCCGTAGTAACGGCTCAGATCCGCGTCTTCATAGGGATTCTTGAAGGTCGCTTTGTAGGATGCGTATACGGTGATATCTTCGGTCACGTTACTGAAATCCGCGTCCGTGCCGTCCTCGTTCACCCACTTATCAAAGGTGTAACTGTAATAGGTGCTGTCTTGCTTGTCGGTGTCGGGGGCGGTGGCGGCCGTACCGTAGTTTACGGTAGAAGTGCTCATCGTGGTGTCGTCTTCCTTGTCCTTGAAAGTGACCGTGTACTGATTGGTTACCGGGTTGTAGTGCGGGTAGAGCGAAATGTCCTCCTCGACGCTTTTCAGCAGTTTGCCGTCTGCGTCGATGACTAGATTGCCGCTTTGGTCAGCCCAGCCGTCTGGTACGTAGGTGTACTGCTGATCTCGTGCGGGATTCCGATCCGGTATCGCGGGAACAGCGCCTTCGAAACCGTTGTCACGAACGGTCACGGTGCCCAGTACCGTACCCTTATCCTCTGCGTAGAAGGTAATCTCCGGCACTCGCGCGGTTTTCTCATATACCGCGTACAGCGTGACGTCGTCGTTTGCGTTGATAGTGGTAAGATCTTCGCACAATGCCTCTGCTGCCTCTGCGCTGTCGGCAAGGACGTTATCCTTGTTCTGGGTCCAGCCGTGGAACACATAGGACCAGTCATCGTCCGAAGCCTTGCTGGGCGTTTCGCCGGTGTAGTCCGGGTTCTTGCCGCGTGGGATCTGCGTGGTCAGCACGGTCTTGTCGCCGTTGATAAAGGTCACGGTGACCGGATCGACGATGACAAGTTCAAAGCTGGGATAGAGGTCGATATTTTCGTAAACTACTTCTACCGGGTTGCCGTCCTCGTCTTCCCAGCCGATGAGTTCCCACTTGTAAGCCTCGTCGTCGGAATCCTTGGTGGGAGCCACGAAAGTTTCCGGATGCGCTTCGGCCTCCTGCTCAAAGACCTCGGCGGGAGTCATGAGCTCGCCGCGCTGTACCGATTTTTTTATCTTCTCGTCATCCTCGTCTGTCTCCACGTTGTCATAGCCGAGGTACTCGTTGACGTCGGTGTACTTGATCTGATAGGAGCCGATCACGTTTTTCTCCGCGTCGTGGAAAGTCACGGTGGGCTGCAGGTTGTCCTGAATGACCGCCAGCGGTGTGAGGGTTGCGCTCTCGTTCTCGTTGGAAGTCTCGCGAGAAACGTAGTCTTTCGGCTTAGAGCCTCCTTGCTTTGCAGGATCTGCGAAAATCGTAAAGGTCTCAAGCGAAGTCTGCTTGTTCTGGTTGTTTGCACCGCTTACATTCCGATGGAGATACAGGAAGTAATACCCGTTCTCCAAGGTCATCTGATTGGCGGGCAGTCCGTCTGCGGTGTACTTTACATCAAACCATTGCCAGTGCGGAGCATCTTGAATCTTTTGGCTGCCAGTGTTCTCGATGATGCCCAACCTGACCCACGCGCTGTCGGCGGTGATGGCCTTTTCCGCGCCCTCTACCTTGTAGACGTAGGTGAAGCCGTTGCCGCCGCCCAGCGGAACCGGCTCGGGCAGGATGCTGATGCCCTGATCTGCTGCCTGATCCTTGGGGAGCGCGACGGGCGCCGGATTCTCATAAATTACACCGTACTGCTTGTTGGTCAGGGGCTTGAATGTCACCGCTTCCTTTACGGTATAGGTGGAAAGATCGACCGATTTTTGGCCGTCGATGGTCCAATCGGTGATTACATAGGTATAGACCCCGTCAGAATCGCTTGCCGGGATCTGCTCCTCGGAAAGCAGAGCGCCGGTCTCTGCGGTTACGGTGCTCAGAACCTCGCCGTCGATTCCGAGAAACGTGACCGTAACGTCCTCAGCGAATACGCTGAAGCAACCGACGGAAACGATCATCAGAAGTGCGAGAATCATTGATACAATTCGTTTCATTTGTATTCCTCCATTTGATTGTTTGCCTTTTACGGCATTATCATTTTACAAGACATTTTTCGTAAAGTCAAGTAATCCCGCAAAAAAATTTTATTTTTAGCAAAAGAGACAAAATCAAACCCTTTTTTGTGCTTTTTACCCAGTGTTTTTGGGAAATGTTTGAAAAAAGGAGCGGGAGGGGCTTGTCCCTCCCGCATCTGCTCAGAAAGATCGATTCTGTGATCCGCCGGACAGGGAACTGCCGCAGTTCACTTGGCGGCGGCGTCGGCGGGCTGTGCCGTCCACGAATCCACGATCCCGCGAAATTTCGCGATCATCTGCTCGGCCTGCGCGGCGGTGTCCGCGTGCAGTAAGAGATAGACCTTGACCTTTGGTTCGGTACCCGAAGGACGGATGACCACCACGTTGTCCCGATCGGTTTTGTAGTAGAGCACGTCCGAGGTAGGAAGGCCCGTCGGACTTTGCGCGCCGGTGGCAACGTCCGTGACCGTGCCCGCGAGATAATCGCGCACCTCCACTACCCTCTGACCGTCAAAGTCGGCGGGCGGGGCGCCGCGCAGGCGCTCCATGAGTGCCTTCATGCGGGCGATGCCGTCGAGGCCTTCCATGTAGACGTTGACGGTCTGCTCTCTGTACTGGCCAAATCGCGCGTACAGCGCGTCCAGCGCGTCGCACAGGGTCATGCCCTTGGCGTGATAATAGGCCGCCATCTCGGCCACCAGCATGGAGGCTACCACCGCGTCCTTGTCCCGGGCGTGGGTGCCTTTGAGATAGCCGTAACTTTCCTCATAGCCGAATAAGAAAGAGCCGTCGCCTGTCCGCTCGTGCTCACCGATCACCTCGCCGATGAACTTAAAGCCGGTCAGCACGTTGTATAAGGTCACCCCGCCGGATGCGCAAATGGCGGCCGCAAGTTCGCTTGTGACGATGGTCTTGACCGCGTAAGGGCGGTCGGGCATCCTGCCCTGCCCGGCAAGGGAGGTGATGATATAATCGAGCAAAAGCGCGCCGGTCTGATTGCCGGTCAGCACTTCAAAGCCGTCTTTTCCCCGGGCCATAATGCCCAGCCGGTCGGCGTCCGGGTCGTTTGCGATGATTAGATCCGAGCCGAACTCGTCGGCCTTTTGCAGACCGAGGGCAAAGACCTCCGGCAGTTCGGGATTGGGGAAAGGCGCGGTCGGGAAATCTCCGTCCGGGCGCATCTGCTCCTCTACGGGATAAATATGCTTTAAGCCGATCCGGCAGAGAATCTCCGGCACCAGCCGATAGCCCGTTCCGTGCAGGGGGGTATAGACGATCTTCAGGGTGTCCGCCGCGTCCCGGACCGCCTGCGGGTTGACCTGTTCCCGCTGTACCGCCTCCAGATACGCCTCATCCACCTCGGCGCCGATCATGCGGATGCGTCCGTCAGACAGCGCCTGTTCAAAATCACACTGCCTGACGTCGTCAAAGAGATCGATGCCGGAAAGGATTTCGCTGATGCGCTCGGCCTGTTCAAGGGAGATCTGCGCGCCGTCCGACCAGTAGACCTTATAGCCGTTGTACTCTTTCGGGTTGTGGGAGGCTGTGACGTTGATCCCGCCCGCGGCCCGCAGACGGCGCACGGCAAAGGACAGCACCGGAGTGGGGCGGATGTCGTCAAAGAACAGCACCCGAATGCCGTTTGCCGCCAGCACCTGCGCGGCCGTCCGCGCAAAATCAAGCGAATGATTGCGGGAATCCCGGCCGATGACCACGCATGGCTCGGCGGGCCCTTGCTCCAGCAAAAAGCGGGCAAGGCCCTGGGTCGCCCAAGCCACCGTGTACACGTTCATGGCGTTGAGTCCCGCGCCCATTTTCCCGCGCAGACCCGCCGTGCCGAATGCAAGCGGGGCGTAAAACCGAAATTCTTTTTCCTGCTCATCTAAGGCGGAAATCTCCGCCCGGGACGCCTCGTCCAAGGCGGGCGCGGTTATCCATTTTTGGTAGTTTTGCTGATAGTTCAATGTGCTTTGTTCCTTATTATCTTATTTTGCAAAATGTGTTTTGAGCGCCTCGGCCAACTGATCGGGGCAGGAGGTGGGCTTGGGACCGCACTTAAGGCCCGCTAAGACCTTGATCACCTCGTCCGCGCTTCTGCCGCGGCAGAGGGCGGCCACGCCCTGGGTGTTTCCGCTGCATCCTCCCTCAAAGCGGACGTCCAGCACGGTATCGCCCTCGAGATCGACCTCGATGGCGCGGGAACAGGTTCCCTTTGTCTTGTAACGAATGGTTTCCATGATTGATATCTCCTTTGAACGATTTAACGTATGGCAAAAGCGGCGGGCATTCCCTGAAAAACGCATTGTATCCTGACTGTATTGCCTACTCCAGTACAAAAATCTCGCCCGAGGACAGCGTTATCTGTTGGCCGTCCTTTTCGACGGCCAGATTGCCGTTGTCGAGAATGGCGGTGGCGAGCGCGGTATACCGTACGCCGTTCCGCTCAAAGCGCACCCGGCGCCCGGGCACAAAACAATACTTCCGATAGGTCGCTAAGAGCGCGGGAAGGTCAAATGCGAGCATAAGCGCGTCAAAGCGGTTGACAATCCCGGCGATGGCGTCAGAGACCGAAAGGGTCACGCCCTGATCCTCCAGTGTAGTGGCGACAGGTTCAAGATCGGGGGGCAGGCCTCCTTTTTTGAGATTGACCCCAATGCCGACCAGGATCCGGGAACTTTCTCCGGCCTCGGCGTCCAGGGTTACCTCGGTCAGGATCCCGCAGATCTTTTTGCCGCCCGCCCATACGTCGTTGACCCACTTGATGGCCGCGTCCGCCCCCGCCTCCCGCAGGGTCTCGGTTACGGCGCACGCCGCCATAAACGTCACCGCCCACATCTTTTCGATCGGAATACTGCGCCGCAGGGACAGGCTGAAGTACGCGCCCTTGTCGGCGGGAGATGCAAAACGCCTGCCGTGTCTGCCCCGTCCGCCGGTCTGTGTGCGGGCGACCGCTAACGTTCCGTCGGGCAGGTCGGCATGATCCCGCAGATAATTGTTGGTGGAATCGACCTCGTCCAAAAGGCATACCGTATGTTCGCGGCAGAGCCGTGCGCCCAAAAGGTCGGCGCTCAGCCGATCGGGGACGGCCGCAAGCCGATACCCCGCACGGGGGCGGGATTGGATCTCGAATCCCTCGGTTCGCAGATCACACACGGCCTTGCATACCGCCATGCGGGAAAGGCCCAGCCG
>CANQPT010000003.1 GCA_947625805.1 uncultured Clostridia bacterium
CCGGCGAAAGGTCGAGGAATTGATACGGAAGGTATCGCAATTCGGACGGTTTCTTCGAGGACGATGCGGAAATCTTCGCCTTTCGGCTCTCCGCTGGAAAAGGCTCCGGGAACGTTTTCCCACACCATGAATCGAGGTCGAACAGCGTGAGCTGTCCGTCCGCGCTGTTCATCTGCATCTCTCATCTCCTTCACGATCCGTATTTGTTCCATAAAAAGGCCGGAGCGTTCTCCGGCAAGCCCGGCTCTCGCTCCGGCAACAGAAAGGTCTTGACACGGGCTGCCCCCGCAGACGATGTCCACAGGCGGCAGCTCCGCACCTTTCAGCTTTGTGATGTCGCCCATAGGAACCATATCGGGAAATCGCAGCCGTGTCACCTCGATGGGGAAGGCTTCGATCTCACTTGCCCATACGGGGACGATTCCATTATGCACCGCCGCCAGAGGGAAGCCGCCGATCCCGTCAAACAAACTTCCCAGCGTCGTCGCAAGCTCCGTATCGTTCCTTTCTGCGCAAGCGCAAAAAGTCACTCGCTCCGCTGCTCCTCCTTTCCCCACACAACCCGCTTCGCTGGGCTTGTGCGGGGGCCCCGTTGTTTGCGATGCCATTTCATCACCGCCTACATTTGCATGACGGGGCACATATCTTCGTCCTCGGTTTCTTCTTCATCCTCCGACTCCGTATCTTCTTCCTCGATTTCCTCGTCCTCGTCGGACACGCCCTCAAAATCGCCCACAGCGGCGTTTTCCTCCTGTTCTGCGGGTATTTCCTCGTCCTGCCCGTCAGCGGCTTCAAACGCCTCGCTGTGGGTTTCACGCTGGGTCAGATCTCGCTCGATCTCTCGCTCGATCAGCCCGATCACAAATTCTTTCTGCGACATTCCGTTGCGGTGCAGATAGTCCTTGATTTTCTGAAACAGATCCTCCGGCACCTGAAACGCCATCGTTCTCATCTTTTCCATGTTCTGTCCTTCTTTCTGATTTATTTGCGGATGGAGTTCGTCATTCAAAGCAAGGGTGACGAATTCCGCCATCGTCATTCCGTGATCTTTTAGGTACTGACTGACCTCGGCGTGGAGATCGGCATCAATGCGTACCGTAATTCCTTTTTTCTCGCCGTCAGGCATGATTTTCATCTCCCTTCATAAATTTTCTGAATGCTGTTTCTACGATTTCCTCCGCCGACATCCCGGTTTCGGCGGCGTAGAGCAGAAGCGGTTCTGCAAGCTGCGCCGGAATTTCGATCTCTCTTTCCATAAGCGCCTCACATTCCCATGACCGGGCCGCTTTCGTCCTCGGTCATATCTTCGCTCTGTTCTTCCGCCAGTTCCTCGTCGGTCAGCTTGCGGAAGGAGTCCTCGCCGGGGCATAGACCGAGGGAGCGGCCGTTGTCGAAGGCACAATGCACCGTACCGATATCGTCGACAAATTGAACCGTTCCGCGCATATTGTCCTCCACCGATCGTGGATCATCTCCCATGTGAAGAAGCAAAACCCTCGTTCCGGGCGGATAGGCTTCCTTGTAGTGTTCTGCCTGTCGATGCAGGCGTTCCCATTCGTTCATGCTGAAATCTCCCTTTCTATCTTGAATGTTTTCTTTTTCAATTTCCCTCTGCATTGGGATCAGCACCTTGAGCAGTTCCTCCCGGTATTCCATATCCGCAATTTTGTCGATATAGATGCCGAAAGTGTTCAGAAACGGAGTGCCGTCCTTTTGCGTGATTGTAAGGTCGTCATACTGTCCGTAAACGCAGATGAAGTTCGCTACTTCCTCTATACTGTGAAGCCGTGTTCTTCCCGCAAGGGAATGCCCGATCAGCAGAGGATATTTTTCTTCGGCGTTCAAGCTCACTTTTCTCCAATCTCTTCATATTGGACTGCCCCAAGACCGAAGCGGCGAATCGCCATGGCGTTGCAGATCAGGGCGAACACCTTCGGCGGAATCAGCTCGGCGTCGGCAAGATCGCTGACCGTCAGATGCTTTGTGCCGAGATACAAGTCCTTCGCCGCACAGAGAAGGGTATAGGCGTTCTCGTCGCAATCCCTTACTTGGACAGCGTTCATATTGATTTCGTTCTGGCTTGTAAACGACTTTGCCACCTGCCACAGCCGATGGTCAGCGGTCAACAGGTGCAGCGCCGCCATGAGCGCCTTGTTCTTTCGGTTTAGACGGGTGATTGCCTTGGCAAATACGATGCGGTGTTTTCCGTTTCGATAGTTCATAGGTGTTTCCTCGCTTTCCTTGAGAAGTTGATTGATTCTCCGCACAAGCGGCGGATAGTGGATGGCCGACATGGTTTCGGCAATGGTTTCCCGATAGGTGGCGGCTCCGGCAATGATCCGCTCTGTAACGCAGTCGCATCGGTCGAGGGTGCAGCCGGTTTTCCTTCTGGCAGAGTAGTGAGGGCAGTAGCGGCAATCACAGTCTTTGGCGGTGTATTCCTGCTTGCGGATCAGGATGATTCCATGACCGCGTGGAGCAAAATTGGGAACGCTTCTCATGAGACGGTCTAACTCTCGCAAGGAGAGCGGTTCTGTATAAAGCATGGCGGGATATCCTTTCAGATGAAATAAAAAAGGAGCCGACCGTTTGAATCGAACGATTGGCTCTGAAAAACGAAAAGCAGGCGGGTTTTCACCTGCCTGCTGATTTTGACTTTTGCGATATTCAGTTGCTCACAGGGGTTCGAGTCTTCCCACAAAGGGAAAACCGCCTTTTTTCATCTACGATTTTGACTCTCGAAAAATCGCCCCGTAAGACGCCGAAAAGCCCGATAAAATCGGGCTTTTCGGGGACAATATCTTTTTTATTGTCTCTTGATGGTGGGAGCGGGTGGATTCGGACCACCGAAGTCAGTGACAACAGATTTACAGTCTGCCCCCTTTGGCCGCTCGGGAACGCTCCCTGGAGCTGGTGAACGGAGTCGAACCATCAACCTGCTGATTACAAATCAGCTGCTCTGCCATTGAGCCACACCAGCATATCACGGTTTTTCTCCGTACGCTGTTCATTCAGCGCTTTGTTATTATATCACAGCGTAAAAAAAGTGTCAATACCTTTTTTGAATTTTCATTCAAGATTAGGCAATACAATCAGGGTACAATGCGCCCCTGACGGCGCGATTTTCCGCTTTGCTGTGTTATCGGCCTCGGAATACGGATCGTATTCCATCGGCCTGCTGCCTTGCAAATCGAAAAATCGCGCTCGTCACGGGTCGGAGATTTTTGAGGAGAATGCCCGTCGATGAATGCAAGGCGCGCGCTTGCAGGCATACAAACGTATGGCAAAAGCGTGCAACACAGCAGGGGCGGCGGGCATTCCCTGAAAAACGCGTTGTATCCTGATTGTATTGCCTAGGTGTGAGAAAGGAATTGTGGCAGAATTTCGTCTGAGAAAGTCCCCTCTCGGACTTTTTCGCTATGCCTTCCGCTATTCCCGGCGCTTTTTTATTACGGTTGCGGTTGCTTTGAGAACTCTCTTCCCGTGTGTCCCGGACCGTGACCGTAGCGTGCGCGATAGGCGCGGTAGAAGGAGGAATAATCGCGGAAACCGCAGGCGGCAGCCGCCCGGGCGGCGCTTTCGCCTGCGTCGATGAGCTCTTTTGCGGCCGTGAGGCGTTTGAGCCGGACGTAGGCGCCCATGCTGCTGCCGATGGCCTCCCGAAAGATCCGGCAGAGTTGTGCCCGGCTGATATAGAAGTGAGAGGCCACCGCCTCAAGAGAAAGGTCCTCACAAAGATTGTCATTGAGATAGCGTACGACCGACACGGCAAGATCCGGGCTGGTCTCTTTTTTCGTGCTCTCTTTTGCGGCAAAGACCGCGCTTGCGTCCGCGCACAGTATGAGCAGACGGGAGAGCAAAACCTGCCGCTGCAGCGGCCTGCTCATCTCCGGCAACTCAGAGAGAAACCGGAAAAAGGAGGGATCGCTCAGTCGGTAGCGGTTGTGTGCGCCCAGCGGCCGGTCGTTGAGCATCTTTGCAAACAGTCCGTCCGGGTCGTGATGGGCAAAAAAAGCATGATTTAGATGAAAGACCATACGATCGTACGGGGCGTTCGAGCGGAGCACGAGCATATGGGTTTCGGCAGGGCGCATGAGCAAAATATCCCCCGGCATGAGCGAATAGAGCGTACCCTCGATCCGGTAGTCCGCGTCACCGCCCAAAAAGCAGTAGAGTTCGGCGTGATTGTGGGCGTGCATATGAAAGCCGCCCTGATCGGGACGCTCGGTGATCGTCCGGAAAAAGGAATAATCTTCTTCTGTATAGTGAAAATCAGTCATCATACGGAAAGTATATCACAGCGTAATACGAAATGCAATCTTTTTGCGAAAAAATGCAATCGAGTTTTCATATCGTATTTGCTATAATTAAGGTATCAAATGGTGATACCCACGGAGAGAGAAGATGGAGCAAAATCGTTTTATTGTCAGCGCCTTTTCGGACGAAGCCGGCAGTGCGCTGGAGGCACAGATCGCGGCACTGAAGCGGTGCGGTATTCCCGGCATGGAAATACGCGGGGTGGACGGCGTAAATATCGCCGATCTGCGGCCGGAAGAGGTGCGAGCGATCAAGGATCGTCTGGACGCGGAGGGGCTGCGGGTCTGGCATCTCGCCTCGCCCCTGGGCAAAAGTCAGATTACCGCACCCGTGCAGACCGAACTTGACCGCTTAAAGCGCCTGCTTGAGAGCGCACAGATCTTAGGCGCGCGCGCCATCCGTATGTTCAGTTTTTATCTGCCGGACGGCAATCTTGAACGTTGGCACGACGAGGTCATGGAGCGCCTTTCTCTGTTTGCGGATACGGCAAAGGGCAGCGGGGTGTTGCTCTGCCACGAGAACGAGCGGGGCATTTACGGCGAGCGTGCGCCCGAGTGCCTTGAGATCATGCGTTGCGTGCCGCGTATTCGCTGCGTGTTTGATCCTGCCAATCTGGTAGTCGGCGGCAACGACGCATGGCGGGCGTGGGAGATGCTGCGCGATCACGTGGACTATCTGCACATCAAGGACGCGCTCCCGGACGGAACGATCGTTCCGGCAGGCGCGGGCGTGGGCAGAGTGCCGGACATGATCCGAGAGTATGCCGGGCGGGGCGGGAAATATCTCACCCTCGAGCCGCATCTGGCGGTCTTTGCCGGGCTGTCGGATCTGGAACTTGAAAACAGCGCCCTGCGGGTAGATCAGGCCTACCGCTCCCAGGACGAGGCTTTTGACGCCGCATGGAAGGCGCTGCACAATATTATTTCCGGAGGGAATATTGCATGAAAATCGGAGCACAGTTTTACACCATCAGAGAGTTTTGTAAGACCCCCGAGGGGCTGGCGGAAAGCCTTGCCCGGGTGGCGGACATCGGCTACACCACCGTACAGCTGTCTGCCGTCTGCGCGTATGATCCTGAGTGGATGGCGGAGCAGTTAAGGAAAAACGGCCTTTCCTGCGTGTTGACCCACACCGACCCGAATCGTCTGGCGGCCGAGCCTGACGAGGTGGCAAAAGACCATTCGGTTTTCGGCTGTCGGTATATCGGCGTCGGCTATTATGAACTCGGCAGCCGCGAAAAGGTGGACGAGTTTATTTCGACTTTCGGCGGGGCGATGAAGGTTCTTGCCGCACAGGGCAAAAAACTCATGTATCACAACCACGACATGGAGTTTACCAACATAGACGGCGAGGTCATGCTGCAGCGCCTTGCCGACCTGACCTCGCCCGACGAGTTGGGCTTTACCCTGGACAGTTATTGGGTGCAGTCGGGCGGCGGCGATCCGGCTTGGTGGCTGCGCAATCTGGCAGGCCGCGTGGATTGCGTGCATTACAAGGACATGGCCTATCCGCGCAAGATGTGCGTTGTGGGAGAGGGCAACCTGAATTTTGAGGCGATTTTCGCCGCATCCGAGGACGCGGGGGTCAAATACGCGCTGGTCGAGCAGGACAACTGCAACGGGGAGGAGCCGTTTGACTGCTTAAAACGCAGTTATGAATATCTCAAAGCCTGCGGGCTTTCATAAGGAGGATAGAGATGGAACAGGTCAGACTTGGAATTATCGGATACGGATCTATGGGTGCGAGGCACCACGGGAACGTCCTGCAAGGCTCCTGCCCGCGCATTCGGGTGACGGCGGCGGCGGACATCGCCCCGGACCGTCTTGCCGCGGCAAAAGAGGCGGATCCCGGGATTGCGGTCTTTGAGAGCGCGGAGCAGATGATGGACAGCGGTCTTGTGGACGCGGTGCTGGTTTCGGTACCCCACTACGACCACCCCAAATATGCGATCGGGGCCATGCGGCGCTCACTGCACGTGATGGTGGAAAAGCCGGCGGGCGTGTACACCAAACAGGTGCGGGAGATGAACGAGTACGCAAAGGGCGCGAACGTCGTATTCGGCATGATGTTCAATCAGCGCACCAACCCGATCTACCGCACCATGCATGATCTTGTGCAAAGCGGCAAATACGGCGGGCTGCGCCGTACCAACTGGCTGATCACCGACTGGTATCGCTCACAGGCGTACTACCGTTCCGGCAGCTGGCGTGCCACATGGAGCGGAGAGGGCGGAGGAGTGCTGCTCAATCAGAGCCCGCACCAACTCGACCTCTGGCAGTGGATCTGCGGTATGCCTGTGCGCGTGGACGCCAAAATGCATTTCGGCCTCTGGCGTGACATTGAGGTCGAGGACGACGTGAGCGCTTACGTTGAGTATGGGAATGGCGCGACCGGCGTGTTTATCACCACAACCGGTGATGCGCTCGGCACAAACCGCTTTGAGGTGCAGCTTGACGGAGCCAAACTGGTGGCGGAGAACGATCAGCTGCGGGTATGGGAGTACGAGCCGTGGGAGTCGGAGTTCAACCGTACCAATCAAGAGAAATGGAGCAGACCTGCGGCCAAGGAAATTGAGGTCGAACTTACCGGCACCAACAATCAGCATATCGGCGTACTCAACGCCTTTGCCGACGCGATCCTTGACGGAGGCCAACTGATCGCCCACGGAAGCGAGGGCATCAACGGTCTGACCCTTTCCAACGCTATGCACCTGTCTGCATGGACCGGCAAAACGGTCGAGTTGCCCTTTGACGAGGAGTTATTCTATCAGTTGCTTTCCCGTCACATCGAAGAGTCGAAAAACAAGCAATGAACGAGGAAAGGATCGGCGTGATCGTCAGAGGATCAGCCGCCGCCGAAAAAAGACAGGTAGAATTTGTCGTCCGCAAAAACCCAAAGCAAACGCCTGCGGCAGGACGATAAGACAAGTTGTACCGTAGAAATTTTTGCCCTGACTTCTTTCGAGGTGAGGGCATTGTTTCTTGCGCGTTATCTCTTGCGTTTTTGGGTAAAATATGGTATGATTAGCACATACACTATGGAGGTTGGACCAATGAAACCTTTTATGGATGAGGACTTTATGCTGCATAGCGATACGGCCAAAACGCTCTATCACACCTATGCGGAGAAAATGCCGATCTGCGATTATCACTGTCACGTGCCGCCCGCACAGATCGAGGAGGACACCGCTTTTGAAAATCTGACCCGGATCTGGCTGTACGGCGATCATTACAAATGGCGGCTGATGCGCACGATGGGCATCGACGAGCGCTATATCACGGGCGATGCCAGCGACTACGAGCGCTTTTTGGCCTTTGCCAAGACCGTGCCGTATTGCGTAGGAAACCCCATGTATCACTGGACCCATATGGAGTTAAAGACCTATTTCGGCATCACGGAGGAATTAAACGAGCAGACCGCTCCCACGATCTGGGAGAGGGCAAACGAGGTGCTGCGCGGTGGTCTTACCGTGCGCAAGATTATCAAGATGTCGGGCGTGACCCATATCTGCACCACCGATGACCCGGTGGATGACCTGCGTCACCACCGCGCTATTCGTGGGGAGGGCGCAATGAGCGCCAAGGTGCTGCCCGCTTTCCGACCCGACAAGGTCCTGCGCCCTGACCGCGCTTATCTTGTGAAACTCTCAGAGGTTTCCGGCGTGGAGATACGCGACTACGGGAGCCTGCTTGCCGCCGTGGATAACCGAATCGCATTCTTCCATGAGAACGGCTGCCGGGTGAGCGATCACGCATTCCAGGCGCCGCCATTCCGGCGGATGGACACGGAGGGACTTGATCGTGTGGTTGCCGCTTACCTTTCGGAGGATCCGGTCCCGGATACCGATTCGGAGGCCTTCCAGACCGAACTGATGCTGCACCTCGCTCACAGATATTCCGAACTCGGCTGGACCATGCAGCTGCATATGGCCGCTTTGCGCAACAACAATACCCGTATGTTCCGCATGCTCGGCCCGGACACCGGATATGACTCGATCGACGACGTGGGCATCGCCCGCCCGCTTTCGGCGCTGCTTGATGCTATGGATCAGGAGAACGACCTGCCCAAAACCATTCTGTATTCGCTCAATCCCAAGGACAATTATGTGCTGGCGACCATGCTGGGCAATTTCCAACGGGATATTCCCGGCAAACTGCAGTTGGGCAGCGGCTGGTGGTTTAACGATCAGCGGGACGGCATGGAGGAGCAGATGTGCGCCCTTGCCAACCTCGGTCTGCTCAGCCGCTTTGTGGGTATGCTGACTGACTCGCGTTCCTTTTTGTCCTATACCCGCCACGACTATTTCCGCCGGATCTTGTGCAATCTGATCGGCTCTTGGGTGGAAGCGGGCGAATATCCCGCAAATCTTGACCGCCTCGGCAAGATCGTGCAGGATATCTGCTATCACAATGCCGTGAATTATTTTGATTTCTGACCCTATCCGCACGCACAGCGTGCGGTTTTCTCTTAAAAAGAGAAACGTTCTCTCGCAAAGAGAGGTTTACAAATCGGTCAAATATTGTTATACTTATAAAGTAAGGAGGCGCTAGGCCATTATACAAAGGAGCAGAGATGAAACTCAATTTGTCAACCAACCTGCGCAGGCTTCGCACGGCCAAGGGTCTGACGCAGGAAAATCTTGCCGTGCTGCTGGGCGTGACGCACAAGGCCGTCTCGCGCTGGGAGACCGGAGCCGCCTATCCCGATATCGAACTGCTGCCTACGCTCGCTGAGCACTTTGGCGTATGCATCGAGGAATTGCTCGGTACGACCAATGCCGAGCGGGAGCGGGCGAGTGAAGAATACTATGCGCGCCTGCGCCGCATTCCCAAAGAGGAAACCGATGCGGCGATCGGGCTTTTGCGGGAAATGCATCGGGAATTTCCACGGGACACCAACGTGATTTTGCTGCTTTGCGATTCGATCAGCGATCAGGTGATCGAGGAGGGAAAAACCGAACTTCTCGACCAACTGCGCCGATATACCGGCGAGATCATCGCGCTGAACGGCAGGGACGACAGCGACGCCCAATGGGCCATCCAGATGCTGATCGACGCGGAAGATGAGGAACACGTGCAGCCCTTGCTGGAAACGTATACCGCGACTTTCGGACGCTCCCGCGAACTGGTTTTGGAATACCGCTATCTGGTGCGGCATGAGTGGGAAAGACACGCTCTCGAGCACCAGAAGAATCTTTTGCACGCCGTTCGCATGGCTTACTACCGCCTTGGAAAAAACGACCCGCGAAATGAGGATGCACACGACTGTTTATGGACCGTTCAAAAGGAACTTGCCCTCATTGATCTTTTGACCGATCATGCCGATCCCACCGTGCCCGATTTGTGGTTTGAGCCGCGCTTTCACGCCATGATCGGTTTCTCCTGTTATCTTGCCGCAACAGGAGAAAAGGAAAGGGCTCTCTCAACCCTTGAGGCGGCAGTCGATCTGTACGAAGCGTTTTGGGCGCTCCCCGACGGCACGCGGCTCACCTATCGCTGTTACCGGCTGGATCAGTTGGGGGGCACGGTCGAGCATACGGTTTACATCCGGTATGACGCCGGGCAGGACGGACAGGAGAGGACGTTTGAGTCGCGGCGGGTCGTGCACGATCTGGGGTACGGTGAGTCGATCGATCCGGAAAGAGATCATGAGCCGTTGATCGCCCGACAGGGCTGGGCATGGTTTGATGCCATCCGCGGCGAAAAACGCTATCAGGACTGTGTCGGGCGCATGAAAAAATTGATTATTGATGCCCCCGACGCAGGACAACGATGATGAAATGACGGTATGTGCAAACCAGCTTTCCCCTCGAGAGAAAGACGGGTACGGTGCACGCCGTTTGTCTGCGTACGAATAAAAAGCATACCGAGCACTCCTCGCTCCGTATGAAAAAAGGGAGGACACCCTTCGGGCGTTCTCCCTTGAAATTTTTGCTTTAGTCGAGTTTCCCGTACAGTTCTTTGAGCGCGTAGTAGGCGAGTTTGGGCTGACGGTGCTCGTTCACAATGCCCTTGTTGTTAAAACTGCGCGCACGGTTGAGCTCGTTTTCCGAGCGGATGTCGCAGTACTGCCACGGGTAGGTACCCACGATGCCCGGCTCGGCGATGCACAGTTCGGTAACGCCTTTGAGTAAAGACGCCTGGTATTCCTCAGTCCACTTGTTGCCGTCAAAGCTGGTATATCCGTAAAGCCCTGCGGCGCCGTACTCGGAAAGAATGATCGGCTTGTCCGGCACGCCCGCCTCGGTCAGGCGGGTGCGAAGCCAAGGGATGAATTTCTTCCAGCCGTTCACGTCCTCGCCATACCAGCCGATATACTTGTTGACCGACACCACGTCAACCAGATCGAGGCAAATATCCCATTCGATCACGTTGCTTGCGAAGGTGATCAGACGGTTGCCGCCGTGCGCGCGCATATAATCCGCCAAGAGAATGCTGAACGCACGTCCCTCGTTGGTATTGGTAGCGCACTCGTTGGTCAGCCCCCAAATGACGATCGACGGGTGGTTGTAGTAGTGCTCGGCGCTCTCCTTGTGCATGGTCAGACTGCGCTGTATGACCACCTCGTCGGCCATGCGGTCTGCGGGATAGCCCCACAGCGGGATTTCGCTCCAGAAGATCAGACCTTCCTCGTCTAACAGATCGAGAAATACGCGGGAGTTGGGGTAATGCGAGCCGCGAATGGCGTTGCAGTGCATTCCCTTGATGACGTCCACGTCCCGCTTGCCTAACTGCGGCGGTACGGCAAAACCCCAGTCCGGGTGTTCCTCGTGTCGGTTGACGCCCTTGATGAAGATCGGGCGGCCGTTGAGGTGAATTTCCTGTCCCACGACCTCGATCTTACGGAAACCGATCCGATCGTAGAGATCATCGCAGCAGGTATACACGCCCACCGAATAGAGGTTGCCTTTGTAAATATCCCATAAACGGATATGTTCCACTGCGATCGGACCAAGCACGACGGTTGTAGGCTTATCGGGAGTTACGGTGACCTCGGCCTTTGCTGCATCCTTGCCGTCAAAGGTAAAGGTGAGCGGTACGCTCTTTTGCTCGAATGCGCAAAGGGTGACCGTCGCGGTGAGTTGTGCATAGGTCCGGTCCTCCGAGAGGGTGTAGTCGTAGTGGCAGAGGTCGATATAGACCGCAGGCAGGGTCGACAGCTCGACGTCGCGGATAATCCCGCCGTAGTGATACCAGTCCACATAGGGCAGGGGAATGGTCTGCGAATTGCTGGATGCGTCTACATATACCGTGATGCGGTGTGCGCCCTCGGGTGCGGTGTGGGCAAAGCGGAAAGCGGAAAATCCGCCGTAATGATCGCCTAACAACTCGCCGTCAAAATACACCTTGGCATAGCCTGATACCGCGCCGAATTCCAGCAGCAGATTTCCGCCCGCGGTGAAAATGTCCTTTTGATACCAGCAGATGCCGAAATGATGGAAGAGATCCGGCTCGTTGTTCCAGACCGACGGCACGATGACCGTGCGCGCCTCTTCCGGCAGGGATTTGTTCCATTCCTGCGCCTCGCCCACCCCGTCAAAATCGGGCATCAGTTTCCAAGCGCCGTTCAGCGAGGTGACCGTGCGCTTTACGTGTTGCGCAAATAATCTTGTCAATGCTTTTGGGTCCTTTCATGATTCATGGATTCTGTGTGCAGTTTACCATAGCTCGGGCGCTTTGTCAATGTTTTTCACGGTATTTCCGAGATTGATTTTTCCTGCCGCTTGTGATATACTGTGTAGGAAACGGAGGAAGTACAAAATGGCGGAATTTTTACCGGTTACCCGCAAGGAAACAGAAGAACGCGGCTGGGACGCGCCTGATTTTGTGTATGTGTCGGGGGACGCGTATGTTGACCATCCGAGTTTTGGCCCGGCGCTGATCTGCCGGGTGCTGGAGGACGCGGGCTATCGGGTCGCCATGCTCGCCCAACCCGATTTTCGCTCCTGTGACGACTTCCGCCGGTTTGGAAAGCCAAAACTCGGCTTTTTGGTGTCGGCGGGCAATATCGACTCAATGGTCGCCCACTATACCGTTTCCAAGAAAAAACGCAATTTTGACTATTATTCTCCCGGCGGCAAGCCGGGTCTGCGCCCCGATCGCGCGGTCATTGTCTACTGCAATCGCATTCGCGAGGCCTACGGTGATATCCCGATCATCATCGACGGACTGGAGGCGTCTTTGCGCCGGTTTGCCCATTATGATTATTGGGAGGATCGCATTCGCCGCAGTGTGCTGGTCGACTCGCGTGCCGACCTGCTGACCTACGGCATGGGGGAGAACATCCTGCTTCGGCTGGCCCAACTGCTCTCCCGGGGCATTCCTGTGCGCAAGATCCGCGACGTGCGCGGCACGGTCTATCTTGCCCCTGCCGACCAAAAGGTGCATTACGAGGTCGCGGCGGAATTTGACTTTAACAAACTCAAGTGCGACAAAGCGGAATACGCGCGTGCCTTCGGCATTCAATATAAAAATCAGGACGCGGTGAACGGCCGCGCGATCATCGAGTGGTACGACGGCAAAAAACTGGTGCAGAATCCGCCCATGCCGCCTCTCGAGCGGGAAGAACTCGACCGGGTGTACGCCCTGCCGTTTGCGCGCACCTATCACCCGTCTTATGAGAAGGACGGCGGTATTCCCGGTATTGAGGAAGTTCGCTTTTCCATCACCCACAACCGCGGCTGCTTCGGCGGGTGTAATTTCTGTGCGCTTGCCTTTCATCAAGGGCGCAGCGTGCGCTCCCGCAGCATCGAGAGCGTGGTGCGCGAGGCCGAGAAGATCGCGGCCCTTCCCGGCTTTAAGGGATATATTCACGACGTGGGCGGCCCGACGGCCAACTTCCGCTATCCTTCCTGCCAAAAGCAACTAACCGACGGAGTGTGCGCCTCCCGCAAATGCCTTGCGCCGAAACCCTGCAAAAATTTAGCGGTCGACCACAGCGAGTATGCCGAACTGCTCCGCCGCATTCAGGCGGTGAAAGGAGTCAAAAAGGTATTTATCCGCTCGGGCATCCGCTTTGACTATCTTATGTATGACCCCGATCGCTCCTTTTTTGAAAAGCTGGTGCGCGATCATGTGAGCGGTCAGCTCAAGGTCGCCCCCGAGCATATTTCACCCTCCGTACTGCGCCATATGGGCAAACCGGACGTGGAGGTCTACAACGCCTTCCGCGACGAATTTTTCCGGATCACGGCGGCTTGCGGCCTCGAGCAGTACCTTGTGCCGTACCTCATGTCCAGCCATCCCGGCTCGACTCTCAAGGACGCGCTCGATCTCGCGCTTTATCTCAAAAAGACCGGACTCAATCCCGAGCAGGTGCAGGATTTTTATCCGACCCCGGGAACCGCGTCCACGGTTATGTATTATACCGGGATCGACCCGCTCACGGGCAAAAAGGTATTCACCGAAACCGACTATCACCAAAAGCAGTTACAGCGTGCACTTTTGCAGTTTTCCCGCCCGCAGATGGCGCCTCTTGTGCGGGAGGCGCTGTGCCGGCTGGGCAGGGAAGATCTGATCGGAAACGGAAAGCAATGTCTTGTGCGTCCGGCGCGGAACGGCGCTCCCGACCGCGGGCGCTATGGAAAACAAAACAAACCGCATACAGGCGGGAAGAATGTGCGCAAATCGAGCCGGAAGCGGAAGGTAAAATAAGCCCTCTCCCGAGGGGAGAGGGCGGCTGTGTGACGTATGTTTTTATCTGCGGACTTCTTTCATGGTGAGCGCTTCTTTGTTTAAGAATTTCATTACCTTGAGCGCCTTTTGGGTCGCGTCAAAGAATACGACGCTCTTTTTCCCGTCCTGCTCGAACAGCGCAAAGTAGATGTCCGGCTCGGACAGGGTGGAGCAATACTCGTAGCGATTGACGATGTCAGCCGCATCGGCCAGTTCTTTTTTGTCGCTGTGATAGGGGGCGATAACGCTCATGGTGCTGACGCGCACTTTGAGGATCTCCTCTTTCTTTTTCTTACCGCCCAAAAACTTGTCGAAGATCATGTCGCCGCCGAGAATACTGTATCGGAATTCGGTCAGGATCATGGGCGTGGTCAGGTATGCAAGGAACCACGTTCCCGTTGCCAACAGGATCGCGCCTAAAAAGACGAATACGCCGCCGATCCGAAAGATCAGCAGAAGCATTCCGATGACCCACGCGGCAAGGATCAGAATTCGTGCGATCTTGAGCAGTTTATATTTGCCCTCCGCCTTTTTTTCGACCGTCATTTCCGCGAAGTTGCCGGACTCGTGCTGACCCCGGGACACATAAAGGTCAAGATTTTTCTTTGCCATAATGTTTTCTCCTTAAAAACAATCAAAATATACCGTCAAACGGCTCAAAAAGCGTTTGTTCAGTTTACCAACCCCTATTATACTATATATTGCACAAAATAGCAACGATTTTTTTTGACAGAATGCCGAATGATTTTTTGTAACAAATTCTTGCATTACAGGGAAAAGTATGCTATAATGGACGGGTAATTCGAGAAACTGTAAGGAATTACGGTAAAAAGTTATGGAGGTATATTGAGATGAACAAGACCGAATTGGTAGCTGCTGTTGCAGAAAAAGCAGGTCTGACCAAGAAGGACGCTGAAGCGGCTGTTGCAGCGTTTACCGCATCTGTTGAGTCCGCTCTGAAGGCAGGCGAAAAGGTACAGTTGGTTGGCTTCGGTACTTTTGAAGTACGAGAGAGAAGCGCAAGACAGGGCCGCAACCCGCAGACCGGCAAGTCTGTCACCATTCCCGCGTCTAAAGTTCCTGCGTTCAAAGCAGGCAAGGCATTCAAGGACGCAATCGCAAAATAAGTACACTATAAAAAAGAAGTCTGTCGCGTGACGGACTTCTTTTCCCTTTTGAACCATGAGATTTCTAAGGTACCGGCATCTGATGCAGTGCTCGCTTGCATTTTTGATCTCTCTCGGCATATTCGCACATACCCGCCTGAGTGTCGCGCTGACGGCTGCGGCAGTGTGTGCGGTCGGTCTTGCAGTGAGCATAGTCATATGGTTTTTTCGGCACACTGCGGCGACAGCCCAGGCGTGTTTTCTTTTTCTATGCTCCCTTGTCGGTGCGCTGCTTGCGTATTTTGTTTTCTTCCGCTATCCTGCCGGGATCTATGCCGAGGCAGGGCAGACCCGCGAGGTCAGTCTTACGGTGGAAGATACGCTGTCTGAATCGGTCTATGCCTCGGAGTATCGGGTGCGCGTGGACGGCACGCAGGATATTCCGGCTTTTCGCGCAATCCTGCGGTGTGACTACGCCGCGGGGTACAGCCGGGGTGATCGGGTGACCGGAAATGTGACCTTTGAAGAATTTGAGCGGGATATCAACGGCTACCCGGAGCGGGATTATCAACTTTCACAGGGTGTGTTGACCGCTTTGCGCGCGAAAGAGGGGGACCTCGGCACGGCAGGAAGAAAGGAATCTTTCAGGTTTGCTTTTGCAAATGCAAGAGACGCCCTCTGTGACCGGCTGGATCGCCTGCTCTCCCCAAAGGCTGCCGGACTTGCCCGCTGTCTTTTGCTGGGTGACCGCAGTGAGTTGTCCGCCGCCGTCAGACGGGATTTCAGACGGCTGGGTCTTTCCCATATGCTGGCAATGTCCGGTCTGCACCTGACCGTGCTGTTCGGTGCATTGTATATGCTCATGCGCATGCTTGCCCTGCATCGCTCGGTCGCAAACGGTATTTTGGGCGTATGTCTTGTTGCGTTTATGATGTTGACCGCATTTCCCGCTTCCCTTACCCGCGCCGGCTGCAGTATGATCCTTATTATTCTGTGTTACTATATCAAAAAGCGTCCGGATCCTGCGACCGTGCTTTGCTTTGCGGTTGCGCTTATCTGTCTTTTCGATCCCTACTCGGCCTTTGATACCGGTCTGCAATTATCCTTTGCCGCCACCCTCGGGATTGTGACGGTGGTACCTCTTGCGGATAAAGCCCTGTCCGAGCGGGAGTTGCCGCGCGGGGTGAGCAAAGTACTGCTTGCCCTGTTTACCGGTGTGACGGCTCTGACCTTTACACTGCCGATCAGCGCGTATACTTACGGCGTCTTTTCCTTTGCCGGAGTGCTTTCCACGCTGCTGTTCACCTTGCCTTTCAGCGCCATGCTCTGTCTTTTTCCGCTGACGCTTTTGTTCGGGCAGATCCCGGCGGTAGGCGATCTGCTTGTCTTTGCGTCCGACCGCCTGACAGAATATACCGTCGGATTTGCAGACTGGTGTGCCGATTGCTGCGACCTTACGGTTTCGCTTTACTATCCCTTTGCCCTGTGGGCGGTGTTTGGCTTTTGCGTCGTATTTGCGCTGTTTGTGATCATAGCCCCGAGAAAACCGCTTGTCTGGCTCGCACCCCTGCTTATCTTCAGTCTTGTGCTGTCCTGCGGGGTCGGCGTTTACGGGGCACGCACCCAAGACCGTTTTCAGGCGGTGGTGTGTACGATCGATCAGAACGATTGTATCGGCGTCCGCTCGGGCGCATCGGTGGGAATTCTCGATATCACAAACGCATCTTCCGCTCCGTCCGCGCGCATTCGATATCTTAGCCGGACCGAGTTGTATGCAACCGAATACGAATACTATATCCTTGTAAACTACTATAAGAAGAGCGCTTGGTTCCTTTCATCGCTTTTACAAAACGAGAAAATTGCGTGCGTCTATTTACCGGCTGACGCGGCAAAAGAAAATTCGGATGCGCTTGAGCGGATGGTTTCCGGGTACGGCGCGCAGGCGGTCTTTTATCGTTATGGAGAAACCTTTATCGCGGGCGGGGTAGAATATCGGATCGCTCAGCCATCCTATCTTGACCGTTCCAAACGCCCGATCCACAAGATCACCGCTTGCGCGGGCGGCAAAACTCTGTGCTATCTGGGCGCTGCGTATTTTGAAACCGGGCAGACCGCGCCCCAAGCCGATGTGCTGATTGCCGGAGGGTACGGACCGCTATACAAGCAGGAGTTTGCCTGTGAGAGGCCGATATTTGTCTGCAATCTGGCCGAGGAGTTTTGCCAGGGGGAAAATTACACGGTATATCGGGACCGGACCTCTGTTATACTAAATAATGATTGAAAAAAAGAGAATTGTCATGTATAATAGGGATAAGGGGTGAGCATGATGCAAGATATTGTCATAAAAGAAGGTTTAACGCTTCACTATATTGAAACCGACAAATTCAAAACCAATTATTTTTCAGTGCAGTTCTCTCTGCCCATCACGCGGCAGAACGCACCGCTCAGCGCTCTGCTTCCAAAGGTGCTCATGCGCGGCAGCGAAAAATACCCTACGCTGACCGCCATCAACCGTCGCTTAGACGATCTGTATGCATCGGATATCTACGGCAGAGTGTACGGACGTGGAGAAACGCAGTTTTTCGGTATTTCGGCCGGTATGCTGCGGGATCGCTTTGCGCCGGACGGCACCCGGATCACCGACAGTGTGCTGGAGATGGCGGCCGAGTTGCTGTTTGTCCCTTGTCTTGAGAGGGGCGCGTTCCGGGGAGAGTATGTGGAAAGTGAGAAAAAGCAGATCTTAGGGTATATCGCGGCACAGAAGAACAACAAACGCCGCTATGCCGTCAAACGCTGTGAGGAGTTGATGTGCGAAGGGGAAGCATACGGAATTCCCACCTACGGTTACCCCGAGGACGTGGAGGCGGTCACCCCGGCGCAGTTATATGATTTTTACCGTACCGTACTGCAGCAGGCGCGCTGCGAGTTGTTTTTTATAGGCGAGGCCGACCCGACCGCTCTTGCCGCCCGGCTGAGAACTCTGTTTGCCCCGCTGGGCGTTGCCGCCCCCGCGCCTTTTGCCTGTGAGGTCATTCGTGCGGCAGGCGAGGTGCGTGAGATTCGTGAAACCGCGCCCGCCGAGCAGTCTGTGCTTGCGCTCGGTTTTCGCACGGGATGCGTGCTCTCGGACGGTGAGTGGCATGTGTTCTCGGTCTTTTCCGGACTGTTCGGCGCTTTTCCCACCAGCAAGTTGTTTGTCAACGTCAGAGAAAAACTCTCCCTGTGTTATACCTGTGCCAGCATGGCAGAACCGCACAAGGGGGTCATGCTGGTGTACAGCGGCCTGAGTGCGGCCAATAAGGAAAAAGCGCAGACGGAGATTTTAGCCCAACTTAAGGCCATACAGGAGGGGCAGATCACCGACGAGGAGTTGCAGATCGCCAAAAACGGCGTGATCAACGGTTATCGGGCGCTGGACGACGCTCCCTCTTCCTTGGAGGGCTGGTATACCGGCAGGGCGATGGCGGGGATCCGCAGTACGCCCGAGGAATGCATTGAGATGGCGAAACAGGTCACCAAGGACGACGTCGTGCGCGTTGCGCGCGCCGTCAGTCTGGATACCATCTATTTCTTAGAGGCAGAGGAGGAAGAGGCATGAGCCGTTTTGAAAAAAGAGAAAACCCGCAGCTTGAGGAATCCTATCTGCATCTGACCCACGAGAGCGGGTTGGAGATTTATGTCATTCCCAAGCGTCTTTCCACCTATTTTGCCTCGGTCACCGTCAAATACGGATCGATCGACAGCCGGTTTCGACTGGACGGTCAGGAGATGGCCGTCCCGGACGGGATCGCACATTTCTTGGAGCATAAAATGTTTGAAAGCGAGGACGGCACAGACGCCTTCGCGCGCTACGGCGCTGTGGGGGCGGATGCAAATGCGTTCACTTCCTTTACCCGTACCTCTTATATTTTTTCCTGTACCGACCGGTTTTACGATTCGCTGGAGATTTTGCTCGAGATGGTCAGCCATCCGCACTTCACACAGGAGAACGTGGCAAAAGAGCAGGGCATCATCGGTGAGGAGATCGGAATGATGAACGACAATCCCGGCTGGGTGATTCTGTTTGATCTGCTGGGCGCCCTTTACCGCGATCACAGCGTGCGTATTCCCATCGCCGGAAGCGTGCAGTCTATTTCCGGAATCACCCCGGAGATCTTACACACCTGCTACGACGCCTTTTACCGGCCGTCCAATATGATTTTGGCCGTCAGCGGAGATATCGACCCCGAACGGGTGGAGGCTCTCGTCGACAAGTATTTTCCGGCGGTACCGCCCAAGCAAGTCGATCGTATTTACGCACAAGAGCAGCCCGGTGTGGTGAGCAAGCGGGTAGAGGCGGTCATGGACGTCGCCCGTCCGATCTTTATGATCGGCTGCAAGGATACCGACATTTCGCCCGACCCGATCGAGCGCGCCCGAAAAAGCGCCCGACTTACGATTTTGCTGGACGCCATGTTCGGCCCCTCCAGCCCGATTTACAGTGAACTGTACGAGCAGGGACTGATCACCGGCACGCTTTCCCATGAATACGAGCACACCGCCGCTTTTTCCTTCGCACAGATATCCGGTCAGAGCGCGCAGGCCGAACAGGCCATCGACAAGATCATGGCTTATATTGACAAGACCGTGCAAGACGGACTTGATCCCGAATTGTTCGAGCGTGCAAAACGGGTGAGCTGTGCACAGAATATCCGCTCCTTTGATTCCACCGAGGAGATTGTCGGGCTGTTTACGGGCGCAGCTTTAGAAGATATCGAGCCATTCCGGCTGGTGGATGCGTTCTCTGCGGTCACAAAAGAAGAATGTGATGCGCTTGCCGCTGGTCTGTTCGCGCCCGGATCCCGTGCGATTTCCTTAGTCAAACCCGGAGAGGAGGAATGACCGTGCATACCATATCGTTTCCGAACATCGGCATTGAAAACCTGCAAATCGACCGTGTGGCCTTTCGCATATTCGGGCGGGAGATCTACTGGTACGGATTGCTGATCGTCTTTTCCATCGTGCTTGCATTCCTGTATGTGCAGTGGCGGGCACGTGCCGAGGGGATCAAAAGCGACGACATCTATGATCTTGCCATCTGGGTGGTCTTGGCCGGGATTGTCGGCGCAAGAGCCTATTATGTGTTGACCTCGCTCGACAAATATGACAATATCCTGGATGCCTTCAAGATCTGGGAGGGCGGACTTGGCTTTTACGGGTGTGTGATCGGCGGCACGATCGCCGTGGTGCTCTTCGCCCGTTTCAAAAAGCTGAAGTTTTCCGTGCTTGCCGATATGATCGCGCCTACCCTTTTGCTGGCGCAGGCCATCGGCAGATGGGGAAATTTCTTTAACGCCGAGGCTTTCGGCTCGGTCACCCAGTGGGATTTCTTCGGACATATCAGCGATATTTCGGGCAGTGTTCATCTTCCTTGGATCATGTACATAGGCGGCACTCCCGTTCAACCGACCTTTTTGTATGAGTGTGTGTGGGATCTCTGCGGCTTTGCACTTTTATCCGTGTTCTATCGCAAGAAAAAATTCAACGGACAGATTGCGCTTTCTTATCTTGTCTGGTACGGCTTTGCCCGGATGCTGATCGAGGGCTTCCGCACAGACAGTCTGTACGTCGGCCCGATCCGCATCTCCCAACTGGTGGGAGCGCTCAGCGCGGTGGGCGGAATGATTTTGATGATTCTCCTTTTCCGCCGTGCGAAAGCCGGTAAAACCGCAGTCCCCTTTGCCCGGCCCGAACAAGCGGAAGAACAAGCGGAAGAGGCAGACCAAGAACAGGAGGAACCAAATGGCAAAACTGATTGACGGAAAGGCGATCGCGGCCGAGATTCGCTGTGAGATCGCGGCAGACGTACAGGCGCTGTGTGCGCGGGGCGTACAGCCGGGTTTGGCGGTGATTCTGGTGGGGGACGACCCTGCCTCCGCGGTATACGTACGCAATAAAAAGAAGGCCTGTGAGCAGACCGGTATCCGCTCGGAGTCTTACGAGCTGCCTGCCGACACGACCGAGGAGCAGTTGCTTGCGCTCATCCGCAAACTCAACGCGGATCCTGCCATCCACGGGATTCTGGTGCAGCTGCCGCTGCCGTCACATCTGGACCAAAAGACGGTCATTCATACCATTTCTCCGGAAAAGGACGTGGACGCCTTTCACCCGGTCAACGTGGGCAAAATCATGATCGGTGATTATGATTTCCTGCCATGTACGCCCGCAGGCGTGATGGCTCTGCTCGAGCGGAGCGGCATCGACTGCACGGGCAAGGAGTGCGTGGTGGTCGGCCGCAGTAATATCGTCGGCAAACCGCAGGCTATGCTGTTACTGCACGCCAACGGCACGGTCACAGTCTGCCATTCGCACACAAAAAATCTGGCTGAGGTCACCCGACGTGCGGATATTTTGGTGGTGGCCGTCGGTCGTGCGGACTTTGTCGGCGCGGACATGGTCAAACCGGGCGCCGTGGTCGTCGACGTGGGTATGAATCGCCGTGCGGACGGCAAACTGACAGGCGACGTGGATTTTGCGGCAGTTGAGCCGATCGCATCGTACATTACCCCCGTTCCGGGCGGCGTAGGCCCCATGACTATTACCATGCTCTTGAAAAATACCGTAAAAAGTGCGGAAAAATCTGCCGAAACCCTTGACAGACAGTCCTCAAGAGTGATATAATAATATGCCGCATAATGTTTGGTTATAAAAGCATTGCTTGCCAGACTTAGCGAGTCTTGTGCCAAAGGCACATAAGAAAGAGAGGTGCTTTTCGTGTTTGCAGTAATCGAAACCGGCGGAAAGCAGTACAAGGTGAACGAAGGCGATATTATTTTCGTCGAAAAACTGGGCGCCGACGAGGGGTCTACGGTGACCTTTGACAAGGTGCTTGCCGTATCTACCGGCTCGGAGTTCAAGACCGGCGCTCCCTACCTTGAGGGTGCGACCGTTACGGCCAATGTGGTCAAGAACGGTAAGGGCAAAAAGATCTATGTCATAACCTACAAGCCCAAGAAGAACGAGAAGAGAAAACTGGGTCACAGACAGCCCTACACGAAGGTTCAGATCAGCGCGATCAACGCATAAGAACCGTGACTAAATTTACCTTTTTCAAGCGTAACGGCGTATATTTCGGTTTTGAAGAAACCGGCCACGCGGGATTTGCCGCAGGCGGCGATGATATCCTGTGTTCCGCTTTCTCCGCAATGACCATGCTGATCGTCAATGCGATCGAGGTTACCTATGCCTCTTCGGTCGATTATCAGATCGACGATCAGACGGCAACCATTCGGGTGATCGCAAACGGGGCGCTGGCCGAGCATGAAAGTGACGAGCGCAAGCGCTTTGCGGTTTCAGGATTGATCGAGGCGTATTTCATTCAGTTAAACGATATGCTGGAGGAATACTACGATTATATGGACGTTACAGAGAAACAAGCGTAAATGACGAATGGAGGAAGTAAGATGTTAAGAATCAGCCTGCAATTTTTTGCACATAAAAAGGGAGTCGGCTCGACCAAGAACGGTCGTGACAGCGAGTCCAAGCGCTTAGGCACCAAGAAGGCAGACGGTCAGTCTGTGGTTGCCGGTAATATTATCGTAAGACAGCGCGGTACCCACATCCATCCCGGTAAGAACGTCGGGATCGGCTCGGACGATACGCTGTACGCTTTGATCGACGGCAAGGTCAAGTTTGAACATATTTCCCGCGACAGAAGATGCGTCAGTGTCTATGCCGACTGACCTTTGTACAAACATAAAATAATGGCAAACGGCACAAGTTACTCTTGCGCCGTTTTTTCATCGGGAGAAAGAAAATGAAACTGATCACCTTTACCGTGCCGTGCTATCATTCTGCGGAATATATGGACAAGTGCATTGAATCCCTGCTCACGGCGGGGGAAGATGCGGAGATTCTGATCGTAGATGACGGATCTTTCAAGGACGACACTGCCGCTATCGCCGACCGTTATGCGGCCATGTACCCCACCGTCTGCCGCGCCATTCACAAGGAGAACGGCGGACACGGTGATGCTGTGCAGACCGGAATTGCGAATGCGACCGGGCTTTATTTCAAGGTGGTGGACAGTGACGACTGGCTGGACCCGGAGGCCCTGCAAAAGGTACTTACGGTCATTCGTACCCAGATCGAACGGCACAATCTTCCGGATCTTCTCATCACCAATTACGTTTATGAGCGGGTCTATGAGGACAAGCGGCACTCTAATTCCTTTAAGCGCATTCTGCCGGAGGGACGTGTCTTCACATGGAACGAAACCAACCGGTTCAATCAGTCCCACTATCTCACCATGCACACGCTGACCTATCGCACGGAGGTGCTCAAAGAGTCGGGCATTATCTTTCCCAAACACACTTTCTATGTGGATAATATTTACGCCTATGTTCCGCTCACCTTTGTGGAAAAGTTGTACTACGTCAACTGTGAACTTTACCACTATTTCATCGGCAGAGAGGATCAGTCGGTGAATGAGGCGAATATGATCAAGCGCCTCGATCAGCAACTTCGGGTGACCAGACTGCTGATCGACGCAAAGAAGCCGCAGGAAGCGCGTCACGCGGGACAGAAGAAGTATATCATGCACTATCTTTTGTCCATGATGATGGTATCTTCTATCTTCTGTATGCTTTCAGGACCGCAGGGAAAAGAGGATAAAGACGAGCTTTGGGCGTATCTCAAGAAAGTCGATCCGGCTACCTATAAGGTCTTGCGGCGCAAGGCACTGGGCATTGCGCTCAATTTCAAGAGCCGCTTTGGATGCGAGTTTGACATTCTCGTTTACAGGGTCTTGCAGAAGATCTATAAGTTTAACTGAAATGATACGGGCGGGCAAATGGTTTGATTTGCCCGCCCGTATCATTTGTTGAAAAAAGCTGTCAGAGCGGTTTATTTGATTTTCCTTGCCTCGATATAATAACGCTTGTCGTGGGCGAGTCCCATGGAAAAGGTCTTACGAGGCAGCGCGCCGTCCGCGAGAATGGCAGGGAAGAGCTGATCCTTTTGCATACCGTCAAATAAGAAGGCGACCGCCCCCTGCTCCGCAAGGCGACGTGCGGTATCTTCTCCGTGGACATAGTCGATGCGCACATGGTCACGCCCTTTCAGATACTCGTCCAAAAAACACTGAAGCGTGCCCACAGGCAACGTGCTTTGCGGTGCAACCTGCAAAACTTCGCTCGTATCGCCGTGCAGGACGGCAATCTTCTGACCCGTCGGGTCGGGCGCAAAAAACGCACGCGCTTGCCGCATGAGGTCGGCATAGTCCGCGCCGTACAGCACCCGGTAGATCGGCTCAAAGTCGAGCGCGTCCGCGTGAATGTTGACCACCTCTACCAGTGCATAGCGATTGAGCGGAGTAGGATTTTGCTCGCGGCAGGCTTTCGCCGCGGCCAGCGAATGGTTGCCGTCCCCGATGGCAAACCAAAGGGGATTTTCACAGTCCGCAAAGAGCGCGGACAGCGCGTCCGTAATCGCCTCCGGCGCAGGGACGATATATCCTGCGGCGTGTCCGCCGTCCTGCATTAGATCAAAGTCATAGACCTTGCGCATTGTATTGCGCCGGGCGGCAAGCGGCTCGATGACGGTTCCTATCGGATCGTCGATCAGCAAAAGTATGTGCGGCAACTCGAGCGGTGCGTCGCGGCGAATGGCCACCCGGGGCGGAATGCGCTCAAGGACCGTGCCCTCGGTCGCCCGCACGGGCGTTCGCGCGCCCGGTCGGTAATCGTAAGCGTCGAGGTCGATCGCTCCGACCAACCCCGGCAGTACCCGTCCGTCCCGCTGGGTGCGCTCGGTGTAAAGAAACGTGTTTTTGTATTCCTCAAACACGCCTTTCTCAAGATAGGCGTACATGGTCGCATTGATCTTCCTGATCCGCTCGTCCGGTCGGTCATCGAGGAATGCCTCGGGCAGGATCAGCCGGTAGGCGGAAGGAGCCTCGCCGACCGTACGCTCAACCGAACGCCAGTAGTCCGGCTCGGAGGTGTACTGGTCGCAGGCGACCACTGCCCAGCGCTCAAAATCGGTCTTGGGCAGGAGAATATCTGCGGGGACAAAGTGGATTTGCTTCATGTTTTTTCACGTTCCTTTCGCGGCGGACGGGAACCATCCGGGCGTTCTTCCGCCTCTGTGATATATCTGCTGGCCTGTGTGGAGAACAGATTGCAGTAGATCCCGTTCCTGCGCATTAGCTCGCTGTGATTGCCGGTTTCCACAAGTTCGCCGTTTTGCAAGACCAGAATCTTGCTTGCGACGGTTGCACTGGACAGACGGTGTGACACGAAAAACGTGGTCTTGTCTTTGCGCAAACGGTCAAACTGGTTGAAAATCTCCTGCTCTGCGATGGCGTCGAGCGACGCGGTAGGCTCGTCTAAGATCAGCACGTCCGAATCCGAGTAGAAGGCCCGCGCGATGGCTAACTTCTGCCATTGACCGATCGACGGCTCGATCCCGGTCTGCTCGAATACCCGCATGAGCGGGGTGTCATAGCCCGCCGGTAAGGCCCGGATAAACGCATCTGCGGCACTTGCCCGGGCGGCCGACTGAATCTGCGTTGGATCTACAGGCTTGGTGATCTCGCCGAATGCAATGTTTTCGGTCACGGTAAAAGCGTATTTGCCGAAGTCCTGAAAGATGGCGCCGAACATGGCGTATAACCCGTCGGTGTCGTATTCCCGGATGTCCGCTCCGTCCAGCAGGATCACGCCCTCGGTCGGATCGTACAGACGGGTGAGCAGTTTGAGCAGGGTGGTCTTGCCCGCGCCGTTCAGACCCACCAGTACCACGGTTTCGCCGGGATCTATGACAAAATTGATGTCTTTCAGCACGTCGCGCTCCGTTCCCGGATATCGGAAGGACACGTGCCGGAACTCGATGGTGTGGGCACAGTGGCGTGCGACCTGCCGCGGCTTTTCAAGGGTGGGCACGATCCTGCGCTTTTCGTTCATAAAGACGATCATGTTGTCGATGAACAGAGTACCCTCGTAGATGCCGGAGGTCGTGCTGACCAGCGAGGCGACGCAGGAGGCGATCGAGGTCAGTGCGCCGGTATAAAGGGAGTAGTCGCCGATCTGCCCGTTCTGGGCCGCGACCGTGTATGCGATAAAGAAGAAGAGCGCACAGTTGACGCCGGTCGTGACCAGCGTGATCAGAATGTTCCAGATCCCCTCGCCCGCAATCAACTTGCGGATGCCGGCGAAATAATGGGCAAACACCTTATTGTAATTGAAGATAAAGGTGTCGGACAGTCCGAACAGGCGCAGTTCTTTGACGTTGTCCTTGTTGACCAGCATATCCGAATAGTAGGACATTTGCCTGCGGTCCTTGGAGCGACGGCGCATATAGCGGAAATTCTTTTTGCGGTAGGAAAAGGTGATGATCGCACTGGGCAGGGACAGCAGAATGACCACGAGCGGCGCAAACCACGCTACCGCTGAGAGGATCAGGATAAAACTGACCGCCGAAATCACCGTACTCACGATGTTGAAGGTCGACTGAATGACCTGAATCGGCCGCGAGCCTGCCTCCCGGTTGGCGTTTTCAAACTTCTCGTAAAACTCGGGCATATCAAAGGAGGCAACGTCGATCTCCTTTGCCTTATTCATGATCTTGCATTTGACGTGATTGGTCACGATCTCGCCGGAGGTGCGGGTGATAATATTGCTGACCGTATTGATCAGACTGACCAAGAACATATACCCGAACTGTAAGAGCATTGCGGGCAGCAGCAGGGAAACGATCCGCGCAAAATCGCTCGTTCCCTCACCGAGCAACGCGGCGACGCGGTTGAGAAGATTGGCGGAAATGTAAGCGGAAAGCACCGGTGAGATGCCGTTGAATACCGCCATGAAGATCATCAGCAAGAGCAGTGATTTTTTCGCTTCCCATACGAGTTTTACAATATAATTCAATCGGAAGAAGAACCCGTGCAGCAGGCGTTTCAGATAGCCGGGCACTTCGCCCATCGACTTGGGCAGCGGTTCTTTCATTTTTTCGTTTTGTTCATGCGGAGGAGGTCCTCCGAATCCATGTCCGCCGGGTCCCATTGTTACCTCTCAAATAGTTTGATTTCTAACAAATTATATCACGCCCGGGATTTTTTTGCAATAGTTACAGCGGTCGATCTAACTATTAATAAAATATGTTACGAAAGCAAAATATAAATTGCAAAAACAACAAACAGCAACAAAGAAAATCCTCTTGTGCAGTATATGTGTATGGTTCAAGGTTTTGCGTTGTTTTTTGAAAAAGCGTCCGGTCAATTATTCCATTTTTCAGAATAATGTGGTATAATATAATATATTATACTTTTACTTTGTACTCAGGAGAAAACATAGATGAAATATCTGGTAGTATTATGTGACGGAATGGCGGACGAGCCGATCGAGGCCTTAGGCGGGCGCACACCCATGGAGGCGGCGTACAAGCCGATCGCGGACAGCCTTGCCGCAAGTGCCCTGATCGGTACGGTTTCCAATGTGCCCGGGGGAATGGTGCCCGAGAGCGACACGGCAAACCTTGCGGTGCTTTCCTACGACCCGGAGATCTATTCCAAGGGCCGTTCGCCCTTAGAAGCCGTGAGCATGGGACTTGCTATGACAGACACCCAGACCGCCTACCGTGCGAATATCGTCACCCTTTCTGAGAGAGAGGAACACTACGAAGATCGCGTTATGCTCGATCATTCGGCGGACGAGATCACCACCCCCGAGGCGGATGCGTTGATCCGTGCGATCGAGGCGCATTTCGGCACGGACGCCCGGCATTTTTACACAGGCGTCAGTTACCGGCACTGTCTGCTTTGGGAAAATGCTCCGGACGGGCGTGAATTTATGCGTCCGCATGACATTCTCGGTCGGAAAATCGCGGAGTATCTGCCGGACGAGCCCTTTCTTTCCCTCATGCGGGAAAGTTTTGAGGTCTTAAACAATCACCCGGTGAATCAGGCCCGCCGTGCGCGCGGCCTGCGTCCGGCAAATTCCCTCTGGCTCTGGAGTCCGGGGAAAAAGCCCGCTCTGCCGGCTTTCCGCGACAAGTGGGGTCTGGACGCGGCGGTCATTTCGGCGGTGGATCTGATCAAGGGCATCGGAATCTGCGCGGGTATGGAGTCGATCGACGTGGAGGGTGCGACCGGCAATGTACACACCAATTATACCGGCAAGGCTCAGGCGGCCATCGCCGCGTTCGAGCGCGGCAAGGAGTTTGTCTATATCCATATCGAAGCACCCGACGAATGCGGCCACCGCGCCGAGATCGACAACAAAGTGCGCTCGATCGAACTGATCGATGAGAAAATCACCGGCCCTTGCGTGGAATATCTGAGAAAAACGGGAGAGCCTTTCCGCGTCATGATCCTGCCCGATCATCCGACCCCCATTCGCACCCGTACCCACTCGATCGATCCGGTCCCGTTTCTGATTTACGATTCGGCCCACCCTCGCGACGGTGTGACCACATTTACCGAGCAGAGTGCGCGGGATAAAGCGTTTTATCTTTCGCGTGGCGAAAAACTGCTTGACTATATGATTGGAGGCAAACGATGAAACGCGGCGATGCAGTCGTTTCGGCAATATTTGAATGGGCGGAGATGTTCGCCGTGGCTATTTGCGCGGTCATTTTAGTGCTGACACTGTTGGTGCGTCATTCTCCCGTGACCGGGCATTCCATGTACCCGACACTGGTGGGAGCGCCCGCATCTTCCGCTCCCGATCCCCTTGCCGCCGAGCCGGGCAAGCAGGACGTATTGCTGGTCAGCAATCTTTTGTACCGTCCGCAATCGGGCGATATTGTGGTGACCCAGTCGGACTATAAAATGGACGAGCCGCTGGTCAAGCGGGTGATTGCCGTCGCAGGCGACAGCGTACGCATTGATTTTGACTCATGGGGCGTCTATGTGAACGGGCGGATGCTGACCGAGGACTATGTCAACCGCTTGGAAGGCTCCATGTATTCGGCCGATTTTTACGAGGTGGTTTCCCAGTGCGAGCGCTCCGAGGACGGCGGATATATCATTCCGGAGGGATATCTTTTCTGCATGGGCGACAACCGCAATATGTCGATGGACAGCCGCTCGGAGGCAGTGGGACTGATCGATGCGCGATACGTGATCGGTAAGGTGTTCTTCCGCATCTATCCCTTTGACCGCATAGGAGCGGTGAAATAATGCCTTCTCAGCTGATCCAATGGTTTCCGGGTCATATGGCCAAAACCCGCCGTATGATCGGTGAGCGGCTGAAAGACGTAGACGCGATATTGGAACTGCTGGACGCACGTATTCCCGAAAGTTCGCGCAACCCGGAGATACGCGCAATCGTAGGGGACAAGCCCATGCTGACCCTGTTCACCAAGAGCGCACTGTCCGACCCCGCAGTCAACGAGGCATGGAAGCGCGCTTTTGCGGCCGAAGGGCAGAGCAGTTTGTTCATCGACTGCATTACCGGGCAAAATCTCAACAAAATTGTTCCCGCCCTGCGAGAGCTGTGCGCCGACAAGGTGGCGCGTTACGAGCAAAAAGGAATGCAGGGCAGGGCCCTGCGGGTCATGGTGGTGGGCATTCCGAACGTGGGTAAAAGTTCGCTGATCAACCGCCTGTGCGGCGCGAAAAAGGCCAAGGTGGAGGATCGTCCGGGCGTGACCCTGACCGGACAGTGGGTCAAGGCGAACGGCTTGGAACTTCTCGATATGCCGGGTGTGCTGTGGCCCAAGTTCGAGGACCGTCGGGTGGGGGAAAACCTCGCTATGACCGGCGCGATCAAGGACACGATCATGGACACCGAGACTCTGGCGGCCGCTCTCGCAGGCAGACTGCGGGGTCTTTACCCCGAACTGCTGTGCGAGCGTTATAAACTAAGCGGGATCCCGGAGGACATGGAAAACTGGGAGTTGCTTGAGGCGATCGGACGCAAGCGTGGATTTCTCGTTTCCGGCGGTCAAGTGAACTACGAGCGAAGCGCCGCCGCACTGCTCGACGATTTCCGGTCGGCGCGGATCGGAAAGATATCACTGGAGAGACCGTTTTGCTAAACTGGGAATTGGAAGATGAATATTATGCGCAGGGGTACAAGATCATCTGCGGCACGGACGAGGCCGGACGAGGACCGCTGGCCGGACCCGTCTACGCGGCGGCGGTCATTCTGCCCTGCGGCCTTGAGGTTGAAGGGCTGAACGACTCTAAAAAAATATCCGAAAAAAAGCGGGAACGCTTATACGACGTCATCCGTGCGTACGCAGTCAGTTATGCGGTCGCGTCGGTCGGCCCCGCCGAGATCGACCGGATCAATATTCTGAGTGCGGCGCAGCTTGCCATGCGGCAGGCGGTAGCCGCCCTTGACCCGGCGCCTGATCTTACGCTGGTGGACGGAAATGTGGCCAGAGATTTTCCCATGCGCGCTTGCCCGATCGTCAAGGGGGACGCCAAAAGCCCGAATATTGCGGCGGCGTCTATCCTTGCCAAGGTCGAGCGGGACAGGTATTGCCTCGAGATGGACGCCCGCTATCCCGAATATCGGTTTGCCGTGCATAAGGGCTATCCGACCAAAGAACATATGGATCTGCTGCGCACGATCGGCCCTTGTCCTGAGCACCGCAAAACGTTTCTGAAATTTCTTGACAAATGACTTTCTTTCGTTCGACCAAGCAGACCGGCGACCTGGGGGAAAAGGAGGCGGCCAAGCTGCTCAAAAAGAGCGGCTGGCGCATTTGCGCACGCAACTACCGCACTCCGCACGGTGAGATAGACATTGTGGCACAAAACGCCGAATATATTATCTTTGTCGAAGTCAAGACCCGTAACCTGCGCGCCGACAGCCGCTACGGCAGACCCGCCGACGCGGTCGACCGTCGCAAGCGGGGATATCTGCGGTACAGCGCGGCATATTATCTTCATGAGCACCCGTGCAGTAAAAAGCAGCGCATGGACATTATCGAGGTCTACAAAAGCGAGCAAAATGGCAAATTTACCGTGGAAGAACTTCGGCATATCCCGGGTGCGTTTGGAGCAAGCGGATGAAATTATCGTATTTTGACCTGCATTGCGACACGCTCTACGAGCGTTGGCGTGCACCGTCTACCCCCAAGCATCTCGACCGTGCGGGCGATTTTGCCGCCCGACGGCAGATTTACGCGGTATGGAGCGAGCATTCACTTTCGGCGGACGAGGCTTACCGGCAGTTTTTTGAGATTGTGAAAGCCGTGCCGCTGCCGCCCGACGGTATGCTTGCCGTAGAGGGCGGAGAATTGTTGGGAGAGGATCTGTCCCGCTTGGATGCACTGGCCGCATACGATCTTGCCTATCTGACACTTGTTTGGCGGGATGAATGCGCCATCGGCGGCGCATGGAATACCGATAAAGGGCTGACCCCGTTCGGCCGGAAAGCGGTCAGGCGTTTGGGCGAGTTGGGCATTCTTCCCGATCTGTCTCACGCATCGGACGCGACCTTTTACGATACTGTCGAGCTGACCGATACCTTTATCGTTACGCATTCCAATTCCCGCGCGATCTGCCCCCACGGACGCAACCTGACCGACGAGATGTTCGGCATCGTGCGGGATGCGCACAGCCTTGTAGGGATCAATCTGTGTCCCGCTTTTCTGCGGGAGGACGGAAACGCCGGGATCGCTGACGTCATGGCGCATATTGAGCACTTTCTTGCGCTGGGCGGGGAACATACGCTTTGCTTTGGCTGCGATTTTGACGGCATCGGGCACACCCCGGCCGGCATCGGCGGACCCGCCGACCTGTATGCCGTCGCCGAGCAAATGGCAAAAGCGGGATACAGCGATACGCTGATCGGCAAAATTTTTTACGACAACGCAAATCAATACTTTCAAAAGGAAGATAAAATATGAATTATCAAAGCACAAGAGGCGGCGCAGAACGTGTGAGCGCGGCGCAGGCGATCAAACAGGGTTTGGCTTCCGACGGAGGTCTGTTTTTACCGGAGGAACTGCCGCATTTTGCGGAGGGCGAGCTTGAAAAGATCGGGAAGATGGATTATCCCCATCGGGCGGCGCACATCTTAGCAAAATTTTTGACCGATTACACCGAGGCCGAACTGCTGGCCGACTGCACCCAAGCGTACGGCGAGTCCCGTTTCCCGGGCGGCGCCGCGCCCATCGCAGATTATTCGGACAGCGTCAAGATCCTCGAGTTGTGGCACGGACCGACCTGCGCCTTCAAGGACATGGCCCTGCAAATCATGCCCCGATTGCTTTCCCGCGCACTGACCAAAACAGGAGAGCGGCGCACGGCATTGATTTTGGTTGCCACCAGCGGTGACACCGGCAAAGCGGCGCTGGAGGGATACCGGGATATTCCGGGCGTGAAGATTCAGGTCTTTTATCCCGTCGACGGAGTGTCAAAGATTCAAAAGCGGCAGATGGCGACCCAGGAGGGAGCAAACGTGCAGGTGTGCGCCATTCGCGGCAATTTTGACCATGCGCAGAACGGCGTCAAGCGCCTGTTTGCCGACCGGGAACTGGCGGATGAATTGAACGGGGATAAGGTCTTTCTTTCCAGCGCCAATTCCATCAACTGGGGCAGACTTGCCCCCCAGATTGTCTATTATGTTTCGGCCTACTGCGATATGGTATCGCAGGGTACTCTTGCCATGGGTGAGGCGCTCACAGTCTGCGTGCCTACCGGAAACTTCGGCAATATTTTCGCCGCCTTCCTTGCAAAACAGATGGGTCTGCCGATCGGCCGACTGATCTGCGCGTCCAATCAGAACAATGTTTTGACCGATTTCTTGAAAACCGGCGTATATGACAGGAACAGAGAGTTTTATACCACCATCAGCCCGTCCATGGACATTCTGATCTCCTCCAATTTAGAGCGCCTGCTCTATCTGCTCGGCGGCGCAGAGCAGACCGCGGGCTATATGGCCGCACTTACGGAGCAGGGAAAATATGAAATTTCTGCCCATCTGAAAGCCAGGATCGCAGAGCATTTTGTGGGCGGCTTCAGTACCGAGGAGCAGACCCGTGCGACCATCCACGAGGCGTTCGGGAACGGTTATCTGTGCGATACCCACACGGCGGTGGCACTGCACTGTGCGTTAAACGATCAAAAAGAAAACCCCGGTGAGAAGATCCTCGTAGTCTCCACTGCTTCTCCATATAAGTTTGCCGCCAGCGTGCTTTCCTCGATCTCGGACAAAATTCCCGCCGATGAGTTTGACGCCATCGACGCTCTCGAGCGGACAAGCAATACCAAAGCGCCCGCACCCCTTGCGGCCCTGTGGAATAAGACCGTGCGCTTTGACGGAGTGATCGACGCACACGAAATGCGGGACGCGGTGCTCGATTTCGCCCGTTCATAAGGCATGGCCCTGTTTGTGCTGGCTGACCCGCATTTGTCCTTTGACACGGACAAGCCGATGGACGTTTTCGGTGACCGATGGCGGGATCATGCAAAGAAACTCAAGGCAGGCTTTGAGGCGGTGGTGACCGACCAGGATACGGTGGTTATCCCGGGGGATTTGTCATGGGGAATCAATCTTGCAGAGGCGCAGACCGATCTTTTGTTTCTTGCCTCGCTTCCCGGGCATAAAGTGCTTTCCCGCGGCAATCACGATTATTATTGGAATTCGCTCTCCAAAATGCGGGAGTTGTTTGCCGCCCACGGACACACCAACATCGAATTTTTGCAGAACAACGCCATCCGTGCGCAGGGTGCGGTGCTGGTTGGCTCACGCGGTTGGTTTGCCGACCCGGCGGATATGCCCCGCGACGCAGACTATGCCAAGATTGCCGCACGTGAGGCGTTGCGGTTGGAGATGAGCCTACAGGCCGGGCAGTCGGTCGCAGACGGGCAAGAGATGATCGCATTCTTTCATTTCCCGCCCGTGTTCGGCGATTTCGTCTGTCAGGAAACGGTGGAACTATTAAAGCAATACGGCGTGCGGCGGGTCTATTACGGGCATATCCACGGCCTCTACCGCATTCCGCGGGTGCGCGTGTACGAGGGCATCGAGTTTCACATCATTTCGGCCGATTATCTGAATTTTGTCCCGGAACTGATCCGGGTGTAACAAAGAAACGCTTGTGATAATCGCCATCGCGGATCTCCGGACAGATCTCGCGCTTGATGCGGTATACAGAAAAATCCCCACAGTGTGTGATCCCGAATCGTTTCGGAGATCTTTCTGTGGGGATTAAAGTTTTGTAGCTTTTTTATAACATTTTTATTTATTCTTATTTTTTTCAGCAATACTGAGTTGTGAAAAGATAACACTAAACAAACTAGGTATTACGGCATATCCTGCATTTACTTCTCCTTTATTTATCAGTACGTAACCTGCACCAATAAAAGTTAATATACAAAATACAAATGATAATATTCTGAATATTTTCTTTTTTTGCATAAAATTTCACCTCTTACAAATTGCTGTTTGTTTTCCAATCTTATTATACTACAAAGTTGATAATATTGAAAGTATCTATTATAATCAAACAGGGGGATTATCGTAAATTGTGATTGACCAACCACAGCACTGCGTAGATGATCGGCTGGTGCAGCAGGTAGAAGATCAGACTGTGCCGTCCGACAAAGGCAAGCGGCGAAAAGGTCGCAGTCATCACCCGGAAATCCGACAGGTGCGCCTCGATTGCCCGATAAAGAAAATATCCGCACAAGAATAAGAACAACCACGGAAACAGCGGGAAGTAGTCGCCGGAGGAAAAATCGGCAAACGGAAATCCGAGATAGGCGGTCAGATAATTGCAATAGAGCCGATTCGGTCCAAGGCCGACGCTCGTGATATACGCGCATACCTCATAGAGCACAAAGCACACAGGAATCATAGGAACGGGCGGTAGTTTTTCAAACAGGCGGGAGAGCGGAATCAGAATGAGCATACAGCTTCCCAGCAGGGTGAGAATGCCGAAGATCACAGCCGTGGCGGGGGAGGCGATCAGAGTGACGACGGTGACCAGCGCGCCTGCGCCGAACACGGTCAGCGCCCGCCGCAGCCGATGGGAGCCAAGCGACCAGCAAAAGCCGGACAGAAGAATAAAGCCGCAGCAGATACATCTCTGCCATATCCTGCCGGGAAGAGCGCGATACCACGGCGCCGTAAAATCAAACAAATACACCATGTCCCAAAGCGTATGGTAAGCGATCATATTCAGCACCAGTATGCCGCGCATACTGTCAAGCAGTCCGAAGCGTTTTTTCATCTTGTCTTTTACGTCCTTGTGTATTTTATTTATTATACACGATACACTCCGGATGTGCAAGACAAAAAGAAAGGCCGGCAAATTTTTCGGGTCTGTTCCGCACGGCAGGCAATCCATCTCCCGCCGCCATACATAAGGTTTTGTATAAGGACAGGCGGCGAAAATTTTGCTTGGGCATTGAGTTTTCACACAAAACATGGTAAAATATATATATGAATATCAAGACCTTGGACGCAGAGCAATATATCGACAATCCGTACGGTCTGATTATCCCTTTTTCGGTGATCGGTAAGGTCGAGGGCGAGTTTGACTATACGGTTTTTGACAGTTGCCTGCCGCTGTTAGACGGCCGGCTTGGCGCACGCATCGACGACTATCTGACCGACGGGTTTTACGATCGTGTGCGTGCGGCTCTGAGCGATACCGTGCGTGCGCTCGGCTTTGAGCCGGATGGGGAACTCACCCGGTCCTATCTTTTGCAATACCGCACAGAGCGCGCCTGCGGCGAGGTCTTTGCCGATACCGTGCGCATCGACCGGCCGGAGGACTACGTCGACCGGACCGGATCGGATTTTGAGAACGGTGCGTTCCCGGTTTTTGCGACCCTGCGGGACGGGCAGATCCTGTCGGTCTGCGGGGTCAACGGGCTTTTGGAGGACGGAGTTGCCGAGATCGCGGTGCATACCGTACCCGAGTTGCGCCGCCGGGGTCATGCCCGTTCGGCTGTCTGTGCCATGACCGCTTTTCTTGCCGATCGCGGCTATACGACCGCCTATCAGTGCGAGCCGGACAATTCCGCGTCGATCGCGCTTGCCGGGGCTTGCGGCCTTGCGCTGTACAGCCGTGATTATCACTTTGTATGCTACGGGAGGGATGACTGATGGCGCTGGATGCCGGGATGGTGGCATGCCTTTGCCGCGAGTTACACGATATCCTTTCCGGCGGAAAGGTCGATAAGGTTTATCAGCCATCTAAGGACGAGGTGGTGCTGACCGTGCGGGTGGGCGCGCGTACCGAGCGCCTGCTCTTATCCTGCGCGCCGGGCAGTGCGCGCGGATGTTTAACCGATCAAAAATACGAAAATCCGGCAGTACCGCCCATGTTCTGTATGCTGCTGCGTAAGCATCTTTCGGGCGCGAAGTTATGCTCTGTAAGCCAGCCGGGCTTTGAGCGGGTGATGATTTTCGCTTTTGATACCCGGGACGAGTTGGGTTTTGCCTGCGAAAAGTATCTGGTGCTCGAACTTGTCGGAAAATTCAGCAATCTGATCTTTCTGAATGAACACAAAAAGATAATCAGCGCAGTGCGCACGGTGGATTTTTCCGATTCCGACCGGCGTCAGATACTGCCGGGTATCGCATACGAACTGCCGCCCGCGCAGGACAAGCGGAATCCGCTTACCGAGAGCGAGCAGGATTTTCGTGAAAAACTTTCGGGCGCTGTCGGCGCTGCCGACCGGTATCTTGTGGCAAGTTACCTCGGTCTTTCGCCGCTGGTCGCCCGTGAGATCGTATACAGCGCCGAGCGCGAAACCGGCCGTCCTGTGAGCGAATGTGACCCCGACAGGCTGTGGTTTTATTTTCACACGGTTACCGAACGCATTCGTACGGGCGATTATCTTCCCACCCTGATCTCCGACCGGGAGGGCGGGGCAGTGGAATATTCTTTTATGCCTATCAAGCAGTACGGCGTCGGCTTGGTAGAAGAGCACCCTGAGCGTGCGAGTGAACTGCTTGAGCGATTTTTCCGGAATCGCGCCGACCGCGACCGGATGCGGGGGCGTTCGGCAGATATCCTGCGCTTGCTTACCAACGCGCAGTCCCGGCTTGAGCGCAAGATCGCCCTGCAGACCGAGGAACTTGCCGACTGTGCACAAATGGAAACCTATCGTCTGTACGGGGATCTTTTGACCGCAAATCTGTACGCGCTGCATCGTGGCAAGACCATCGTGAGCCTGCCCAACTATTACGATCCCGACTGCGCCCCGGTAGAAATCCCGCTGGACGGGCGTCTGAGCCCTGCCGCCAACGCGCAGAAATACTATAAAAAATACAACAAGTGCAAGCATGCCTTTCGGGTGTTAGAAGAGCAGATCAAGCGGGCACGGGAGGACATCGCCTATATCGACACGGTTTTCGACGCTCTCTGCCGTGCCGAGACGACCGTCGACCTTGATCAGATCAGAGAAGAACTATATCACGCGGGCTTTGCCTCCCGCATGAAGGATTACGAGAAGAAAAAGCAAAAACCGCCCGCTCCCCTCGAGTTCCGCACGACCGGCGGGCTGCGGGTGCTCTGCGGGCGCAACAATACCCAAAACGATTATCTTACTACCAAACTGGCCGCCAAAAGCGACTATTGGTTTCACGTCAAGGACGCGCCGGGCAGCCACGTCATCCTGTGCTGCGAGGGGAGGACTCCATCCGATGCAGACCTGACCGAGGCGGCCGAGATTGCCGCCGCCCACTCAAAATTAGCGGAGGGCAGCAATGTTCCGGTGGACTACACGCCCGTGCGCTATGTCAAAAAGCCCGTAGGCGCAAAGCCGGGCTATGTCATCTATCATACAAACCGGACCGCATACGTGACTCCGGAAAAAAAGAATTAGAGAGGATCAAATCATGAAATCCAAAATCATGTCGGCCCATCCGTCGGTCTATGCCGTTGGGGGCGAGTACCAGATCTGCGTGCTGGTCGAGCGCGAGTGCACCATGTGGGTGCAGGTGGGAGAGCGGTGCTACTACGACCACTCAAACGGGATCCTGCGCTCGGGCAAATTCTTACACATCGCTAAACTTCCCCAAGCGGCGCTGGACGCGGCAGGATGCTACACGGTCTTTCTGCGGGAAATCATCGAGCGCAAGCCGTATTACACCGACTGCGGTGAGGTGCAGAGCGCCGAATACACTTTCCGGCCGATCGTGCAAAAGGACGAGTACCACATCATCAACTTAGCGGACGCTCACAGTCTGGTCGATGCGCCGATTGCCAGCGGCAGTTATTTTGGAGACGATCTCGATCTGCTGATCTTAAACGGTGATATCCCCAACCACAGCGGCAATATTGAGTATTTCAAGGCCATTTACCGCATTTCCGGCGGAATCACCAAGGGACGGGTTCCCTGCATTTTCTCCCGCGGCAATCACGATATGCGCGGCATCTATGCCGAGCAGCTCGCCGACTACACGCCCACCGACGCGGGAAGATCCTATTTCACTTTTCGTCTTGGGCCGATCTGGGGCATCGTGCTGGACGCGGGCGAGGACAAGGCGGACACCAATCCCGAATACGGCCACACGGTCTGCTGCGAGGCGTTTCGTGAGGAAGAGGGCGAGTTCTTAGACAAGGTGCTTGCAGCGGGCGAGTACCGTGACGCGCCCGTGCGTCTGATTATAAGCCATCATCCCTTTGCCCATCAGATTCATCCGCCCTTTGATATTGAGAAAGAGCGGTTTGCCGACTGGTCCAAGAAACTGGCGCAGATCCGGCCTGCCATTTGGCTGTCCGGGCATTTGCATGAATTATTCTTAGAAGCGCCCGGCGGCAAGCACGATACCTACGGCTTCCCTTGCCCGGTGGTTTGCTCTTCTTATCAGAACGAGGAGCATCAACAGCACACCAGCGGCGCCGTCATTCTGACCAAAGACAGGGTCACGGTACGCTATTCCACAGAAAAAGGCGAGGTCACGGGCGAGCAAAGTCTGCCGCTTTAAGAAAATAGGGGGTTTCCCTACGATTTTAAGATCGCTGATGTTTTGAAATAACCGCACGGAAAAAGGACGGGCCGCTCTGAAGGCCCGTCCTGTTTCATGAAAACAATTACTCCTCAAACTCCAGCACGGCGCAGAGCACGCTCGCGGCCTGTGCGCGGGTCAATTGAGAGTTCGCGCTGATCGCACCCATGCCGGTGCCTGAGAGCAATCCGTGCTCGGCCAGCGCATAGATCGACTGTCCGGCCCAAGCCGGAATGGAGGCGTCATCGTGAAAGACCGCAACGCTTCCGCCGGTAGGAAGATCCAAGATCTTGTTCAGCATGACCGCCGCCTCGGCGCGGGTAATGGTCTGATTGGGATAAAAGAAGGTCCCTTCCTCATTTTTCACACCCTCGATATAGCCCAGTTTTTTGGCGGTGGCTACATAACTGATCAGGTGTGACGGAATCTCTTCATTATCCGTAAAGTCAGTTTTGGTCAGGGTAGCGTCCGGCTCGATCTTGCACACGTCCATCGCCATAGCGAGAAATTCCGCCCGCGATACCCGGTAGTCCGGCCCGAAGATCATCTGCTTTCCGATGCTCTCCCCGGTCATAATGCCGTTCTCGGCCAGCGTGATGGCGGCATTGTGCGCCCAGTTATTCACCATATCGCAGTAGAATACGCCCGAACTGTTCTTTTCCACCGTGATACTGACCTTGGAAATATCCGAATAGTTTCCAAACTCATCATACACCCGATAGGAAAAAGAATCCCTGCCGGTATAGCCGGCGGTAGGGGTGTACTTGAAAGAGCCGCCGATCCGGTCCGTGACTGCCGCCGAGCCGTGCTTGGCAGGCTTGACAATCTCGTAATTCAGTCTGTCCTGATCTGCGTCCTCGGCCTGCAGTCTGCCGTAGTAGGTGACGTTTTCCTTGGTGCGTACGGTTAAGGCATTCTGTTCGGCAATGACGGGTGCGGCGTTCAGATACTCGGTCATGCGGATCTGACAGGTGAGATCGTACTCGTTTTTGCCGGTGTTCACCCGAATATCAAAATTGGTAGACGCCAGCACGTCGGTGCACGGACGGAAGCAGAGCATTTCCAGTTGGTCGCGGCTGATGGTCTGATTTTCGTACACGCTTGCATCCCCCAGCCGCAGGGATCCGGATGCAGAATCAGGCAGGGTCATCACGGTTACGGAGGAGATTTTGTTCGCTCCCGTGACGTTTTTGAAGTCCTGTGCGGTAAAGGTGATATCGTTGTTGGCCATTCCGCTTTTGATCAACTCAAGCTCGTTTTCGATGACTGCCATTCCGGGCGAGAGCAGCGCGTTTGCCACAGGGAACGTGCACAGCGCCGCCACAGCAAGCAGCGTGCAAATTCCCAAAGACAATTTCTTTTTCATGTTTTTCCTCCTTAGTGTTGGTATCCTCATTTTTTCCTTTTGCACATAAGTTATACGCCCTTGAAAAGCAAAGGGAAAAATAGTATAATATACATATGGAACTTGCAATCGACAAAGAATATGAAGGATATCTTGTGCGGGAATATTTGCGCCGGGTACTGGGGCTTTCGCGTGCGTCCCTGACTGCGCTTAAGGGCAGGGAAGACGGCATTGTGTTAAACGGCGGACGTGTGAGCGTGCGCGCAGTGCTGCATGAGGGCGACCGGCTTGATCTGGGCATCGAGGATCGGTTTTGCGATGCGCATCCGCATCTTACACCCTGTCCTCTGCCGCTGGATATCTTGTATGAGGACGAGCATTTGATCTGCGTGAACAAACCTGCGGATATGCCTACCCATCCGACCCATGGACATTACACGGACACCCTTGCAAACGCCCTTGCTTATGAGTTTCAAAACCGAGGCTTACCCTTTGTCTTTCGGGCGGTAAATCGCCTGGACCGGGACACCAGCGGGGCGGTGCTGATTGCAAAAGATCAGGTGAGCGCCGAATACCTTGGGGCGCAAATGCGGGATCGTACGATAGACAAACGCTATATCGCCGTCTGTCGCGGGCGCACCCCCGCGCACGGCCGGATCGAAAACCGCATCCGCCGCACGGGTCAGAGCGTCATTACCCGAGAAATTTGCCCGCCGGGCGAGCCGGGCGAGCACGCGGTGACCGAATATAAGACCTTGTTTCAAAACGACCGTATGAGCGTGGTGGAAGCCCGTCCGCTGACCGGACGCACCCACCAGCTGCGTGTACATTTTTCCGGTATCGGGCATCCGATTTTCGGAGATACTTTATACGGAGAAGCCTGTTTGCAGATTGCCCGCCAGGCTTTGCATGCGCATACCGTGACGTTCCGCACGCCGTTTTCCGGCGAGCAGATCACGGTGAGGGCGCCGCTACCCGAGGATATTACGACACTGATCGAGGAACTCAGATGAACGATACTTTCATTCCCAAAAAAGAACGTAAACTGCCGATCCCCTGTGCAGTGCTGTACGCAGTTGCGCTGACTGCGCTCATTCTTCATATTTTATTTTACCGTTTTCCCGCTTTTGCCGACCGGTTTAATCTCACGGTAGGCGCGTTTTTCCGCGCGGTCTTTGCACATATCACAGGTTTACTTCCCTTTTCGCTGGCGGAAGCGGTGCTTCTCTGTCTGCCTGTGGCTTTGGTGCTGTTGGTCGTTTTCTGCGTGCACACCTTAAATCACGATTCCGGAACCCGCAGTATGCGGCTGATCTGCACGCTGCTTGCGGTGCTTTGTGCGCTGTACAGTGCGTTCGTGTTCTTGTTTGCCTCAGCCTATCGGGGAAAGAGTCTGGATCAAAAACTCTCGCTGGAAACGACGGAGGTCAGCGCCGGGCAGCTTGCGAGCACCGCGCGTTATTTTCTCGAACTTGCAAACGCAGAGGCCGATCAGGTCACCTTTACCTTCGGCGGCGCTTCGGTGATGCCCTATTCCCTTGACCGTATGATCGATCTTCTCAACGACGCATATGCCAAGGTAAACGAATCCTGTGATTTCGTGCAAAAACTGCGTGCGCCGGTCAAGTACGTCGCCCTCAGCGGGCCTATGACCTATACCCATATCTCGGGCGTATACACCTATTACACGGGCGAGGCCAATATCAATATCAATTTTCCCGATTACACCCTGCCGTATACCGCCGCCCACGAAATGTCCCACCAGCGCGGAATCGCACCGGAAAACGAGGCGAACTTCATGGCTTTTTTGGTCTGTGCGGCGTCCGATGATGCGTATATCCGGTACAGCGGGTATATGAATATGTACGAATATCTGCTGAATGCCCTGTACACTGCCGATCGTACGCTCTATTATGAGCTATGGAATCAGACGGACATACGGCTGCAATGCGAGGAGATTTCCTATTCTGAGTTTTTCTCACGCTATTCGGAAAACGCGGTCGCAACTGCCTCGAACGCGGTCAACGACACCTATCTGAAGGTGCAGGGGCAGTCTGCCGGAACACGCAGTTACGGCATGGTGGTGGATCTGGCGGTGGCATACGCCGAAAGCCGGAACAAAAGCGAGGGCGGCACATAAAATAAAAGTAGCACCCGGGGGAGAACATTTGAAATCAAGTATTTGACAAAGTATCCAATCTGTGCTATAATATAAATCCTGTGTTCTGTCAAAAACATGCAAACACGGTATTTCTTGTGAAAATTCTGCCTCCGGGCTTTTGCACGACCTTACGGAAGGTGCTTATTTATGGAAAAGATTATCATCAACGGCGGCATCCCGCTTCGCGGTACTGTTGAGATCAGCGGTATGAAGAACGGCGCCCTGCCGATTTTGTTTGCCTCGATCCTTGTAAAAGGCAAATGTGTGATTGAGAATATCCCCGCGATTAACGATGTATATATTTCTCTGGATATTCTGCAGCAGATGGGTGTGTCGGTGCGCATGATCGACCGCACGACCGTCGAACTGGACGCGACTCACGCGGTGGGCGGTACTTCCCCTATCTCGCTGGTGCGTCAACTTCGCGCATCTTACTATCTTCTGGGTGCCGAGCTCGGCCGCTTTGGAAAGGCGTACGTGGGCTATCCCGGCGGATGCGATTTCGGCGTGCGCCCGATCGACCAGCATATCAAAGGCTTTGAGGCGCTGGGTGCCAGCGTGACGCTGGAGGGCGGATACATCGAGGCGACCTCTGAGTTCGGACTCACCGGTGCCAGTGTCTTTTTTGACGAGGTGACGGTGGGCGGCACCATGAATATCATACTTGCCGCGGTGACCGCACCCGGCACGACCGTGATCGAAAACGCGGCCCGCGAGCCGCATATCGTCGACCTGGCGAACTTTCTCAACACCTGCGGTGCGCGCGTGCGCGGTGCGGGTACCGATACCATCCGAATCCGCGGAGTGGACGCTTTGCATGGCTGTACTTACGCGATTATTCCTGATATGATCGAGGCGGGTACCTACATGATGGCCGCCGCCGCTACCGGCGGCACGCTGCGAATCAACAATGTCATTCCAAAGCATCTGGAATCCATCACCATGAAACTGCAGGAAATGGGCGTAGACATAGTGGAGGACGACGACTATGTGATCGTGTCGTCTTCCGGAAAGCTGCGCAAGGTAAACGTAAAAACCCAGCCGTATCCCGGATTCCCCACAGATATGCAGCCTCAGATGGCGGTGCTCATGTGTCTGGCGTCGGGAGTGAGTTTTTTGAACGAAAGCGTGTGGGACAATCGGTTTAAGTATGTAGAACAGTTGCATCGCATGGGCGCGTCCATCAAAATAGACGGTAAGACGGCCATCGTCGAGGGAGGCGTGCCGCTGACAGCGGCTCAGGTGAGCGCGGTAGATTTGCGTGCAGGAGCCGCGATGGTGATCGCAGGGCTGGCCATCGAAGGAAAGACCGAGATCGACGGTATCCACTGCATCGAGCGCGGATATGACGATATCGTCGGCAAACTGCGAGCAGTGGGTGCAGACGTCAAAAAGGTCGTTGTCCCGGACGGTATGCCTTTCGGCATGATGGCGTAGGCAATTTGGTCAGGGTACCAACGCGCCCCTGACTATATTGCTTTATGTAAAAGAGCGAGAGAGTTACTCCCGCTCTTTTGAATTTTTGCTTTTTATAATCCCGCCGTGCTTTCCGGTCCTCTGCGTTTTGCGTGGTTCTTCCGTCATTTTCTCCGTGACTTTTTAAGAGTTTCTATGCGAGAGGTATTCATCCCGCAGGATCGAATAGTAACCGATGTCGCGGTACTGTCCTTTTATATACAACTCTTGGCGTCTGACACCCTCCGGGTGCATACCGAGTTTTTCCATCACCCGCGCCGACGCGGTGTTTTCCACCATATAGCGGGCCTCGATGCGGTTGAGTCCCAACTCGCAAAAGCCAACCTGCAGAACGGCCTGCGCCGCCTCCGGCGCATACCCGTTGCCCCAGTGGGATCTACTCAAAACATATCCCAGTTCGGCGCTGTTGTTGGCCTCGTCGATGCGAGCAAAGCCGCAGGTGCCGATCATTTTCCCGCTTTTTTTCTCTACGATCGCCCAGTCATAAAAAAGTTGCTTTGCGTAGTATTTGATCACGGAGCGTATGAATTTGCGGGTCTGCTCTTTGCTCTCGTGCGCGCTCCAAAGCAAATATTTGCTCACAGCCCGGTCGCAGGAGTATTCGTACATATCGTCTGTGTCCCGCTCTTCGATGCGCCGCAAGATCAGGCGCCGTGTGGAGAGGGATGGCAAGTGCTTAAAATATTCTTTCATACTGTTATTATACTACCGACGGGTAAAATGTGCAAGTGTGTTGATTCCTTCACATAATTGTGGTACAATACTCATATAGTGAAACGGTGATGTATTTGAGCCGTGTTCATTTTTCACAGATCGCACCCGCCGTGTGCGCGCTTGCAGTGGGGATTGCCGCCGGTATGGTGATTACCGATCGTGTCGGCCTTTTTTCGGGAGGAATGACCCCGCCCTCCGCGTGGCTTGCGGATTTTCCGAAGATTTTCTGGATTACACTGCTGCCGCAGGTTATACTGATCTTTCTCTCGGTGACCGTTTACGCAACGCCCGCCGCCCTTACCGCATTGCTTGTTGAGAGCGCTCAGGACACCTGTTATATCCTGTATGCTTTGCGTCTGTTCAACAGCGAGAGTTTTGCGTCCGGCGCCGTCTGCGTGTTTTTTATCGGCACGCGTGCTTTTTTCACTTACGGCTATCTTTTGCTCGCCCTGCGCACCCTTTGCTATCGGGCCGGGGCACGCACCATGCCGTGTGACGTGGCGTCCGTGACAAGCGGAGTGTCCCGCAAATTCTTCCGTGATTATACCGCGATCGCGGGGCTCCTTTGCTTGTTCGCATTCTTTGCGCATACCGTATTTTATTTTATCTGAAGGAATTTCTATTATGTCAGAAGAACAAAAGAAAAAGAAGTTTAATCTCTACCGCCTGCTCAACGAAGGAAACGACGACAAGGGCGTGGAAAAGGGAGAAGTGCGAAAACTCGACTTTGCATATTTCTTCAAACTGCTCGGCAGACGCTTTGGCGCGATCGTCAAACTCAATCTGCTCTGGCTTCTTGCAAATTTTCCCATCTTCTTTTTGCTGTTCGCGCTGAGCGGTTATGCCGGAAAGACTACGACTGCACCCGCAAGTGCCCTCTTTGCCAATCTTCACCCGCTCTTCTCATCCGGAAACGGCAATCCCGTGCTGGCGGCTCTGTACGGCGTGACCGGCATTCAGGGGACCATGTTCGTGAGCACCACCCTTACCTACGTGATGTATGGCTTGAGCGTGCTGACCCTGTTTACCTTTGGGCTCGCTACGGTGGGCGTGACCTATAATCTCCGCAATCTGATGCGGGGCGAGCCGCTTTTCCTGCTCTCGGATTTTTGGGACGCGGTGCGCAAAAATCTCCGACAGGGGATTATTTACGGGATATTCGATCTGGCGGTGTTAGCGGCGCTGATCTTTGATATCCGCTATTACGGCGGTGCGATGCGTGCCGTCAGCATGGGGATTCTGATCCTCTATTTGCTCATGCGCTTCTATATTTATATTCTGATCCCGACCTTTGACCTGAGCCTGTTCAAGATTTTGAAGAACTCGCTGATTTTCTTGGTCCTGAATATCAAGCGCAATCTGGCGGCCTTTGCGGGCGTCGTCCTTGTGTTGTTTGCCAATTTTGCGCTGCTCAATATTTTTTATCCCCTGGGAATGCTCATGCCGCTGGCGCTCACCATCTCGCTGTGTATGTTCATTGGTGTCTACGCCGCATGGCCGTGCATCAAGGAGATTATGATCGACCCCTACGAGCAAGAGCAAACCGAAAAACCGGAGCCGCCGATCTTTCAGGATAGAGGCTGAACGTCAGAAAAGATCCGATCTCGGATCTTTTTTTGTAAAAATTTCAAAAAACTGTTGACAAATCCGGGATTGTTGAATATAATAACATATGAACAAATGATCATATGTAAAGGAGAAACATATGGAAAGCGAAGTATGTGATTTTTTATGCGTGCATGAGGACACGGTGGCACGCTTAAAACAGACTCTGCCGCCAGAAGAAGAGTTGATGGATCTTGCGGATCTGTTCAAAAACTTTGCGGATTCCACGCGGATCCGGATGCTGTATCTTCTTTCGGAGAGCGAGTTGTGCGTGTGCGATATTTCCAGGCTGTTAGGCATGAGCCAGTCGGCCATCTCGCACCAGCTGCGCATTCTCAAGCAGAGCAAACTGGTCAAGGCACGCAGGGACGGAAGAACGGTGTTTTATTCTCTTGCCGACGAGCACGTCGGCACAATTATCGGGAACGGAATGGAGCATGTGAAAGAATGAAAAAGTCATATAAGTTAAAGGATTTGGATTGCGCAAACTGTGCCGGAAAAATGCAGGCGGCCATCGAAAAGATCGAGGGCGTCAAGGCCGTGTCGGTCAACTTTCTCATGCAGAAGATGACTCTGGAGGCGGATGACGCACGCTTTGAGGAGATTATGGAGCAAACGGTTCGCGCCTGCAAAAAGATCGAGCCGGATTGCGAGATCGTCCGATGAAACTGAACAAACGTCAGAAAAAGGAACTTGTGCGCATCGGCGCGGGGGTGGCCCTTTATCTTGCGGCGGTGATTGCCGGGCATACGCTTGCCTTGCCGCATCCGGTGAAGATCTTGCTTTTTGTGCCCGGGTACTTTGTGCTTGCCCTGCCGGTGCTCATCAAGGCCGCAAAAAATATTGCCCACGGCAATATGATGGATGAAAATTTCTTGATGAGCATTGCGTCGATCGGCGCGTTTATCCTCGGAGAGGGCTCTGAGGGTACGGCGGTCATGCTGTTCAACCGGGTGGGCGGATTTTTCGAGGATTATGCGGTGACAAGATCCCGCAAGGGCGTGACCGATCTGCTTTCGCTCTGCCCGGAATACGCGACGATAGAGCGGGACGGTAAGTTAGAGCAGGTTTCGACCGATGAGATCCCGGTGGGCTCGACCGTGGTGGTCCTGCCGGGCGAGCGTGTTCCGCTGGACGGAGAGATCGTCAGCGGTGAGACTGTGTTTGACACCTCGCCTCTGACCGGCGAAAGCATACCGCGTACCGCCCGTGTGGGTGATACTGCCGTGAGCGGGTATATCAACTTAAAAGGCAAGATTGAAGTACGCACGCAAAAGGAATACGAGGATTCCACGGTGGCAAAGATCTTATCTTTGATCGAGGACGCCACCGAGAAAAAATCAAAGAGCGAGCACCTGATTACCCGCTTTGCCAGAATTTACACGCCGATCGTGGTAGCCCTTGCATTGGCACTTGCCCTGATCCCATCGCTTTTGCACGCTGCATTTCCCGCGCTCGTGCCGCAGGGGGTGGGCACATGGGTCTACCGTGCAATGCTGTTCTTGGTGGTTTCCTGTCCCTGTGCGCTGGTGGTCAGCGTTCCTCTCGGCTTTTTCGGAGGGATCGGAGGCGCCTCCCGGAAAGGCGTGCTGATCAAGGGGTCCAATTATTTAGAGTTGCTTGCCAAAGCAGATACCTTTGTTTTTGATAAGACCGGAACGCTCACGCGCGGCACCTTTACGGTGACCGAACTTGTGCCGCAAGGGGTGGACGGACAGCAACTGCTTGCGCTTGCGGCCTCGGCCGAGCGTTATTCCGCTCATCCGATCGCCGCCGCCATTGCCGCCTCGTACACGGGGGATTTGCGGGAAGCGCAGGTGGAGGAGGTCGCCGGCAAGGGTCTGCGCGCCCGCATCGACGGTGCGCAGGTGCTGGTGGGCAGCGCAGGTCTGTTAAAAGAGAACGGCGTGGCATTTGAAGCGCCCGCGTGCGAAAAGACGGTCGTGCATATAGCCCGCGACGGGGTGTACTGCGGCGCCATTCTGATCAGCGACACCCTCAAGCCGGACGCGGCCGACACGGTCGCGGCGCTTGCCCCTTACGCTAAAACCGTCATGTTAAGCGGTGACGGCGAGGCGGTCGCCCATGCCGTGGCGCGGGAACTGGGCATAGCGGAAGTGCACGCCTCCCTTTTACCGCAGGATAAGGCGGCTTATCTTGAGCAACTGAGCAAAGGGCACGTCTGTGCCTTTTGCGGGGACGGTATGAACGATGCGCCTTCGCTTGCCCTTGCCGACGTAGGCATCGCCATGGGCGGCGCAGGCTCGGGTGCGGCCATCGAGGCGGCGGACGTGGTGATTATGGACGACAAACCCTCCAAAATCGTGCTGGCCCGCAAATACGCGAAAAAAACCGTGCGCATCTGTCGCGAGAATATTATTTTCTCTCTTGCGATCAAGTGCGGCGTCATGGTGTTCGGTGCTCTCGGCCTTGCCAGTATGTGGGCGGCGGTATTTGCCGACGTGGGCGTGCTGATCATCGCCATTGCCAATTCCATGCGCGCATCCCGCGTTTGAATGATTTTGAAAAGAGCTTTGTACAAAGACCTTTGCCTTTGTACAAAGGCTCTCTTTTCCCTTGACAGGGTGAGTGAAATATTGTATGATAAAAGTGATGAGTGAGAAAAACCAAGATCAAGACTATATGCGCCGGGCGATCGCGCTTGCGAAAGAAGCCGCAGGGCTGGGCGAGGTTCCGGTGGGGGCGCTGATCGTCCGTGACGGACAGATTATTTCCGAGGCCTACAACCGGCGGGAAACCGGAAAAAACGCGCTCTATCATGCGGAAACGGCGGCCATCGACGCCGCCTGCCGTGCGCTGGACGGATGGCGGCTGCCCCGCTGTACTTTGTATGTGACCATGGAACCTTGCCCTATGTGTGCGGGTGCGATCGTGAACGCCCGCATCGAGCGGGTGGTCTTTGGCACACCCGATCTTCGGGCGGGTGCATTCGGCGGAGTGTTCGACTTAAATGACTATCCGCTCAACCACAAGCCGCAGATAGACGGCGGAGTCTGTGAGGAGGAGTGCAGGGCACTGCTGCAGGAGTTTTTCCGCGATCTGCGGCAGCGTCAGGCCGGAAAGAAGAGCGATGAGGCTCGATAAACTGCTCACCCATGCGGGGGTGGTCAGCCGCAGGGAGGCCGGCCGCGCCGTGCGCGCGGGCAGGGTCACCGTGGACGGTGTGTGCGTGCGCGCGGCGGACGTGCAGGTGGAGCCTGCCAAAAACAGCGTCTGCTTTGACGGCGTGCCGGTGGAGTATCGGGAGCATCTGTACCTGATGCTCAACAAGCCCGCCGGATATATCAGCGCGACCGAGGACGGACGCGGTCCGGTAGTGCTGGAACTGCTGCCCCCTGCCTTGCAGGGGAGGGGACTTTTTCCATGCGGACGCTTAGACCGGGACACGGTGGGCTTAATGATTTTGACCGACGACGGGGACGCCGCTCACCGCCGACTTTCTCCCAAGCATCATGCGGAGAAGGAATATGCCTTTGCGTGCGAGCGTCCGCTTGAGGGGCTCGATCGCTTGGAGCAGGGAATAGAACTTGCGGACGGATACCGCACCCTGCCGTGTAAGATCCGGCAGACGGGTGAGCGCAGCGGAGTGATCACTCTGACAGAGGGAAAATACCATCAAATCAAACGAATGTTTGCCGCCGTAGGCAATCATATCGTCTTTCTTGAGCGCATCCGATTTGCGGGCATCTCTCTTGATCCGGCGCTGGAGCGCGGGGAATGGAGAACGCTGACCGGGGAGGAGCAAGCGCTCTTTTGCAAAAAGTAAGGGAAAAACGGATTATGACCGAGAAATGTACGGAACAGCCGAAAATATTTCTCGAATATTTCTGAAGAATTTCTTAAAAATGAACATATGGATTCAAAAGCTGTAATAAAAGAAGAAAAGTGAAAAAATAATAAAAAAGTACTCTTTATTTCTCTCGAATACGCGATGTTTTCTCTCGTTTTCTGTTTATTTTATGCAAATCATACAAAAGACACTGCCGATTTTTGGGGAAATAATACCTTTCAATTCTCGCGTGAGTCTGTTATAATATATATCAGTATAATCCATAGATTTGGCACAGGCGTGTCAGGAGGAATGAATCAGAATGGCAAGTTTATCATTCAAACACATTTATAAGAAATACCCGGGCGGAGTCACTGCGGTTTCGGATTTCTGCCTTGAGGTCAAGGACAAAGAGTTTATCATCTTTGTCGGCCCTTCCGGATGCGGTAAGACCACCACGTTGCGTATGATCGCAGGTCTGGAGGAGATTACCGAGGGTGAACTTTTCATCGGCGACCGTCTGGTCAACGATATCGCCCCCAAGGACAGAGATATCGCAATGGTGTTCCAGAACTACGCTCTGTATCCGCATATGACCGTGTTTGATAACATGGCATTCGGACTCAAACTGCGCAAGGTGCCGAAGGAAGAGATCAAGCGCCGCGTGGAAGAGGCTGCAAGAATCCTTGACATCACCCACCTGCTCGACCGCAGACCAAAGGCTTTGTCCGGCGGTCAGAAACAGAGAGTTGCGCTGGGACGTGCCATCGTGCGTGAGCCTAAGGTATTCTTACTCGACGAGCCGCTCTCCAACCTGGACGCAAAACTGCGTGCGGGAATGAGAGCCGAACTTACCAAAATCCACAAGAGATTGGGTACCACTTTCGTATACGTTACCCACGACCAGATCGAGGCTATGACCATGGCGTCCCGCATTGTGGTTATGAAGGACGGTGTGATCCAGCAGGTAGATACACCGCAGAATCTGTATGATTACCCGGTGAATTCCTTTGTGGCAGGCTTTATCGGCACACCGCAGATGAACTTTGTCAACTCGACTCTGACCAAGAAAGGAAACGATGTTTACGTCAACTTTTCCGGTCACTCGGTCAAACTGCCCGAGGAAAAGGCCAAAGCCCCCGAACTTGCTGAGTACATCGGCAAGGAAGTGATCATCGGCATCCGTCCTGAGTGTCTGCATGACGAGGATCGTTATCTTGAGCAGTTCCCGGATGCAGTCATCGAAGCAACGGTTGACGTGACCGAATTGATGGGCGCGGAGATTTACCTCTACCTGACCACCGGTACAGAGGAAGAGGACAATATCTCCAACCTGGTCGCACGTGTATCCGCTCGTTCTACTACCAAGGCGGGCGATACGGTCAAGATCGCCATGGATACCGGCCGTCTGCATATCTTTGACAAAGATACCGAGCAGTGCGTGATCCACTAATGAACCAAAAACACACAAAAGCACCTGCAATGCAGGTGCTTTTGTCATACCCATTACCAAGGATATTTTTCGTTGTAAAACTCTGTTCCGACAAAGCCGATCTGGCGGAAGTCGTTTGGATTGTGGCGAATGATGTAGTCAATGTAGGAGGCGACCATGCGGGCGGTCAACACGTATCCCGCGGCATTCAGATGGTCGTCTAAGTAGAATCGCTCCTTGAAAGGTGCGTCATAGACCGGCGCATAACGCTGAAAGTCCAGCACGTAGGTGTACGGGAAATGATCTGCCAGTGCGCGGATCAATTCAGCGTGTGCCTCGGCTCTGGCCGCCCGCTCCGGATTCTCTTCCGAACGGGGTATGGTCATAAGGAAAAACCGCGCTTTGGGCTGGATCTTCTTGTATTTTTGGATGATGCGGGCATAGTAGCCGCAGAAAGTTTCCGCGTTTTTGTCCGGGTCGTCCTCACAGATATCGTCCGGGGTGCCGATCGGCTGATTTTGATTGAGGATATCATTGACCCCCAGGGCGATGATGTATGCCTGCGCCGCCTTGTCCGGGTCCCACAGGCCATTTGACGGCGCAAAGGAGGTGCAATACCCCTTTGCGGTCAGACCGCCGCAGGAAAAGTTATAGACGGTACACCCGGCTATGCGCGCCAGGTACTGTCCCCATGAATAGTCGTACAGATCGTGCCAGCCCCGCTCTCCGTTTATCTGTGAAACGAATTCGCCGGAGGACAGGCTGTCGCCCACGCAGGCAATGGTGCGCAGAATACCGCACAGTCCGCCGTCGGTTGCCGGTCGGTCCAGAGGTTGTTCCGCCGGATCGAGCGGGCAAAAAAGATTTAGATTCATGATCGCTCCTATATCGGGAAATGTTTGCTATTATTTTAGCATAAGAGAATGAAAAAGGCAAGATTTTATTGTTGTGTTGCGGCAGAATTTATGATACAATAGAGAAAACAAACACGTAATAAAGGAGGAACGAAGAATGCGAAAGATTGCTGCAATGCTGCTTATGTGTGCATTGATGCTTTGTTCCTGTGAGCAATATTTGTTAAAGGGATATCCGGAAGAGGAAACCCAGGAGACCGAGCCTACCGAGGAGCAGGTCGGGCTCAAAAGTTATCGAAAATTCAACTATTATCAAAAAGTCGGCGGGATCGTGCTGCATTCCTACACGGGTAACGCTTCCGAGGTAGAGATCCCATCCGAGATCGACGGCTGCGTCGTGAGCGAAATTGCAGATGGGGCTTTTCGCGGCAAGGGGACCCTTGCCCGTGTCATCATTCCGGGCACGGTCCGGCGGATCGGCGCACAGGCCTTTCAGAGTTGTTCGGGCTTAAGCGACGTCCTTTTGTCGGAGGGTACCATGCAGATCGGAGAAGAGGCTTTTTCCGGCTGTACTTCACTTGTGACTCTATCCCTGCCTGCTACCCTTGTGCGGATCGGTGGGTCTGCCTTTTCCGGCTGCAGCGCACTTGCGTCCGTTTCGCTTGAGGCGGTCGGACAGGTGGGCGAGGGGGCTTTCGCCGATTGCACAGCCTTGACCGAGGCAGCACTCTCTAATGTGACCTCTCTGGGAGAGGGCGCATTCCGCGGCTGCACAGCGTTGGGAACGGTGACCTTGCCGGGTATGCTGGACACGGTTGGCGAACAGGCTTTCATGAACTGTACTGCGCTATGGAGTCTGACACTGTCGGAGGGGATCTCAGTGATCGGACGGGAGGCGTTTGCCTACTGTACGGCGCTTGAACAGGTCCAACTGCCTGCCTCGCTGACGGCGGCGGACGTGGCTGCGTTTCGCGGGTGTACCGCGCTTTCCGCCATTGCGCTTCCCGCCGGTATGAGCGAGGTGTCCGAGCGATGCTTCGAGGGGTGTACCGCCCTTGCAGACGTTGCGCTGCCCGGATCGGTAGGAACGATTGGCGCTTCCGCGTTCGGCGGGTGCACAGCGCTCGAAAAGGTGGTACTTCCGGGCGTTTCCGAGATCGGCGCCTCGGCCTTTACCGGATGCACCGCGTTGAGTGCGGTGGAGTTTTCCACTGCGCTGCAGAGTATCGATAAAAATGCGTTCAGCACATGTACCGCCCTGAGCCGGGTCACTCTGCCGGACGGCGTGCGCACACTGGGAGACGGCGTGTTCAAGGACTGCCCGGAGATTACCGAGATCGAGATACCCCCCGGGGTGACGGAGATACCGGGATATGCTTTTTATCGGTGTGAAAAACTTGCCAAGGTGTCCATTCTCGGGGAGCAACTCACCATGATCGGTGCGAAAGCCTTTTCCGGCTGTACTGCGCTCAATCGCGTCGCCGTCCCGGAAACGGTACAGATCATCGGCCAGAATGCGTTTTCCGACTGTCCGTATCTATACGGTATCGGCGTTCCGGACAGCGCGATTACCATGGGGGACGATATTTTGTCGAACAGCGGCGAGATGATCGTCGGAATTCATGAAGACAAGCAAATGGTGGCAGACGTGGACGCGGGTGTGGAGGTGGATCTGGACGCCTATTCCCACCCGGAACTTGGGCACATGGTCTTCTTTTTCGATTATCGCACCAAGTATCATATGGTGGATCTGGATATGTGGAACGCTCTGTTTGCGGCTCTGCCCGAGGCTTGTCCCGCGTGCGGCAGTACCAAAATCCGCATTACCGGAAAAACGCTCTACCAGACTTTTTTTGAATTCAGCAATTCGCCCGGGGCGGTGCAATCCAGTTGGATCTGCTATGATGAGCATTGCGGCGCGGGCTTTCAATATGAGCTATCCAAGGAGGACATACAATGAAAGTAGGCGTAATCGTAAAATATCCCAAGATCGAGGAAGAGTTTTCCTGGATGCGGGAAAACGGCATTGACAACTGTCAGATGTATATGATGCCGGAGTATCAGACCGAAGAGAATATCCGGCGGGCGATCGATCTGCGGGAGCAATACGGGATTACCGTCACGTCCATCGTGGGAATGTGGACCGGAGCGCAGGAGTGGAATTTCTCGGCGGGCCCGATGACCCTTGGCCTGATACCCACCGCATACCGGGATCGCCGAATGCAGGAAATGCGCCGGTATTGCGATCTCGCCGTTGGTCTGGGCGTGTCGGACGTCAGTTCTCACATGGGATTTATTCCCGAGTATATGTACGATACCGTATACCGCGAATGGATCCCCGCCATGCGCGACCTGATGCACTACTATGAGGCAAGGGACGTTTATCTTGACTTTGAAACAGGGCAGGAAACGCCGGTGACCATGCTCCGTGCCATCCGTGATATCGGCAGCGACCACGTCGGAGTGAACTTCGACTCGGGCAATCTGATCCTGTACGGCAAGGCAAACCCTGTGGACGCGCTGGACGTGATCGGCAGTTACGTGCGCGGCGTGCATGCCAAGGACGCGACCTATCCCACAGACCCGCTTTATCTCGGCGACGAGCAGGCGCTGGGAGAAGGCATGGTGGACTTCCCGCGGTTTGTGCGGCGCCTTTCCGAGATCGGTTACGGCGGCGCGATCACCATTGAGCGCGAATGCGCGGGCGACCGCGAGCGGGAGGATATCCTGCGGGGCAAGCAGTTATTAGATGGTATTCTTGCAGAATTATAAACTTTTGAGGGTGCTCATTTGAACAAGAGCACCCTCATCTTTTCTATTCTTTTTCAAAAAGTCTCTCAAGGCGCCGGGCACAGAAAAAGAACGCCGGCACGAGAAAACAATCGGCCATTGCCCATGCGAGCGGAGAGGAGAAGCAGACCGCGAAAAAGCCGAATACCGGGACGAGCGCGATGCCGATAAACGAGCGGGCAACCAGTTCAAAAATACCGGCGAACATTGCGAACATACTGTAGCCCATTCCCTGAATGGTGGGGCGTACCGTGTTGACCAACGATAAAAATACGTAACTGCCGGTGCAGCACAAAAGATAGAGATAGGCCTGATCCGTAACCGCTGTGTTCTCTGCCTTGATAAACAGACCGAGGAGCGGTCGGCCGCAAAAGATAAGCAGAACAAAGGCGGCAAGCGAATAGAAGAGCGAGATGACCACGGCGCTTTTGAGGCCGCTTTTAATACGGTCGATCCTGCAGGCGCCCATATTCTGGCCGGCAAAGGTTGCCATAGTGCTGCCCAATGCGTTGAAAACACAGGCAAACATATTGACGATCCGGTCGCCTGCCGCCATACTGGCAACGGCGGTCGAGCCGAGAAGATTGACGGCCGTTTGCAGAATAACGCTTCCGATCGCTGTGACCGAGAACTGCAATCCCATGGGCAGTCCGGCCTTGAGCAGGGCGGTAATATACCCCGGTACAGGTTTCCACTCCGCATCGTGCGGGTGCAGAATGTCGAATTTGCGTATGATATGGACAAGACAAAGTACCACCGAAAAAGACGAACTGATCACGGTTGCCCATGCCGGTCCCTCCACGTCCATATGCAGTGCGCAGATGGACAGGATGTTCAGAAAGACGTTGAGCGCACCCGAGATCAGAAGAAAGATCACCGGCGTGCGGCTGTCGCCCAGTGCGCGGATCGCGCCCGAGAGAAGATTGTAAAGAAAAGTGATCGGTATTCCGAGGAAGATAACGAAAAGGTAGTTGTAGGTGCGGGCAAAAATGTCCTCCGGAGTGTGCATCAGGATCAGAATATCCCGGCAGAAGATACAGACGAGTGCCGTGACGACCGCCGAGAGAACTGCACACAGCCAAAGACAGCCCGCGAAAAACCGCCGCATAGCGGGATAGTCTTTTGCGCCGAAACGCTGTGCGATGGGAATGGCAAAGCCGCTTGCCGCCCCGTTGAAAAATCCGATGATCAAAAAGGTGATCGAGCCCGGTACTGCCGATGGCGGCCAGAGCGTCTACCCCCAGAAAACGGCCTGCGGCCACCGTGTCGGCCATGCTGTACAGTTGTTGAAAGATAATGCCGAACAAAATCGGAAGTCCGAAGGTGATCAGATGGGAGAGGGGCGAGCCATCTGTCATATCGCGGATTGCTTTGCTGCGCATGGGTTACTCCATATGGATCGGAAAACTTTGTGGTATTGTATCACACGAGGAGCAAAAAGTCTATATCTTTTCCGAAAATTTATAAAAATTTTTGACTTTGAATTGCAATATCAAATTGATCGGTAATAAGATCAAAAATTTTTCCTTTCGCAAAGAAGCGACCGACAAGAGAATTTTGCCTTGAAGGGCAAATTTCTTGCAAAAAGATATTGCAAAAAAAACAAAAAAATGGTACAATAAATTGATTTTGGATTTTTTGCCGTCAAGCAAAAATCCGACCAAACAATCACAATCATCAGGAGGAAGATATGATTGATTTTTTCTTAAAGGAGCTTGCTGATTATCCGGGCATCAATAACCTGACCGTGATCCTCATGGGTTTAGGCGTGGTGTTTGCGGGTCTGATCGGGCTGGTGCTTGTGTGCACGGTCATGGGCGCGATCTGCAAGGCGCTGATTAAGGAAACTCCCGCTCCCGCGTCTGTTTCCGCAAGCGCGCCTGCGGCGGCCGGCTCCGCCGAAATCCCCGACAGGGGCAGTTTTATCGCGGCGGTTTCCGCTGCGATCGCAGAAGCGTCCGGCACGGACGCGGCGGGTATCCGCATTGTCAAAATCGAAAAGAAATAATTACGAGGTGAATAATCATGAAAAAGTATCTTGTGAACGTGAACGGAACCGAATACGCGATTACCGTTGAAGAGATGGCGGAGAGCGCTCCCGCCCCCAAGGCGGCGGCCCCCGCAGCGGCGCCCGCACCGACAGCGCCCGCAGGCGGTGAGAAGGTCAACGCTCCGATGCCCGGCACTATCTTAGCGGTCAACGTACAGAACGGTCAGGCAGTCAAGGGAGGCGACGTGCTGATGATTCTTGAGGCCATGAAGATGGAAAATGAGATCCTCGCTCCCTGTGACGGTACGGTCACCGTTTCGGTCGCTAAAGGCGCTGCGGTCGAGACCGGCGCTCTGCTCTGCACAATAGCATAAGGAGCGTTCCATGGAAGCAATAAAGAATTTCATCGCTCAGATGGGATTTTCTATGTTTTCGCAGGGCGATAACTGGAAAAATCTCATTATGATTGCGATCGCATGCGTACTTTTGTACCTCGCGATTGTCAAAAAGTTTGAGCCGCTGCTGCTGCTGCCCATCGCGTTCGGTATGCTGCTCACCAACCTGCCGGGCGCCGAGATGTACCATGCAGATCTGTGGAACAATTTCTTAAACCCCGAGCATGTGGATTATCACAGTTACGGCGCCATTCTGCGGGACGGGGGACTGCTCGACGTACTGTACATCGGCGTCAAGGCCGGCGTTTACCCCTGCCTGATCTTCTTCGGCGTGGGTGCGATGACCGACTTCGGTCCGCTGATCGCAAATCCCAAGAGCCTGTTGCTGGGTGCGGCGGCTCAGCTTGGTATTTTCGTGACCTTTATTGCGGCCGCTGCCATGGGCTTTTCTCCCGCACAGGCATCGTCGATCGGTATTATCGGCGGTGCGGACGGCCCGACTGCTATCTTCGTCACCACCCGTCTTGCTCCTGAACTGCTCGGCCCGATTGCGGTGGCGGCATACTCCTACATGGCGCTCGTTCCGGTCATTCAACCGCCGATCATGAAACTGCTTACCACCAAGAAAGAGCGTCAGATCGTCATGAAGCCGTTGCGCGAGGTTTCCAAGACCGAGAAGATCATCTTCCCGATCGTGGTTACTATCTTCGTGGCTCTGCTCGTGCCCTCCGCCGCACCGCTGATTGGCTGCCTGATGTTAGGTAACCTGTTCAATGTGTCCGGCGTGACAGAACGTTTGTCCAAGACGGTGCAGAATGAACTGTGTAATATCGTTACGATTTTCTTAGGCATATCGGTCGGCGCGACCGCAACAGCCGGAAACTTCCTGTCGCTGCAGACTATCAAGATCATCGTCATGGGCGTGGTTGCGTTCGGTCTGGGTACGGCAGGCGGCGTGCTGCTCGCCAAGTTCATGAATCTGTTCTTGAAGAACAAGATCAACCCGCTGATCGGCTCGGCCGGCGTTTCCGCCGTCCCGATGGCGGCGCGTGTTTCCCAGACGGTCGGACAGAAGGAAAATCCCAAGAATTTCCTGCTCATGCACGCAATGGGTCCGAACGTCGCGGGCGTCATCGGCTCTGCCATCGCGGCAGGCGTGCTGTTGGCACTGTTCTCTTGATTTGGAGGTAACCTATGGCAAACAAACTGTATATTACAGATACTATTCTTCGCGACGCACATCAGTCCCAGGCTGCGACGCGTATGCGCATTGGGGATATGCTTCCCGCCCTGGAAAAACTCGACAAGGTCGGTTATTGGTCGCTTGAGTGCTGGGGAGGGGCAACCTTCGATTCCTGTTTGCGCTTTTTGAACGAGGATCCGTGGGAGCGCCTGCGCACTCTGCGCAAGGCCTTGCCCAACACCCGTCTGCAAATGCTCTTCCGCGGACAGAACATTTTGGGTTACAAGCACTATGCTGACGACGTGGTTGAGGCGTTCTGCAAAAAATCCATCGAGAACGGCATTGACGTCATTCGTATTTTCGATGCGCTCAACGATCCCCGCAACTTAGAGAGCGCGATCAAGTATACCAAGAAATACGGCGGCATCTGCGAGGCTGCGATCTCGTACACCACCAGCCCGGTGCACAACGAGGACTACTTTGTGGATCTGGCCAAGACGCTGGTGGAGATGGGGGCGGACACCATCTGCATCAAGGACATGGCAAACCTGCTGTTGCCCTATGCTGCCCATTCATTGGTCAAAAAACTCAAAGCGGCGGTTCCGGTACCGATCCACCTGCACACCCACAACACCAGCGGTACGGGTGATATGACCAACCTGCTGGCGGCACAGGCCGGTGTGGACATTGTCGATTGCGCGCTCTCTCCGCTTGCAAACGGAACCTCCCAGCCTGCCACTGAAAGTTTGGTCGCCACTCTGCGCGGCACAGAGCGCGACACGGGACTTGACCTGCAGCTGCTCTCCGAGATTGCCTCTCACTTCCGGGAGGTCGCGAACCGTCTGAAGCGCGACGGCATTCTCGATCCAAAAGTGCTGAGTGTGGATACCAACACCCTGCTCTATCAGGTGCCGGGCGGTATGCTTTCCAATCTGCTCAGCCAGCTCAAGCAGGCAAACGCGGAGGATCGCTTCTACGAGGTGCTGGCGGAAGTGCCGCGGGTCAGAGAGGACTACGGCTATCCGCCGCTGGTCACCCCGACCTCCCAGATCGTGGGAAGTCAGGCGGTTCTGAATGTGCTGGCCGGTGAGCGCTACAAGATGTTCACCAAAGAGTCCAAGGGCATGCTGCGCGGCGAATACGGCCGTCTGCCCGGCCCGGTCAACGAGGAGATCCGCAAGAAGGCCATCGGCGATCAGCAACCGATCGAGTGCCGTCCTGCCGATCTGATTGCTCCCGAACTTGACAAGTACCGCGAGGAATGCAAGCAGTGGGCACGCTGTGAGGAAGATGTGCTCTCCTATGCGCTCTTCCCGCAGGTCGCGCAGAAGTTCTTTGAGAACCGCGACAACCCGCAGCCGAAAGAGCAACCGAAACCGGCCGCTGACCCGAACGCAGTACGCAAGTTGTACGTGGACGACGCCGCAAGATAATGAATTGAATTTAGTTTAGGGGGCTTTTTGTAAAAAGCCCCCTAAGACCCCCAAAAACTTTGAAAGAAAACCCTCGGGAGTGCGTTTGCACTCCCGAGGGTTTTTACCATTTCCTGAGCACATGAGGTGCGAACTTCAGTCGGTTGCAAACCGGATCGAGCATAAGACAAAAAAGCGCCCGAATGCAGATCGCATCCGGGCGCTGTGTGACTGTTAGCCAAGTGAGATCGGATGGATCTTTTTGATCATCTGATCGTCCTCGGTAACGGCATATTTTGCTTTGAGAGCCTCAAAGGTTTCGTCGTAGTCTGCGGAACGAAGAGAACTTTCCGCCTCTGCCTCCCATGCGGCTGTGCCGTCACCCACAAAGTACATGACGTGATATCCGTAGTCGGTGTCGATTACGTCGGTATCGCCGGGCTTTCTTGCCTCATCGTAGATCCAGTCTTCAAATTCTTCTACCATTGTGCCCTTTCGGACGTTTTCGTACAGACCGCCCTCTTCAGCAGAGCCTTCGTCCATGGTATTCTCTTTTACCAGAGCGGCGAAAGCATCTTCTGTAGCATCCCCTGCAAGGAAGGAGTCCAGCAGATCGTCTGCCTTTGCCTTGGCCTCGTCGTCCGGCAGACCGTGCGCGCTGTCGTAGGAATCCACGGTAATCAGAAGATGACGCACGTTCTTGGTCGTGTAGTCGTGGCGGTACATGGGTTTGAGCAGGTAGTATACGGTATAGGTTTCTTCTTCCTCGTCGGTAATGACGGAAGTATCTCCTGCTTTTCGCAGATAGTTGCCGTCCTCGTCTTGTTCAAATGCCCACTTGCCGAAATCGTTGTCGGTGGTGTAGGCGGATTCTTCGGTCAGAGTTTCTTCAAGCGCTTCTTTGAGTTCGGTTTCGGTCATGGTTGCGGTATCGTCCGCATCGTCCGCATCTTCCGCGTCGTCTGCATCCTCTTGATCTTCGGCATCGTCCGCGACAATCTCATTGTGTGCGCGGTAATAGTCCTCGACCGCACTGTCGAAAGCCTCCTCGCTGGTAGCGGCGTTCAGAATGGCATTGGCCTCTGCTTTTGCCTGCTCATTCGCCTCGGCGATGGCGTCCTCGTCTGCGTCATCTTGGTATTCTGCTTTGATTTGCAGGGATTTGTAATCGCAGAAATAATAATTCTCCGGATTGTCTTCACACTCTGCGGCAATCTGCTCGTCGGTATATTCCGGCTCGTCGTAGAGCACGGTGTATACCTTGTTTGCAAGGGTCTGTATCTCGAGGCAGGAGCGTACGTCTGCCTCGGTCACATATTTGCCGTAGTAGTTTTCAATATATTCTTCCAGTGAAACTTTTTCGCCGTCTGCGGCTTGCTGTAACTCTTCCATGGAATGACCGATTTCTGCCTGATCGTCCTCGTCCAGCGTGATACCGCGGGTGTTTGCTTCCTCGCACAGCACGAGCAGTTCTTTCGTGCTCTCAAAGGAAGCGTTTGCAAAGTAGTCAAACCATGAGGTGCCCTCTGCGTATTCCTGCTCGGTCAGCGGCTTGGATAAATCCAATCCTAACATACTGATGGACGAACTGTACCGATTGACAAAATTGAGAAGATTGTAATTGAAGAAGTAGGACATCTGTCCGCCGTTGATGCTGTAATTCGTAGACGCGGACGGAGTCACATCGTGTAAACGCTTGCTGCCGATCATGTCCTTGAAAAACGCGGTATAGGCCAGCGAGAAGAGGATCGCAACGACCAGAACGACGGCGATCACAATCGAAAGATTATGATACAGTCTTTCTCTGGCTGCCTTTTTGGCTGCGGCCAATTTTTTTGCTTTTCTTTCGTCAGCGCGCTCGGCTCTGACGCGATTGCCTTTTCCCATAGTGGTTGGTTCCTTTCGTATGATGTGATTGCTTTCTCAAAGTGATGAGAAAGCATTACATATTAAGAATTATACAACATATGCGCCCAAATTGCAAGTTTTTTGGCAAAAAATGCGTTAGGAATCTATCCGGACCAGGCGGCGGATCCCGTCGGAAAGGGCCTGCGCCGTTCGGTCGATCTCCTCTTTCGTGTTGTGCGCACACAGGCTGATACGCAGAGAACAGTCCGCCTCCTGCGTGCTTGCGCCGAAAGCTGTCAGCACACGGTTGTCCGCTTTACCGTGAGAGGAGCAGGCGGAGCCTGCCGAAACGTAAATCCCCTGCGCGGACAAATGGTTGAGCATGGTTTCGCTTTTGATGTGGGGCAGGGTGATATTGACAATATGCGGCGCCCACTCTTTCACGGGACGTTTGACCTGAATTTCGGGGGAAAGAACTTTTATAAGATGGTCCCGCAGTGTGCGCATGGTGCGCACGTCCTCCGCAAGGGTTGCAAAACCCGCCTCGCACGCCGCGCCGAAACCCGCGATCCCCACCGTGTTCTCAGTGCCTGAGCGAAGTCCGCTTTCCTGCCCGCCGCCGTAAATGACCGGCGCGATATTTTTTGCTTTGAGGATCTGCGGCGCAATATACAGTCCGCCGATTCCCTTGGGGCCGTGGATCTTGTGAGCGCTGACCGTCGCAAGGTCTGCGCACATACGCTGTGGGTTGAAGGGAATTTTCAAAAATGCCTGTACCGCGTCGGTGTGGGTGATGAGCGCGGGATTTTTGGCTTTGGCCGCGCGGAAAAGCCCTCCTACGTCATAGACCGCTCCGGTTTCATTGTTGACCGTCATGATCGAGAGAAGAAGCGTGCGCTCGTTTACCGCCTGCAACAGGTTGTCCGGGTCGATCACGCCCCCGCGGGTGGGAATGCGGATCACCTCGAAACCCTCGGCCTCAAGGGCCTGTACGGTCTTCTCAATCGCCGGATGTTCACTGTCCGAGAGCACGATTCTGCTGCCGCGGAATTTTTCTTTTGCGTGCGCTACGCCCGTGAGGGCAAGATTATCCGCCTCGGTGCCGGAGGCGCAAAACACAAGCGCCGCGCCCCGCTCCTGCACTCCCAGCGCTCGCATCACCTGAGCGCGTGCCTGCCGGACGATCTGCTCGGCGGCACACCCTGCCGCATGCATGGAGGAAGGGTTGCCGTGGACGCGGTGCATGACCGTTTCCATGGCGGTGATCGCCTGAGGACAGAGAGCCGTGGTAGCGCTGTTGTCTAAATAGATTTCCTGCATTGTCAGTTTTTGAAGGAGAAATGCTCGAGCATCTGTTCCACATCAGGCAGATACTTTTCGTACTGTTGCTCCTCGGCCGTGTAGGTGAACAGATAGAGCGCCCCGCTTCGGATACACACGGTTTGCGCGTACTGCACTTTGACGTCCAGACCCAGCGGATAGCCCGCGTATACATAGCGGTGGGCGGCATGACCGTCCAGCGTGGTCGCCTCGTCGGAAAGAAGTTCCCACTCGTCAAAGACCGTACCGAAATCCTCTTTGAAAGATTCCCAATACTCCTCGGGGGTGCCGATATCGTCGGGCAGGCGCAGGGCGGTCATGGAGACGTTGACCAAAACCGAGTCGCTGTACTTGGCGGTAATCACTCCGGTAGAGGTTTCCGGTGTCCATTTGTCCGGCACAAACAGGTTGTAGTCCACATATTCGTTCGAGATGCGTTGCATTCCCTGAGGCTCGTCCGAGTTTTCGCCGGAGCAGGCGGTCAGGGACAGGGCGATAAGGAGCGCGAGAATGGAAAGAATTGTTTTTTTCATTCGTATACCTACCTTACAATATGAAATTATACAACACCCGTCCCCGTCTGTCAAGGGAAACGGAACTATGAACAGGGCCGGATTTTACATTCTCCCTTGATTTTATGCTGTTTTTGTGATACAATCATTATGGGAAAGTGTGGAAATCTATATGCGGAGGTGCAGCGTGAAAAAACGGATTCTTGTGATCGGCGGCGTTTATTTAGAGAACGAAATCCAGATAAACGGGATTCCCATGGCCGGACAGACGGCACGGGCCGGCGAATACAGCGAGAGCATCGGCGGCAGAGGTGCCGAGGCGGCTCTCGCGGCGGGTAAACTGGCCGGGAACGCGATTCTGTTAGGCAGGGTCGGCAGCGATCCAAACGGCAGGCGGATGCGTGAATTTATCAGTAAAAACGGCGTGGATATCCGCTTTTTGAGCGAGATCCGGGGAGAAAAGACTGCGGTCTGCACCCGTCTGTGTGAGCAGAGCAGTGCCCGCGAGATCTTGTTTCCCGGAGCGGGACGCGCTTTGTCCATGAAGGATGCAGAGCGTGCCTTTTCCTGCTCTCCTGAGGCGGTATATCTGAATCTTGACGTACCCTATGAGGTGGTAATCGCCTCGGCGCGTTTTGCGAAAGCAAAAAAGATCCCCGCATTCCTGTCTCTTTCCCCCGTGCGGCGGGATTTCCCTTTTGATTTGTTGGAGGGGATCGATACGCTTTTCCTTTCTGAGGAGGAGGTCTTTCAGTATATCGGCGTCCGCGCGGCTTCTCCCGAGGGGTGCATGAAGGCCACGGTGGAGATGCAGCACAGGACCGGCGCTCGCTGTGTGATCATCAAACGGGGAGAAAAAGGCGTTTATATCAGTCAGGGGAAATATTATAAGATTATTCCCGCATATGCCATCCAACCGGAGGACGCCGCTTTTGCGGACGCGGCCTTTGACGTGGCGTATATCACCCATTATTTACAGCACGGCGAATATGAGGCCGCCTGCGGATATGCAAACATCGTCGGCACACTGACCGCCTCTCGCGAGGGGAAATTGGCGTCCGTACCGGATGCGGCGGAGGTGGATCGGTTCGCGCGTGTCAACTGTCCGGACCTTTTGCGGGGTGAAGAAGATGACGGAGGAGATTGGCTGTGAGCAAAGAGACCACAGGACGGTATCTGTCCCACGACGGACAGTCGCAGATCTATTATCGCATTCTTTATCCGGACGGCACTCCCCGGGCGGTGGTACAGATCTGCCACGGTATGACCGAGTTTTTTGACCGATATATTCCGTTCGCGCGGTATCTTACCGAGAAGGGGGTGATCGTCTGCGGAAACGACCATCTGGGGCACGGAAAGAGCGGCCCGGAGGGCGTCCGCGGTTATTTCGCAGAGCAGGGAGGCCCCGACCATTTGTGCGCGGATGTAGATGCGCTCAACCGGATGGTCCGCGGCAAGTATCCCAATCTTCCGTATATCCTGCTGGGACACAGTATGGGTTCGTTTATTGCACGAAGATATATGGTGCGCTGCCGCGATCATATCGACGGCGTGATCTTAAGCGGCACCTCCGGCGGCGGCAGCGTCGAGCGGATGGGCCTGTGGCTTGCTTCCGTGCTTGGGCGCATACGGGGCGGCCGCGCGATCAGTCCGCTGGTTGCAAACATGGTAAACGGCAGTTTTACCAAACGATTCCGCGGACAGGGCAAGTATGCATGGCTGACCCGGGACGCAGATATCCGGCGGCAGTATGAGGCTGACCCCAACTGTACCTTTCCCTTTACGCTGGGCGGATACCGGGATATGTTTTCCATGCTGTGCGAGGTCAATTCCGACGATTGGTTTCGCTCGGTGGCGCAGGACCTGCCTATTCTGCTGATCTCCGGAGAAAACGATCCGGTGGGCGCATACGGCGCGGGCGTGCGCCGGGTGTACGAGCGCCTGCGCGGGCAGGAGATTTGCGAACTGTCTCTCAAACTCTATCCCGAGGCGCGCCACGAGGTGTTAAATGAGATCAACCGGGAAGAAGTATACGCAGATATACTTGCGTTTGTGGACGCGACGGCGGAGGGCGTGATCGCCCTGCGTACGGGAGGAATACCATGCGGGTTTTAGGCGTGGATTTCGGGGACAAACGCACCGGCCTTGCGGTCAGCGATCCTGCCGGCTTTCTTGCAAACGGTCTTTGCACGGTTACGGCGGACGGCAAACGCGCCCTTGCCGCCAAGATCGCCGGGATTGCAAAAGAGCGCGGGTGCGGGCGTATTGTGCTGGGCTGTCCGCTCAACCTGGACGGTACGGTCGGACCGCGGGCACAGCGCGCAAAAGAGTTCGGCCGGCTGCTCTCCGAGGCAAGCGGTCTTGCGGTCGTACTTTTTGACGAGCGCTGCACCACCACCGAAGCGCATGAGTTCCTCGATCACACGGGTACACGCGGCAAACGCCGGAAAGGAGTGGTCGATACTCTCGCCGCACAGATTATCTTGCAGGATTATCTCGATTCGGGTGCTGCAAAGCAGTAGTTTTGGCATATTTTTCTAATTCTTAAAATTTCTTAACAAATCTTAACAATTTCTTAAGACAGCTTGTTGAATTCCGTCATATAATATGTTATAATACTATAAAACAGCGTTACAGATTGATGCAGGCAAGGAGTTAGAAATGGCGGAATTACGGTGGAATCCCATGGCAAAAGACTGGGTCATGGTTATCTCAAACAGGGCGAAACGCCCCAATATGCCCAAGGACTACTGTCCCTTTTGTCCCGGCTCCGGTAAGGTTCCGGAACAGTACACGGTATTAAAATACGACAACGATTTTCCCGCGCTGTCAATGACCCCGGCACAGCCGGACACACCCATGACCGCAGGGGCAAAGGGATTATACGACGTTGCTCCCGCTTACGGCAAGTGTGAGGTCATTCTCTTTTCCCCCGAGCACGAGGGGACCCTCTACGGCCTGTCGGCCGAGCATATGACCAAGGTGGTTGACCTTTGGTGCGAGCGGTTTGCCGAACTTTCCTCTGACCCCGAGGTCAAATACGTCTTTATTTTCGAGAATCGCGGCGAGGAAGTGGGCGTGACCCAGCCGCACCCCCACGGGCAGATTTACGCCTATCCGTTCTTACCCAAGAAGATCGCCCTCGAGGCGGAGAATGCAAAGGAATATTACGAGCAGAACGGAAGGTGCCTGTTCTGTGATATGAACCGGGAGGAGATCGCCTTCGGTGAGCGGGTAATCTATGAGAACGAGGACTTTATCGCCTATATTCCGTTCTTTTCCGAGTATGCCTACGGCATCATGATCAGCGCCAAGCGGCATAAGAACAATTTGAGTGATTTTACCGTACGCGAGCGTGTCAATTTGGGCGACATCATTCAAAAAATCACGGGTATGTACGACAACCTGTTTGACACAAGATTTCCGTATATGCTCTGTATGCACAACGCACCGGTAAACGGTGAGGATGTGCGTGACAGTTATCATTTTCACATCGAAATGCTGACCCCCATGCGTGCTGCCACCGTGCAGCAGTTCCGTGCGTCCAGCGAGTCGGGCGCGTGGGCCGGTTGTAACCCCTCATCCCCCGAGCAGAACGCGGCTCAGATGCGGGAGGCAATGGGGCGTTTTATGGCAGGTAAGGAGAACAAATAATGAATATACTCGTCACAGGCGGCGCGGGCTATATCGGATCCCACGCGGTCGCAGCACTGTGTGAGAGAGGGCATCAGGCGGTCGTGGTAGACAATCTGGTCAAGGGCCATCGGGCGGCGGTAGGAGATGCAAAATTATACGTGGGCAGCATCGGCGACGAGCAGTTCATGGACCGGGTATTTGCCGAGAACAAGATCGACGGCGTGATGCATTTTGCGGCTTTTTCCTTGGTGGGAGAAAGCATGAGCCAGCCCTACGAATACTATAATAACAACGTGTGTGAGAGTATGCACCTCTTTCACAGTATGGTGAAAAACGGCGTCAATCATATCGTTTTTTCTTCCACTGCCGCGACTTTTGGGGAACCGCTCGAGATCCCGATCTCGGAAAAGACGCCCCAAAACCCGATCAACACCTATGGCGAAACCAAGCTGGCAATGGAAAAGATGCTCAAGTGGTTTGGCGCGGCTTACGGGCTTAACAGCATCTGCCTGCGGTATTTTAATGTGGCAGGCGCTCATCCGTCGGGAAAGATCGGCGAAGATCACCGCCCCGAGACCCATCTGATCCCCATTGTTCTGCAGGCGGCGGCCGGGAGACGGGAGTCGATCAGCATTTTCGGTGACGATTACCCGACTGCGGACGGCTCTTGCGTGCGGGACTATATCCATGTGACAGATCTTGCCGACGCACATATTTTAGCACTTGAATACATGATGCGAAAGAATTGCTCGGATGCGTTCAATCTGGGAAGCGGCGGCGGATATTCCAATTTGCAGATCCTTGAAACTGCAAAACGGGTAACAGGGCGGCCGATCCCGTCAAAAATTGAGGCCCGTCGGCCGGGCGATCCGCCGGTGCTGATCGCATCCAGCGACAAAGCCGAGCGTCTGTTGGGTTGGAAACGCAAATATGGGATCGAGGAGATTATCTCGACCGCATGGAAATGGCACGAAAGCCATCCGAACGGCTACGGAGATTGAAACCCCGACCGCTTGCTTTCCCCCTCGGGGGAAGGTGGATCGGGAGCGGTTTTTGCGGCCGGGACGGATGAGAGGGTGCGGGTAAGATTTTCTTTGCCGGGGCGTTCTTGATGCACTTTGCCCTCTTCCGAAGTCCGACCCTTATCAATCGCCTGCGGCGACAGCTTCCCCCGGGGGAAGCCTTTCTTGTATTTCAACGCATATTTGGAGGCGGCAATGAGTGTAATAAACGGTTATTATCCCGAAGATGTATTCCGCTATTTTGAGGAGATCTGTGCCATTCCGCACGGATCAGGAAACGAAAAGGCGATCGCCGATTATATCGAGCGCACTGCGCGTCAAGCGGGATTGTCGGTCTACCGCGATTCCTACAACAACGTATTGGTCAGCAAGTGCGCCAAGGCCGGCTTTGAGGATTTTCCCGCCGTGCTTTTGCAGGGGCATACCGATATGGTCTGCGAGAAAGATCCGGACAGTACCCACGATTTTGAGCGCGATCCGCTCAAACTGCGGCTTCAGGATGGTTTTGTCAGTGCTGTCGGCACTACTTTGGGGGCGGACGACGGGATCGCGGTTGCCATGATGTTGGCAGTTCTGACCGATCCCACCCTGGAGCACGGACCGGTTGAGTGCCTGTTTACCGTGGATGAGGAGCGGGGCATGACCGGAGCGCAGAACTTTGACTATTCCCGCATTTCCGCCCGCCGGGTGATCAACCTTGATTCGGAAGCAGAAGGGGAGTGCGTGATCAGTTGTGCCGGCGGTGCGGATTTCACCTACCGCTTTGCAAACACCTATGCACACAATGTTCATCCTACCGCCAAGATCACCATCGGCGGCCTTGCGGGCGGGCATTCGGGAGCGGATATTCACTTGGGTCTGCACAATGCAAATGCGTGTATGGCGCGGTTTTTGTGGGAAGAATATCAAAACAAACCGTTTCAGTTGATCTCCATCGACGGCGGCGCACGGCACAATGTGATTACCTCCGAGTGCACGGCGCTGATCAGCTGCGATCACATCGACCGACTAAAGCAGCACGCCGCGGACTTTGAGCGCGAACTGCGCGCCCACTGCCGACCGGCAGACGCGGGCGTACGGGTGCGCGTGGACCGCAAGGGCGTGCGGGAACAAGCGCTCAGTTTCCGGCAGAGCGCACGGATCCTGTCGGCCGTTTTGCTTGCTCCCGCAGGGGTTTTGTGTCAGGCAGAGGACGGTATGCCGCTCGCCTCCTCCAATCTGGGAGTGGTGCGCACGGATGAGGATTGCGTGCGCCTCGAATACTTCTTCCGCTTCAACGTCGAATGTTACCATCGGGAATATGCCGAAAAATACCGTATTCTTGCGGATCTGCTCGGGTGTGAACTGATCACGGGCGGCTATAACGCCTGCTGGGAAAAGAAGGAACACTCCGCTCTTGCACGCATCTATCAGGACGCCTTCCGCAAGTTGTACGGGGGCAGGGAAGCACGCCTCTGCTCTATGCACGCGGGCGTGGAATGCGGTATGATCCGGCAGGGCTTGGGTCCGGAGGCGGATCTCATTTCCATCGGACCGGATCTTTTTGATATCCACACTCCCCGTGAGCGCGGCGATCTGCTCTCCATCGGGCGCACCTACGGACTGCTGCTCAAACTGATTGCAGCCCGGTAAGCCTCCCTGTTTTTTCAAATTAAGAAATTTTAAGAAATATGATAGGCGAATTTTAAGATTTCAGCAGTAGACTATAATCAGTCGATTTGTGCGTCGCACGAAACCTGAATCGACACCAAAGGTACCATGAATACGATTATTGTCTTTAACTTTATACTGTTTATCGTGTTTACCCTGTGTTTTGCCTATCAGTTCTTTTATATGGCGGTGGCGCTTTTGTGCCGTCCGAGGCGGTATCAGGCAAAAAACAATCACAAATTTGCGGTAATCATTTCCGCGCGCAACGAGCAGGCGGTCATTGGTCAACTGCTCGACAGCATCAATCGGCAGAAATATCCGAGAGAGTTGGTGGACGTATTTGTGGTCGCGGACAACTGCACCGACAAAACCGCCGAAGTCGCGGCGGCAAGGGGCGCGTATGTGTTCAGCCGCAACGATACCCGCAGGATCGGAAAAGGCTATGCGCTCAATTATATTTTCCGTATCATCTATTCCCGCTTTGACGACCGAAAGTACGAGGGATATTTTGTCTTTGACGCGGACAATATTTTAGATGAAAATTACATTGCGAGCATGAACGCGGTCTTTGACCGTGGCTATCGCATTATTACCAGTTACCGCAATTCCAAGAATTACGGGGACAACTGGCTGTCCGCCGCGTCCTCTCTGTGGTTTTTGCGGGAGGCACGGTATCTCAATAACGCACGCATGATCTTGGGCACCAGCTGTGCCATCTCGGGAACGGGCTTTTTGATCAGCGACGAGATTATCCGCCGTTCCGGCGGCTGGTGTCACGACCTGCTGACCGAGGACATTGAATTTACCGTGGACAATATTATTCGCGGGGAAACCATCGGATACTGCAACGACGCGATCCTGTACGACGAACAGCCGGTCACCATGCAGCAGTCCGCAAGACAGCGTATGCGCTGGGCAAAGGGCTTTTATCAGGTGTTCGCAAATTACGGCGGCAAACTCTTTCTTTCCATTTTCAAAAAGAGAAAATTTGCCTGCTTTGACATGATGATGACCATCGCACCCGCGATGCTCTGTACATTGACTCTATTTCTTGTGGACGCGGCCGCGTTTATTTACGCTGCGGCGGTGGGCGATCCCATGCTGTATGATCTTCTCGTCGTACTCTTGCAGGCGGCGCTTGGTTTTTACGCATTGTTCTTCTTGATCGGTACGGTCACGGTCATTTCCGAGTGGCCGCAAATCCACTGTCCCGCCTACAAGAAAATCCTGTATCTATTCACTTTTCCGGTGTTTATGTTTACCTATGTTCCCATTTCCATTTACGCCCTGTTTGCCAAGGTCGAGTGGAAACCGATCGTGCATAAACCCATGGCCAATAATTCGTCTGTTCCCGTTGTAACCGGTATGCCTGAGAGGTAAGCGCATGAAACATAAAATCCTGGTCGTCGATGACAATCCCGATCTGCGCGAGGTCATTTCTATCTTTCTCACCGGAGAGGGATACGAGGTGGTCACCGCTTCGGATGGGGAGGAGGCGCTGGCGATTATGGACGAAACCGTGGATCTGGTCATTCTCGATGTAATGATGCCCGGACTCTCCGGCTACAAGGTCTGTTCACAGATCCGCGAGCGAAGCATGGCACCCATTTTGTTCTTAACCGCGAAAACGCAGGACTCAGACAAGGCGATGGGCTTTTCCTCGGGCGGGGACGACTATCTGTCCAAGCCTTTTTCCTATAATGAACTGCTGGCCCGTGTTAAGGCGCTGTTGCGCAGATATTATGTGTACAGCGGAAAGACCAAGGAGGCCAACAATTATATTTCGCTGCTGGACCTTCTCATCAACACCGAATTCAATGAGGTCAAGCGGGGCGATACGGAACTTGCTTTGACCGATATTGAGTATCGCATTCTTTTGTTGCTGGCATCTCACAAACGGCGGATCTTTTCGGTACAGAATATCTACGAGAGCATTTGGGAAGAGCCTTATTATTATACTGCGAACAACACCGTAATGGTGCATATCCGGAAACTGCGCTCTAAACTCGAGGACAATCCGCAAAACCCAAAATATGTCAAGACCGTATGGGGAAAAGGATACCGTGTTGAATAAAAAACACATAGTACCAAAAAAAGAAAAACTGATCGGTTCAAAAATCGGAGTAAAACTGCTTGCTTGCGTGTTTTGCTCCTTTGGCATTTCTTTGGCCCTGTTTATCGTTCTTTATGCCATTTCCGACCGGATCACGGACAAGTATTCTTCCACCGTCTACGTGGCGGGCAAACTTTCCGATCTTCAAACCTATGTGGAACGCAACGGCGTCAAGAGCGAAAACCTGTCCACACTGACCGCATGGTTTAACAAAAACGATATTCAATTCATGCACATCTACCGGGGGAATGAGTTGATCTTCAATTCGGACGACCCCGTAGACGACAGTTATGCTTACGACGAGCGGGAGCAGGAGTTCTACTGGGATAACCGTACGATCTCCTTTATCCGTAAGATTGAGTATGTTCCGCGGCAAAGGTCCGCCGACAGTGCCCCGGGCCGCTTTTTACCCGACGGTCGTGAGTTGATTTCCGGCGATCAAAGCGCGGGGGCCGACCGGTTTGGTGAGATGGTTGCCGCCATCCGCGAGGATACCGTGCGTGCCTTTTGGATTGCCGCGCCGCGCAAATCCCCCGCCGAGCCAACCGATGGACGGCTGGAGGTGCGCTCTGATGCTCGATTTGACGTCTATATCACCTATGAAGACTTGAACGTCTTTCTCGCGGTCGGCACGGATTCGGGAATGCTGATCCTACTGTTGCTCATTTCGGTGCTCCTTTCGCTGTTTGTCTTTGCTTTTTTGATCCTGTACCTGAGCCAAAACCGCGTCAAGTACATCAGTGAACTCGCAAGCGAGGTCGCCCAGATCGAGGGCGGGATGATCGACAAAAGCGTCACGGTGAAAGGTCGGGACGAGATCGCATCTCTTGCGCAGAATGTGGACGATATGCGCCTTTCCTTGGTGGGCAGGCTTCAGTCGGAAAAGGAAGCATATGACGCAAACCGCGAACTGATCACCGCCATGTCCCACGACCTGCGCACGCCGCTCTCCGCACTGATCGGTTATTTGGAGATCGTAAGCGAGGGTGTGTATTCCACCGAGGAGCAGAAGGACACCTACATTCAGAAGTCGGTAGAAAAGGCCTATCAACTCAAGACCATGTCGGATAAGTTGTTTGATTACTTTACCGTATTCAAAGAAGAGGAAGCGACCTCTATCGAGCCGGAGTTGTATGACGGATACGGACTGCTGACCCAGATGATTTCCGAGCAGTCTTATATGCTGGAAGAAAAGGGCTTTGAGGTTATCTTTGAGGATCTTGATAACGGGCAGAGTTTCACGCTGCAGGCGGATTCTTCTTCGTTGCTTCGCGTATTTGACAATATTTATTCCAATATTCTCAAGTACGGCGATCCTGCCCAACCGGTGCGCATCCGGCTGGAAAACGACCGGCATAACGTACGGGTGCACATCAGCAACGGAATCAATCGGTCGGCCCTCAAGATCGCCAGTACCAAGATCGGCCTCAAAAGTTGTCGACGCTTGATGGCACGCATGAACGGAACACTGAAAACGGACTCGAATGCGAATACCTACACCGTGACTCTGATCCTGCATAAATATACCGGGGAAAAGACTTAGAGTTTGTTCTGAGTCTTTTTTCTTTCGGTCATATTCTTACGGCTTTTGTCATATCAATGACTGTAAGAACGATCGGAGGTACGCTTATGATTGACGCAGGTGTCTACAAGGATATTGCAAAACGCACGGACGGACAGATGTATATTGGAATCGTCGGCGCGGTCAGAACGGGAAAGAGCACATTTATCAGAAAATTTATGGAAACGCTGGTCATTCCGAATATTGAAAATCCCTTCGAGCGGGAGAGGGCCATCGACGAAATGCCCCAGAGCGGGTCAGGCAAGACGGTCATGACCACCGAGCCGAAGTTTATCCCGGACGAGGCGGTATCGGTGAGTATCGGGGAGACGGCGTCCATGCAGGTCAAACTGGTGGATTGCGTGGGATATGTGGTGCCAAACGCGCTTGGATATTATGAAGATGAACAGCCGCGCATGGTGATGACCCCTTGGAGCGATCAGCCCATGAAGTTTGAGGAAGCGTCCAAGTTTGGTACCATGAAGGTCATCAAAGAGCACTCTACCGTGGCGATCGCTATCACTTCGGACGGCAGTTTCGGAGAACTCAGCCGGGAGGACTATGTTCCGGCGGAGGAGCAGATCGTGGCCGATCTGAAAAAATATGGCAAGCCCTTCGTGCTGGTGGTCAACAGTGCCACGCCCGAGGACGCGCAGACCCTGGAACTTGCCATGTCGTTAGAGCAAAAATATTCCGCACCCGTTGCGCTTGTCAACGTGCAGACTCTGAGTGCAGACGATATTCACTCGATCTTAAAGTTGATTTTAGACGAATTCCCGGTCAAGGAACTGGCATTTGACCTGCCGGCATGGCTGACCCTGTTGGAAGAGGAAAACCCACTTCGCCGGGCGGTGATCGGAGCGGCGACACGCTGTGCCCAAAATATCCGCGAGATCTCCGAGGTAAACGAGGCTCTGGGGGAATTACGGGAGGACGAACGGGTAGAGTCCGCCGAGGTGGCGAGCGTCGCATCGGGGGACGGCTCGGTCGTGGTGCGTGTAAAACTGCATGACGACGTTTTTTACACCACGGTCAGCGAGTACACCGGGTATTCCATCCGCGATCAGGAGGATCTCATGTACACCATTATCGATCTCTCCCGTCAGAAGCGCCGCTTTGATTCGGTGGCTCAGGCGCTCGATCAGGTGGAGCAGAGCGGCTACGGCATTATCATGCCGGATATTTCCGAACTTTCCCTTGCCGAGCCGGAGATCGTCAAGCGGCAGGGAAGTTACGGCGTCAAACTTAAGGCAAGCGCTCCCTCCATCCACATGATCCGTGCAAATATCGAAACCGAGATCAATCCGGTGGTGGGCACCGAACAGCAATCGGAGGATCTCGTCAACTATCTGCTCAACGAGTTTGAGGAGGATCCGACCACCATCTGGGAATCCAATATGTTCGGCAAGAGCCTGCACGAACTGGTCAACGAGGGACTGCACACAAAACTTGCCCATATGCCGGACGACGCACGCGCTAAGTTAGGGCAGACATTGCAGCGGATCATCAATGAGGGAAGCGGTGGCCTCATATGCATCATCCTGTAAAGGTTTTCGGATGCTCTGTGGATGGGCTGAAAGAAAAGGAGGTTGTCAACGTTTGTGACGGCCGAAAACTGGGCTACATTTGCGATCTTACCATTGATCTTTCCTGTGGAAAGATCCTATCGATCATTGTCCCGGGTGATATGCGGGTGTTCAGTTTCAAAAAGCCGGATCTCATTCAAATTCCATGGTGCAATATCGAGCGCATCGGTGACGATACCATTCTGGTACGTCTGGACGCCCCTCTTGCAAAGCCGGACCATAAATAAAAACGTCAGGACAATCGCGCTGATCCAATTAATCCCTCGCGGGATTTGTGAAATATATTGTAATCTCATGCAAAAAACACCATAGACCTGAACAATTTCGGGTCTATGGTGTTTTCCTTAGCCGTAAGGTACCGGCTTATTTTCCGTCTCTTAGAGCGTGTCATCAAAGGCGATCACTTTGTTTTGTTCGCCGGAGGCGAGAGCCGCTTCCATAACACGCATGACACGCATCATCTGTGCGTGGGTGACAAACTGTTCGGCTTTGCCGTCGATGGCGTCCACAAAATTGCGGTAATAGTCGTGCACGTCGCTGTGCGGACGTTCCCATGCGTAGCACTCTGTGGTCACGAAATCCCGCGGCGCCATGGTCTTGGTAAGTCCCGCCGCAGTCTGCACCGGAAGCACTTCACTCTCGCTCCAGTGGGTGCACTCGACGATCTCTGCCGGCTCGCGCCAGTCGCGGATGAGCGCACTTCCTTTTTTGCCGCGCATATAGAAACGCGGCATGGCGATAAAGTTGCAGGTGCCGACTTCGATCATCGCCCGACAGCCACCCTCGAAAGTCAGGTGTAACTGAAAGCCGTCGTCTACCTCTGCGGTAGTCACGTGGTCGAGTTTGCAATAGATGTTCTCGATGCGCTTGGGCACGATCATCAAAATCTGGTCGATCAGATGTACGCCCCAGTCCAGCATCATGCCGCCTCCGTGTTTCTTTTGGCATCGCCAGTCGGAGGGAATACCCCGCGAGCCGTGTATGCGGGATTCGATATCAAAGACCTCGCCGATCTTGCCGGACTCGTAGATCGCTTTCATTGCAAGATAATCCACGTCCCAGCGGCGGTTTTGGTGTACCGAGAAAATACATCCGGCCTCTTTTGCCGTGCGGATCATGCGATCGAGCTCGTCTGAGTTCATTGCCACCGGCTTTTCGCACAGTACATGCTTGCCGGCCTTCAGGGCGCGTACCACCGTGTCATAGTGGTCGTCGTTGGGAATGGCGACCGTGACCAGATCCACCTGTTCATCTGTCAGCACTGCGTCAAGACTGTCATAGGTTTTTAGGCCGTGTGCCCTTGCCGACTCCTGCTTTGCCGGGTCAATATCGTATACCCCAAGCAGGTTTACCACGTCGCTGGTCAGTGCGTTTTTGACATGGAATCCGGCGCCCATTCCGCCGTATCCGATGACTACAAGATTTTTCTTCATGCCTGTTTTGCTTCTTTCTTTATGCCCAGCCTATCGTACCCGGCTTGGGCTCGCGTATAATAATGTTCTGCAAGAATCCGGCTGCTTTAGCAAGACCTTCGTCAATGGTCATGAGCGAATCCTCATGCTCGATGGAAAGCACCCGATCGTAGCCGGAAAGCCGCAGAGCCGAAACCATGTCCTTCCAGTATTGTGCGTCGTGCCCGTAGCCTACCGTGCGGAAGATCCACGAGCGGTGGATCTCGTCGCTGTAATGGCCGGTATCGAGCACACCGTTGACCGCGCTGTTGTACGGGTCGATCTTGGTGTCCTTTGCGTGTACGTGGTAGATAGAATTGCCCAGTGCGCGGATGGCTGCCATCGGATCGATGCCCTGCCAGATCAGATGGCTGGGGTCAAAGTTTGCGCCGATCACATCGCCCACCGCCTCGCGCAGCCTGAGCAGGGTGGCGGGATTGTAGACGCAGAAGCCCGGGTGCATCTCAAAGGCGATGCGGTTTACCCCGTGTTCGGCGGAAAAGGCCGCTGTCTTTTGCCAATAGGGGATCAGTACCTCGTTCCACTGATAGTCGAGAATTTGTAAATAATCCGGCGGCCAAGCACAGGTCACCCAGTTGGGCAGGGCAGAGTCCGGGCAGTCACCGGGACAACCGGAGAAGCCGACGACGGTATCCACGCCGATCTGCTCGGCGAGCAGAATTGCGTTCTTAAAGTCACTGTCATATTCAGCCGCGATTTTGGCATCGGGATGCACCGGGTTGCCGTGAGCGGCGAGGGCGGCCACATGTATGCCGCTGCGCTCGATGGTCTGCCGGAACTTTCGCAGTTTGCCCGCGTCAGCAAGCAACTCCGCAGGATCACAGTGGTTCTTGCCCGGATAGCCGCCGGCGCCGATCTCAATCGCCTCAATGCCTAACTTCTGCACCTTTTCGATGGCCTCGGCAAGCGGCAGGGCACCGTATAAATTGATGAGTACACCAAGCTTCATGGATTTTTCTCCTTCTAACTATAGAAAGGGGGGGACGCCCGTATTGATTATAATATGAGCGTCCGCCGCAGTCACCTATGATTTTAGATTTCAGGGATAACAATCTCGACCTCATGACCGAGTTCTGCACTTTTGACAATACCGTCGATGATCGCCTGATTGTAGATGATCTCGGAGGTGGGAACGGTTGCCTTTCCACCCTCTTTGATGGCGTCTACAAACGAGCGCAGCTTGTCATAGAACAGATTGGAGGTCGGAGAAAGCGGTACCTCGTACTGTACCGGTGTGCCGGACAGGCCGCCTGCATATTTGTAGATGGTGAGCGGACGGTCGAACTCGCCGTTCCAGCACTCGGTGGACGGAATGCGCAGACCGCCCTTTGTACCTAAGATCAGCGCGTCGCCGGCAGTGTCCATATTCATGGCCCAAGAGATGCGGAAGTCTAAGATAATGTCGCCCTCTAAGCGTACAAAGGCCGCCGAGAAATCGTCTACCTCGAATGCGGAAGCATACTCAGGATGCAGCGGATAGTAACCGGGATCCTTGCCGAAATATGCGCTGGTGTAACCGGAAACGGTCAGCGGTTTGGGATAGTCTACTGCCTTGAGCAACATATCCAGCGAGTAAGAGCCGATGTCGCCCACAGCGCCCACACCGCCGGTGTCCTTTGCGATAAAGGAGGTGCCGAAAGGGGTCGGGATACCGCGGCGGCGTCCGCCGCCTGCCTGTAGGTAGTAGACCTTGCCGAGTTCGCCCGAGTCGACGATCTTCTTGATCATCTTCATGTTTGCGCTCATGCGGGGCTGGAAGCCGATGGTCAGGATCTTGCCGGTCTCTTTCTCGACACGCATGACCTCGATCGCCTCGCCCAGCGTGACCGTGAACGGTTTCTCCAGCATGACGTTGACGCCGGCACGCAACGCGTGAATGGCGCAGGGTGCGTGCTGCGTATTGTAGGTGCAGATGCTCACGCCGTCCAGATCCTTTTCGGCGGCTAACATCTCCTCATCGGAGAGATAGCAGCGTGCGCCGGTAATGCCGTACTGTTCTGCAAAAGCCTGCGCCTTGCCGGGTACCAAGTCGGCTAAAGCCACCACTTCAACATCGGGCATATTCTTGTATGCGTTGATGTGGGAGGATGCGATCCAACCCGTACCGATGATGCCGATCTTTACCTTGCGGGTGGTATCAATGACCTTGACTTCGGTCTCGTCTTTGAATTTGTTCAGATTGTCGTCCATTCTTATTTCTCCAATCCTTTCAGATATTGAATACTCATTTGTGCGCATTCGAGCGGCGTTTTGCCCATGGAAGGCTCATCCTGCTCGACGATCACCCAGTCTGCGCCTGCTTTTCTGACGGCACGCAGGATTGCGGGAAAGTCCTGTACGCCGTATCCGCAGGGACGGAACTCAAACGTCCCGGTATCGTCCGGCTTCTGATCTTCCACGCCGATCAGAGCGTACGGGCAGCCGTTTTTCACTCCGGTGAAATCCTTGAGATGCACGGTTGGGCAACGGCCTGCGTACTTGCCTACATAGGTTACCGGATCGACTCCGCCCACGTTGACCCAACAGGTGTCGATCTGGGTCTGTAACTGCTCGGGGGTGAAGGTATCGTAGATGATATCCAGCACCGCACGGCCGTCCACCGTTTCAAATTCAAAATCATGGTTGTGATAGGCAAGAGTAATGCCGGCCCCGCCGAATACCTCTGCAAGTTTCAAGAAGCCCGGCTTGGTTTGCGCCCAGCCTTCTCCGCCCGGCAGATTGCCCCGTGCCATGTGGGGGATGACCGCCTGCTTACAACCGATTTTTTCGAGATACTCGATCCAACTCTGCGGATCGGCGATCATATCGGTAAACGGAATGTGCGCCGACACGATCACAAGACCTGCCGCATCTGCCGCCTGTTTTAACTGTTCGGCACTTATGCCGTAGGTGCCGGCAAGTTCCACGCCGTCGTAGCCCATTTCCGCAAGGCGGGCGAATATGTCGGAAACGTTGTCTTTATTCACCACTGTGCGAATGGAATAAAGCTGTAATGCTGTTTTCAACATAATTTTTGCTCCTATCTGAAAAAATTAGTCATTTCCACTTGCATTTTACATGATAGTATATTATAATTCAAGACATAACGGAGGATTTTTAAGACAAAAATTGTCTTTTTGGAGAATCATATGTATTTTGACCTTGAAACGAAAGATTCACCCTTTATTTTTTCTTCGGCCAGGGGACTGGGACCCACGCCGCATTTACACGCGCACTTAGAACTGGTCTATTTGCGTGACGGAAGCAGTATGTGCCATGCCGACGGTAAGGAATGCCTTGCCCGCGGGGGAGATGTGTTTGTCGCGTTTCCCAATCAGATCCACTATTATCTGGACATTGAGCGGCCGCAGCATGACATTATTATTTTTTCAGCCGATTTTTGTCCGGATCTTGCCAAGACCCTGCGTTCGCTCATTCCCGCCGTACCGGTTATCGAGCGTGCGCGCGTACCGGCTTCTTTTGGCGAGCAGATCGAAAAGATCCGTGCCGCCCAGGCTGATCCTTCTCCTTATGCGCAGGCCGAGGTGCGGGCGTATATGACCCTGCTCTTGTGTTCACTGCTCCCGCTTTTACAGCCGGAAAAGCCGCGGGCGGGTTACGACGGCAATCTGCTTAAAAAGGTGGTCGCCTACTGCTATGAGAACTATCACGAGGACATTTCTCTTGAGCACGCCGAGTCTGTGCTGGGCATCAGCCGCTTTTACATCTCCCGGCTGTTCCGGGAAAAGCTGCACATCGGCTTTAAGGAGTACATCAATTCCCTGCGCATTCAGAGCGCCTGTGAAATGCTCAAAAACACGGAAAAGAGCATCACCGACATCGCCTACGACGCGGGCTTCGGCACCCCCCGTACCTTCAACCGCTGTTTTATACAGGCAAAAGGGGTCTGCCCGAGAGAATACCGCGCAAAGCAATCGGGATAAAGACAAAAAATTCGCTTGATTCGGGTATTTTGATGTGGTATAATTATAATAAATAGAAAGGTGGGGAATGACCAATGAAAGAATATCCTATGACAGTGGCGGGACTGCAGCGCAGACTTCCCATCTGCCCTGTGAGCGACCAATTGTCCATCGGCGCCTTTGTCATTTTCGGCGACGCCGAACTTTCGGAGGCGGCGGCGGCCGAACTTTTGCGCCGTGCGCCCGAATACGACTATCTGATCACCGCCGAGGCAAAGGGCATTCCGCTTATTCACGAAATGGCGCGTCAGCATAAAGACGCGAAATATATGCTTGCACGAAAAGCTCCCAAGTTATACATGACCGGCGTGTTCGAGGTGGAGGTCCGTTCGATTACCACCGCAAAGGACCAAAAACTCTATCTCGACACGGCAGACGCTGCTCTTATGCGCGGCAAACGGATTTTGATCGTGGATGACGTGGTATCCACCGGAGAATCCCTGCGCGCACTGGAGGAACTTGTGCAAAAGGCCGGCGGCCAGATCTGCGGCAAGATGTGCGTATTGGCAGAGGGCGAGGCGGCGGACCGTGAAGATCTGATCTATCTGGAGCGTCTGCCTCTGTTCCACCCGGACGGAACTGTGATCGACTGACAGTCTTTTTAAGAGGAGCAAAGGGGTCGTTTGAATGAGCAGTTTTCTCACAGTAGAGAATGTGTGTAAATATTACGGGACAGGCGAACAGCGGGTGGTCGCCGCCGATCATATCAGTTTTACGGTCGAGGCGGGCGAGTTTGCGGTCATCCTCGGCCACAGTGGCGCGGGCAAGACTACACTGCTCAATATTTTGGGTGGTATGGACACCTGCGATGAGGGAAAGGTCACCCTCGACGGGAGCGAGATCAGCGCGTTCGACCGCAAAAAACTGACCGAATACCGCAGATACGACGTGGGTTTCGTCTTTCAGTTTTATAACCTTGTGCAGAATCTGAGCGCCCTTGAGAATGTCGAACTGGCCTCCGAGATATGCCGGGAGCCGTTAGACGCACGTACGGTGCTCTCGGATGTGGGTCTGGCCGACCGCATGAACAACTTTCCTGCCCAACTTTCGGGCGGAGAGCAGCAGCGGGTGGCCATCGCCCGTGCGCTTGCCAAAAATCCCAAGATCCTTTTGTGCGACGAGCCAACTGGAGCCCTCGACTATAAAACCGGGAAATCCATTCTTGCATTATTGCAGGACACCTGCAGCAATACCGGGAAAACCGTCATCGTCATTACCCACAATCAGGCGATCGCAGCCATGGCAGACAGGGTCATCTACCTGCGCAGCGGTAAAGTCGAACGTGTGCGGATAAACGAACATCCGTTGTCCGTTGAGCAGATCGAGTGGTGAGATGAAAGCCTTTACCAAAACGATCGTACGCGAATATCGCCGGTCGCTCTCCCGGTTTCTTGCCGTGTTTGCCATCGTTGCTCTGGGGTGCGGGTTTTTAACCGGACTGATGGCCACTACGCCGGATATGCGCCTGTCCATGGACACCTACTATGACCGGACACACTTCTATGACGTCAGTCTGCTGTGCGATGCGGGCTTCACAACCGAGGATCTCGCCGCCGTGGCGCAGGCAGAGGGCGTATCCCTTGCCGTGGGCGGGTATTCTCTCGACGCGGTCGTGTCGGTCGACGGCTCGGAGGACAATACCGCACGGTTTCTTTCTTTTGATGACCGGATCGACCGCCTGACGCTGACCGAGGGAAGACTTCCCGAGTGCCCGGGCGAATGTGCGGTCGAGCGTGCACTTTTTTCGGATCTGGAGATCCTTCCCGGAGATGAGATCCTGGTCGCCTCGGACGGGGACTATCTTGCAAAAGAAACCTTTACCGTCGTCGGTATTGTGGAAAGCCCGCGCTATCTCTCGGTTTCCAAGGAATCCTCCGGGGTCGGCAGCGGCTCGGTCGCCTTTGAAGTGTACGTAACTGATGCGGATTTTACATATGAGGTCTATACCGAACTTTTGCTTACCATAGACGGTGCGCAGGGGGAAAATACGTTTTCTTCCGCATACGACGACTGCGTTGCATCGCTGACCGAAACGCTCGAAGAACTGGGAAAACAGCGCGCGCAGGCCCGCTATGACGAGTGGATTACCGAGGGGGAAGCGGCGATTCGCGCGGCGCAGGAAGAATGTGATGCGAACGCACTTGCCCTTGAAAAACAGCGTACGGTGTATGAGAATTTGCGTGCGGCGGCAGACGCGGGCGTGCCGGGAGCGGCGACTCCCGAGTTGATAGCGGAAACAGGCAAGGCCATTGAGCAAGGTGAGACGGAACTTGCCCGTGCACAGGATGAGATCGCCCGGGTGCGAGAGGATCTTGCGGCTCTTCAAACCCCCGTGTGGCACGTCTGCGGCCGCACTGACAACACCGCCTACCGCAGTTATACCGACAACACCGAAAAGGTCGACGCTATCGCCAAAGTCTTTCCCCTCTTCTTTTTCCTGGTTGCCGTTCTGGTCTGTCTTACCACCATGACCCGTATGGTGGAAGAGGAGCGCACGGTCATCGGCACCATGAAAAGTCTGGGCTTTGGCCGAGGCAGGATCGTCAGCAAGTATCTGTTGTATTCCTCCGGCGCGGGCTTGTTGGGCGCACTGTTCGGCATGGCGATCGGCTTTCGGGTCTTCCCGCGGGTGATCAGTCAGGCATATACCATCATGTTCCGTCTGCCTGCGCTGCAAACGCCGTTCCGGCTGCGATATGCCCTTCCGGCGGGAGCGGCCGCCATTGTCTGTACCACAGGCGCGACTCTGGTGGCGGCGCTGGGTTCTTTACGGGAAAAACCTGCGGCTCTGTTGCTGCCAAAAGCCCCCAAAGCGGGCAAGCGGGTGTTTTTAGAGCACATTCCCTTTTTGTGGAACGCCTTTTCTTTCTCATGGAAGGTGACCGCCCGCAATCTGATCCGTTATAAAAAACGCTTTTTTATGACCGTGATCGGCATCGCCGGATGTACCGCATTGCTGCTCACCGGCTTTGGTCTGCGCGATGCCATCGCGGACATCGCCCGGATGCAGTTTCACGAGATTTTATGCTATGATGCGATCGCCGTGCTCTCTGATTTGGACAGCCGGGAGGTCTCCGACTTTTTGCAGCGGGAAAACGGCGGAGGCGGTATCTTTGTCTACTCTGACGGAACGGCACGGGTGCTCGAGGACGGGGAAAGCGCTGAGATTACCCTGGTCGCGGCCCACACGGCAAAGGACTTAACCGAAATCGTCAATTTTCGTGACCGTCAGAGCGGGCAGACGATCGTCGTGGACGGAACGGGCGCGATCATAACGGAAAAATTTGCCCGCCTGCACGGTATCTCGGCAGGCGATACGGTTACGGTCGAACTTGCCGGGGTGACCGGGGAGGTGCCTGTGAGCGCCGTATGTGAAAATTACGTCGGCTCATATCTCTATCTGACGGAAGGGCTGTACCGGCAGGCTTTCGGCGAAAGTGTTGAATCAAACTGTGTGTTCGTGCGTTTTTCCGAAGGCACGGACGCAAGAGAACTCTGCCGGCAACTCTTGGCTTGCGAGGATGTGGTGCGGGTGCAAGACTTTGCGGACACCGAGAAAAATTTTGCCGATCTGATCGGCAATATCGACTATATTGTCATTGTGCTGATTCTGTGTGCGGGTCTGCTTGCCTTTGTTGTACTCTATAATCTTACCAACATCAATATCAATGAACGCAAAAAAGAACTTGCTACCCTCAAGGTGCTCGGTTTCTTTGATTCGGAGAGCGCCATGTATATCTATCGGGAGAGCGCGGTGCTGACCCTGATCGGCACAGCGGCCGGCCT